>NZ_AP018448.1:311785-623571 GCF_030294945.1 Streptomyces graminofaciens | reverse complement strand
AGGGGGACACCAAAAGCGCCGGCGTCGGGACCGAGGGCACCGAATCCGCCGTACGCAAAGCCGCCTTCATCAGCTGCCTGCCGTCCGCCGCCGCCCTGCGCGAGCGCGACCCCTCGCTGGACGGCCTGAGCGACGAGCGGCTCGCCGACTACTGCCGGCGCCAGGAGTCGTTCGCCACCGATATGCCGCCCCTCCCGCCGGTCCGGATCACCTCGCCCACGGGCACGGCTGTCGACCTCACCCTCTACCCCCTTCTCGCGACCCGGGAGCGGACCGCCGAGCGGATCGGTGCGGGAGACCGCGACCGTGTCCTCGCCGACCTCGACGCCCGAGTCCGTACGGCCGTCGGCGACGGCTGCGGGACCGCAGGGCTCGACCCCTGCACGGCGTCCGCCACGGGTGAGGGGAGCGTCCTGCGGGTGCCCCGGACGGTCCTCACCGGCGGCGGGGCCCTCCTGGCCGCAACCGCCGTACGGACCCTGGAACGCGCGGCAGCGGCCCGGCTGGGCGAACTCGACCCGCTCACCCTGGCCGTGGTCACCGACGACACCCATCTGGGCCCCGTCTGCGCGGCACTCGGCGCCGACACCTTCTCCCAGGTCGTCCTCGTCACAGACGACGTCACCGGGGCGCGCACCCGGATCTACCAGGAGCTGTGGTCGCGTATCGCGGAAGGCGGCGAGCTTCGGGGCGTCCCGGCCCTGCTCGCCAAGGAACCCCTGATCGACGGTTGGCTCCGCGACGGCCGCCCCGGCGACGAACCCAGCGGCGACCTCATCGCCGCGTACGTCGACGAACGCCATGGCGACGACTTCTGGGTACACGTCACCGAGGACCCCACGGCACTCCGGCAAGCCCACGCGGTCCTGTCCGCGACCGCCGGACCGCTGCCTCCCGCGTGCCACGCGCAGTTGCGCGAGGGCGCGGTGGTCTGCGAGACCGGAATCCCCGCGGCCGGGTCCCGGCCCGCGCGCGTCGACGTGACCTGGCTACGCGGCGACCTCCTGGCCACGCCCAACGGCGAGAGCCTGCCCATGGGCATCCGGGGCGCGGTCGGTGAGGGGCTGGTGCCCGCGGGAGTGGCCGAGACCGCCGCTCTCGCCCTCACGGACGCGCGTCCGGGGCACCCGGGTTCCGTCCTCACCGCCCGGCACGCCCGGGCGATGGCGGACCTGGCGGATCGGCACGGCTTCACGCTGCCCGACGGCCCGGTCTCCTCGTAAGCCGAAGCCGGGATCTGTCCGACCATTCCCGTGCGTCTCGCGACGCCATACACGCACTCTCGCGGCGAGGCCGCCCTCCGGGCGACCACGGGAGTCGTCAGTCAGACCCCGGCGCACTCCCGACCCGACGGCCCGTCGTCCCCGTGACGCGCGACCGACTCAGCACGCCCCGGCACCCAGGAGGAGATCCGTGACCGCCGACACCGTCACCGAGAAACCGGTGACCGACCCCGAACTCATCGCCGCCGCACGAGAGTTGATCCCGCTGCTGCGGGCCAACGCCGAGCGTACGGAACGCGACGGCAACCCCGTGCCCGAGAACATCCGGGCCCTGCGTGAGGCCGGACTGTTCCGGCTGACCAAACCGGCCGAGTTCGGCGGTCTGGAGCTGGGCCTGCCGACGCTCGTGGAGATCATCTCGGAGGTCGGCCGGGGGTGCCCGTCGACCGGCTGGATTCTCGCCAACGACGCGGCCTCGGCCGACTTCGCCTGGCAGGTGAATGAGCAGGCGCGCGCGTACATGTTCAAGGACGACCCCGACACGCTCGTCCTGTCCACCAACAGCCTCTCCGGCTCGACCGCGCGCAAGACGGACGACGGCACCCTCATCTCCGGCCGCTTCCCGTGGAGTTCGGGGTGCGAGATCTCCGAGTGGGTGGTGTTCCTCGGCGTCCCCGTCTTCGACGAGGAGCAGAACCTCGTCGCCGCCGTGAACGCCGTCGCGCCGACGAGCGACGTCACCATCGAACGGACCTGGCAGGTCAGCGGCATGTCCGGCACGGGCACCCAGACCATCGTCGTCGAGGACCTCTTCATCCCCGAGTACCGGACCGTGACCAACGCCATCGCGGACCTGCTGCGCGACGAGGACCAGCGGCCCAGCGACGTCACCGCGGGCAGCCTGCTGTCGCTGTCGTCCGTCGTGGGCGCCGCCCGGGGCGCCCTGGACGTCGTCACCGAGGCGCTCACCCGGAAGAAACGGCCGATCAGCACGACCCCCTACGAATCCGTCACCGACTCCCCGGTGATGCGGATGCGTTACGCCGAGGCCAAGCACCTCGTCGACAGCGCCGTCCTGCACATGAGGCACGCCGCCGAACGACTGGACGGCCGCGCGCACGACGAGCCGACGCCCTGGGTGGAGCGCGCGGAGATCAGGATGCACATGGCGTCCGCGCTGCAACACGCTCGCCAAGGCGTGGAGAAGTTGCTCGACGTCAACGGCGCGAGCAGCTTCCGGCTGTCCGACCCCCTCCAGCGCTACTGGCGGGACCTGGCCATCGGCAGCCGCCACACCGCCCTCAACCAGCCGATCATCCTCGAGGACTACAGCCTCGCCCTGTGGGGCGTACGGCCCAGCGTCACCTGGATCACCTGACTCAGTCGGCCTGCGAACCCCGGCCGGCCCGCGAACCCGCCCGGCCAACGCCCCGGTAGGCACCGTGTGCCCACCGGGGCGCGGAAATCTGCGACCGGGACGCAAGCCGCGGCGCGCCCGCCCCTGTTGTGCTGGGGCCCAGGTCCGGCAGGCGCGAGCCGACCTCTTCGGAGCACGGGACCGGCGGCAGCCCCCGGTGCCCTCTCACCGCGTACATGCGACAGGACGAGGTGGACGATGACCAGCAGCCCCCGCCCCGAACCCGCGCCGGCGACCGTGCCGTTGGTGCTGTCGGCGGACAGCGCGGCGTCCCTCCGGACGTACGCGGGCCGGCTGCGGGACACCCTCGCCGCGCACCCGGAGTGGAGCCTCACCGAAGTGGCGGCCACCCTGGCGCACACACCCTCCGCCGTCCATCGCGCGGCCCTCCTCGCCGCCGACCACGCCACGCTCCTCGCCCGCCTCACCGACCTCGCCGAAGGCCGTGACGGCACCGGCGTGACCGTGGGCACCCCGGTCGGCGACGGACAGGGAGCAGCGGACGGCCCGGTGTTCGTCTTCCCCGGTCAAGGCCCCCAGTGGCCCGGCATGGCGAGCGCGCTCTACGGCGCCGCGCCCGCGTTCCGGGCCCGTATGGACGAGTGCGTCCAGGCCCTCGAACCGTACGTCGACGGCTGGCCGCTCGCCGACACCCTGCTCGGCACCCCCGACACCGCCCTGCTCGACCGCCCCGAGGTCGCCCAGCCGGCGCTGTGGGCGGTGATGCTCTCGCTGGCCGCCCTCTGGCAGTCGTACGGCACCGAACCCGCGGCCGTGCTGGGCCACAGCATGGGCGAGGTCGTCGCGGCCGTGGTCGCCGACGCGCTCACCCTGGATGACGGCGCCCGGGTGATCGCCCACTGGAGCCGTGCCCAGGCCGAACTGTCCGGCCAGGGCGAGATGCTGTCGGTGCTCGCGCCCGCCGAGGCCGTCCTGTCCCGGCTCAGCCACGACCGGTACGCCGGCCGGCTCGACGTCGCCGGGCTCAACGGCCCCGCCTCGGTCACCATCTCGGGCGACACCGACGCCGTCCACGCCCTGCACCGCGAACTCCTCGACGACGGCCTCCAGGCCCGACTGATCGCCGTGGGCCTCGCCGCGCACTCAGCCCACATCGACCGCATCACCCCCCGCATGCGCAACGACCTGGCCGCGCTGCGCCCCCGCCCGGCCCGGCTGCCGTTCTGCTCCGCCCTCGAAGGCCGACTGCTCGCCCCGGACGTACCGCTCGACGCCGACTACTGGTGCCGCAACCTGCGCAGCACCGTCCTGTTCGAGCAGGGCACCCGAGCGGTCCTGGCCACCGGCGCCCGGGTCCTGCTGGAGGTCAGCCCGCATCCGGTGCTCACCGCCGCCATGCAGTCCACCATCGAGGCCACCGGCGCGCCCGCCGTCACCCGGGGCTCCGTGCGGCGCGGCGACGCGGGCGCCGAGCGCGTGCTGCGCACCCTGGGGGAGCTGTACGTCGACGGCGTCACCCCGGACTGGACCGTGCTGTACGGCCGCCGTCCCGGATCACTCGTGGCGCTGCCCGGCCCCCGTCCGGAAGAGCCCGCTGTGGCCTCGGCCGACGCCCGACCCGCCCTCATCGACCGGCTGACCACCCTCACCGCCGCCGCGCAACACGCCCTACTGGAGGACCTGGTCCGCCGTCAGACGGCCTTCGCCCTCGACCTGCCCGCCACCGACGCCGTGGTCGCGGACCGGACCTTCCGCGACTGCGGCATCGACTCGGCGAGCGCGCTGACCCTGCGCAACCGGCTCTGCGCCGCCCTCGACACCACCCTCCCCGTCACCTTGGCCTTCGACCACCCCACCCCAGCCGCCCTCGCCGCCCACCTGCGCACCGCCCTACTGTCCCCGCCCACCGAGCCCGCCCCGGCCCCCGCGACAGGTGACCCGTCGGACGCCGAGGACCCCGTGGTCATCGTCGGCATCGGCTGCCGACTGCCCGGCGGCATCACCGGCCCCGACGCCCTGTGGCAGACACTCACGGCGGGAACCGACGCCGTTACCGCCTTCCCCACCGACCGGGGCTGGGACCTCACCGGCGAGCACCGGCCCGGCGCCGGAGGCCGCGTCCACCAGGGCGAGGCGGGCTTCCTGTACGACGCTCCGCTCTTCGACGCCGCCTTCTTCGGCGTGAACCCCCGCGAGGCCCTCGCCATGGACCCGCAGCAACGCCTCCTCCTGGAGACCTCCTGGGAGACCTTCGAGGACGCCGGCGTCGACCCGGGGCCCCTGCGCGGCAGCCGCACCGGCGTCTTCATCGGCGCCATGGCCATGGACTACGGTCCCCAACTCGACGACAGCTCCGAGACCGGCGGCTATGTCTTCACCGGCAACACCGGCAGCGTCCTCTCCGGCCGACTCGCCTACCTCTATGGCTTCGAGGGCCCCGCCGTCACCGTCGACACCGCATGCTCCTCCTCCCTCGTCGCTCTCCACCTCGCGGTACGCGCCCTGCGCTCCGGGGAGTGCGAACTCGCCGTCGCCGGTGGGGTGACGGTCATGTCGGGGCTCGGCATGTTCGAGGAGTTCTCCCGGCAGGGCGCGCTCTCCGCCGATGGCCGCTGCAAGGCGTTCTCCGCCCACGCCGACGGTTTCGGCCTCGCCGAGGGCGTCGGCCTGGTCCTGCTGGAGCGGCTCTCGGCCGCCCGCGTCGCCGGACACCAGGTCCTGGCAGTGATCCGTGGCTCGGCGATCAACCAGGACGGCGCCTCCAACGGCCTCACCGCCCCCAACGGCCCCGCCCAGCAGCGCGTCATCCGCGACGCCCTCACCGACGCCCGGCTTGCACCCGCCGACGTGGACGCCATCGAGGCCCACGGCACCGGAACCCGCCTCGGTGACCCCATCGAGGGCCAGGCCCTCGCCGCCGCCTACGCCGGACCCCGGCCGCAGGACCGTCCCCTCTGGCTGGGCTCGGTCAAGTCCAACCTCGGCCACACCCAGGCCGCCGCCGGAGTCACCGGCGTCGTCAAGACGGTGCTGGCCCTACGCCACGAACTCATCCCACGCACCCTGCACGCCGACGAACCCACCCCGTACATCGACTGGCAGAACGGGCCACTCCGGCCTGCCGTCGCCCCCGTGCCATGGCCGCGGGCCGCCGACCGGCCGCGGCGGGCGGGCGTCTCGTCGTTCGGCGTGAGCGGCACCAACGCGCACGTGATCCTGGAGGAGGCGCCGGTTCCGGAGAGAGCTCAGGCCCTGGAGGATGCTCCGGTCCCGGAAGCGGCTCCGGCGGACCTCTCCGACGAGCCGATCGATCACCGCCCCGGCCCCCTCCCGTACGTCCTCTCCGCCCGCACCCCGCAGGCCCTGCGCGCCCAAGCCGACCGCCTGCTGACCCACCTCGCCACGGACCCCGACCCGGCCGCCCTGGCGTACTCCCTCGCCACCACCCGCGCCGCGCTGCCCCACCGCGCGGCCGTGGTCGCCTCCGACTCGGCGTCTCTGCGGGACGGCCTGCGGGCCCTCGCCGACGGCGGACCGCACCCCGCGATCGTGCGCGGCCCGGCCACCGGGGTCACCGCGGATGCGGCACACCCGGTGTTCGTCTTTCCCGGTCAAGGCACCCAGTGGACCGGCATGGCACTCGAACTCCTCGCCTCCGAGCCGGTGTTCGCGCAAGCCCTCGACGATTGCGCGACCGCACTGGCCGAGTTCACCGACTGGTCGCTCAGGGAGGCCCTCGCCGACGCGGAACTGCTGGAACGGGTCGACGTCGTGCAGCCCGCGCTGTGGGCGGTGATGGTCTCTCTCGTCGCACTCTGGCGTTCCTACGGCATCGAACCCGCCGCGGTGGTGGGCCACTCCCAGGGCGAGATCGCAGCGGCCGTGGTGGCCGGGGCCCTGTCCCTGGAGGACGGTGCCCGTGTCGTCGCCCTGCGCTCCCGGGCCATCGCCCGCAGCCTCGCCGGCCGGGGCGGTATGGCCTCCGTGTCCCTGCCCGAGGCCGACCTGACCGACCGGCTCGCCCCCTGGGGCGGCCGGGTGCAGATCGCCGCCGTCAACGGGCCCGAATCCGTCGTCGTGTCCGGCGAGTCGCAAGCCCTGGACGAACTGCTGGCCGAGCTGACCGACGAGGGCGTACGGGCCCGCCGTATCCCCGTGGACTACGCCTCGCACTCCGCCCAGGTGGAGCGGCTGGAGGACGAGCTGCTGAACGCACTGGCACCGCTCACGCCGGGCCCGCCCACCGTCCCCTTCCACTCCACCGTCGACACGGGCGACGCGGGCGATGCGGGCGACACGGTCCAGAGCCACGAAGCCCCTCCGCTCGACGCCGCCTACTGGTACCGCAACCTCCGCGCACCCGTCCGCTTCGAGCAGACCGTGGCCGCGCTCCTGGACGCAGGCCACCGTGTCTTCGTAGAGGTGAGCCCGCACCCCGTGCTCACGGGCGGCATCGAGGCCACCGCCGAGGCCGCCGGACACGAAGGCGTCGTCGCCGTCGGCACGCTCCGCCGGGATCAGGGCGGCCGGGTCCGCGCCGTGACCGCGCTGGCCCACCTGCACGTCCACGGCGTCCGCCCCGACTGGGCCGCCCTCGTCGGCACCCGCCACCGCGTCCCGCTGCCGATGTACGCCTTCCAACGCGACCGCTTCTGGCCGGAACGGACCCGGCCCACGACACCGCGGGCCGACACCTCGGCGGACGGATTCTGGGACGCCGTGGAACAGGGCGACCTGTCGGCTCTCACCCGCACCCTGGAGCTGGCCGACCCCGCCCAGGAGGAGTCACTGGGGGCGCTGCTGACCGCCCTGTCGGCCTGGCGGCGGCGCGGCCGGGACAGCACCACCCTCGACTCCTGGCGCTACCGCCTCGACTGGACGCCCGTACCCGACCGACAGACCCCCGCACTCGACGGCACCTGGCTGCTGGTCGTCCCCGCAGAGGCCACCGCCGACCCCGCCCGTCTCGCCATCGAAGAGGCGCTGGCCGAGCACGGGGGCCGCGCCCTCCCGTTGGTGCTCACCGGACCCGTGGCCGACCGCGCCGACCTGGCCGCACGGATCGCCGAGGCCGCCTCGCCCGCCGCCGGACCGGGCGAGCCCGGCACGGCCGCCGGACTCACCGGCGTGATCTCCCTGCTGGCCCTCGCCACGGGACGCCATCCCGAGCACCCCGACGTCCCCACCGGCACGGCCGATACCGTCACCCTCCTCCAGGCCCTCGGCGACACCGCCACCGCCGCGCCCCTCTGGTGCGTCACCCGTGGCGCCGTCTCGTCCGGCTTGGCCGACCCGGTGACCAGCCCCGAGCAGGCCATGGTGTGGGGCCTGGCGCCGGTGGCCGCCGCCGAGCACGGTCGGGCCTGGGGCGGAGTGATCGACGTACCGGATACCTGGGACCGGCGGAGCAGGACCAGGCTCGCGGCCGCACTGGCCAAAGACACAGTGGCCAACGACAGGGCGGCCAAGGGCACGGAAACCCCCGAGGACGAACTCGCCCTGCGTCCCACCGGCCTGTATGCCCGCCGACTGACCCGAGCCCCGCTCGGCACCCGCGTACCGCCGCGCCACTGGCGGCCCGAGGGCACCGTTCTCGTCACCGGCGGCACCGGCGGCCTGGGGGCCCACACCGCCCGCTGGCTCGCCCGCAACCACGCCCCTCACCTCCTGCTCACCAACCGCCGCGGCCCCGAGGCCGAGGGCGCCGCCGAACTGGCCGCCGAACTCACCGCCCTCGGCAGCCGGGTGACCATCGCCGCCTGCGACATGGCTGACCGGGACGCCGTGGCGGACCTTGTGGCGAACGTCCCCGCCGAACTGCCCCTGACCGCCGTCTTCCACACGGCGGCCGTACTCGACGACGCGGTCCTGGACGAACTCACCCCCGCCCACATGGACACGGTCCTCCGGGTCAAGGCGGCCGGAGCCGAGCACCTCCACCACGCCACCCGGCACCTCGACCTGACTGCTCTCGTCCTGTTCTCCTCCATCGCCGGCACCCTCGGCATGGCCGGCATGGGCAACTACGCCCCCGGCAACGCCCGCCTCGACGCCTACGCCCACGTCCTGCGCGCCGAGGGCACCCCCGCCCTCTCCGTCGCCTGGGCCCATTGGGCGGGCGACGGCATGGCCGCGCACAGCACCGTCGAAGGGCTCCTGCGCCGCCGCGGCGGCCGCACCATCGACCCCGGCCTCGCCCTCGCCGCACTCCAGCAGTCACTCGACCACGACGAAACCTTCCTCTTCCTCGGCGATTTCGACTGGACCAACCCCGGCCAGACCATGACCGCCGGACGCCCCCGAGCCCTGCTGCGCGCCCTGCCCGAACTGCGCGCGACCACGACAGCGAGCCCGGACACCCCCGGGCACACCCAGTCGGACGACTCCCTCACCTCGCGGCTCGCCGCGCTCCCCGCCGCCGAGCAGGACCGCACTCTCCGCGACCTGGTCCGCGCCCGCGCCGCCGCCGTGCTCGGCCATCGCGCCGCCGACGCCGTCGACACCGGACGCGCCTTCAAGGACCTGGGCTTCGACTCGCTCACCGCCGTCGAACTCCGCAACGACCTCGGCATAGCGACCGGTCTCTCACTGCCGTCCACCCTCATCTACGACCACCCCACCCCGGCCGCCCTCGCCGCCCACCTGCGCACCCGACTCCTGGGCGACACCCCGCTCCCGGCCACTGCGGAACCCCGGCCCGCCACCGCCCCCGACGACGACCCGATCGCCATCGTCGGCATGGCCTGCCGACTCCCCGGCGGCGTGACCTCCCCCGAGGACCTGTGGCAGCTGCTGCTGGTGGGCGGGGACGCGATCTCCGGACTGCCCACGGACCGCGGCTGGGACGTGGCGGGACTGTACGACCCCGATCCGGAACGGGCCGGGACGACGTACTCGGCCCAAGGCGGCTTCATCGAGGACATAGCGGGATTCGATGCCGGCTTTTTCGGGATCTCGCCTCGCGAGGCGCTGGCGATGGATCCGCAGCAGCGTCTGCTCCTGGAGACGTCCTGGGAGGCGTTGGAGCGGGCCGGCATCGACCCCGACTCACTGCGGGAGAGCCGGACGGGCGTGTTCACCGGCATCAGCGACGGCGGCTACGGCCCCCGCGTCTGGGACCAGGACGCCGAGGTCGCCGGATACCGTGTCACCGGCAACGCGGCCAGCGTCGCCTCGGGACGTGTCGCGTACGCCCTTGGCCTGGAGGGCCCTGCGGTGAGCGTGGACACGGCGTGCTCGTCGTCGCTGGTCGCCCTGCACCTCGCCGTCCAGGCCCTGCGCGGCGGTGACTGCTCGCTGGCGTTGGCCGGCGGTGTGATGGCCATGTCCAGTCCCGCAGTCTTCACGGAGTTCAGCCGTCTGCGGGGGCTGGCGGCGGACGGCCGCTGCAAGGCGTTCGGCGCCGGGGCCGACGGATTCGGCCTGGCCGAGGGCGTCGGAGTCCTGGTGGTGGAGCGTTTGTCGGATGCGCGGCGTCGTGGGCATCGAGTGTTGGCGGTGGTACGGGGCACCGCGGTGAACCAGGACGGCGCGTCCAACGGCCTCACCGCCCCCAACGGTCCGGCGCAGCAGCGGGTGATCCGCCAGGCTCTGGCTTCCGCCGGCTTGCGGCCCGGTGACGTGGACGCCGTGGAGGCGCACGGGACGGGGACGAGGCTGGGCGACCCGATCGAGGCGGAGGCTCTGATCGCCGCGTACGGCCCGGACCGCGAACATCCTCTGCTGCTCGGCTCGTTGAAGTCGAACATCGGTCATGCGCAGGCGGCTGCGGGTGTGGCGGGTGTGATCAAGATGGTGCTGTCGCTGCGGCAGGGTGTGGTTCCCGCGACGCTTCATGTGGATGAGCCGACGTGGGAGGTGGACTGGTCGGCGGGGGCCGTGGAGTTGGTGCGGGAGCGGCGGTCGTGGCCGGAGGTCGAGCGGCCTCGGCGGGCGGGGGTGTCGTCGTTCGGGATCAGCGGGACGAATGCGCATGTGATCTTGGAGGAGGCGCCGCTGGTCGAGGAGCCGGTGGTTGTCGGTGACTCGGTACTGGGCGTTGTGCCGTGGGTGGTCTCGGCTCGGAGTGAGGCGGCGTTGCGGGGCCAGGCCCAGCGGCTGGTGGCGCATGAGGAAGCCGCTGTTGTGGATGTGGGCTACTCCCTGGCGACTTCGCGTTCGCTGCTGGATCACCGGGCTGTGGTTCTCGGAAGTGACCGGGAGTCATTGTTGGCGGGGGTCCGTGCTCTGGCCGAGGGTCGGGAGACGGCAGGTGTCGTACGAGGCCACAGCGGTGGTGTTCGCCGTGCTGTGTTCGTGTTCCCGGGGCAGGGGTCGCAGTGGGTGGGGATGGCTGCGGGTCTGCTGGAGGAATCCGAGACCTTCCGGGACCAGATCGTCGCGTGCGATGAGGTGCTGGCGCCGTTGACGGGCTGGTCGCTGGTCGATGTTCTGCGTGGGGTGGACGGCTCGCCGGGGCTTGAGCGGGTTGATGTGGTGCAGCCGGTGTTGTGGGCTGTGATGGTGGGTCTGGGCCGGTTGTGGCGGTCGTTGGGTGTCGAGCCGGCAGCTGTGGTGGGGCATTCTCAGGGTGAGATCGCGGCGGCTGTGGTGGCTGGGGTGTTGTCGCTGGAGGACGGTGCCCGGGTGGTGGCTGAGCGCAGCCGTCTGCTGAATGTGTTGTCGGGTCGGGGCGGGATGGTGTCGGTGCCGCTGCCGGTGGATGCGGTACGGCTGTTGCTGGTGCCGTGGTCCGGGGCTGTCGGTGTCGCTGCGGTGAACGGGCCTCGTTCGGTGACGGTGTCCGGTGATGTGGCGGCGCTGGAGGAGTTGCTGGCCCGGTGTGAGGCCGATGGCATCGACGCGCGCAGGGTCGCGGTGGACTATGCCTCGCACTCGGCTCATGTCGAGGACATACAGGCCGAGTTGCTGGACGCGTTGGCGCCGGTGGTGATGAGGAAGGCGGAGGTTCCCTTCTACTCGACGGTGACCGCTGGTCTGCTGGAGACCGGTGGTCTGGATGCCGGGTACTGGTACCGCAATCTGCGTCAGACGGTGGAACTGGAGGAGACGGTACGGGGGCTGGCAGAGGACGGCTTCGACGCGTTCATCGAGGTCAGCCCTCACCCGGTCCTTGTCCCCCCGGTCCAGGACACACTCGACGAGGCCCTCGAAGACACGGGCGTCGTCCTGGGCACCCTCCGCCGAGACGAAGGCGGCCTGGCCCGCTTCACCACCTCCCTCGCCCAGGCCCACGTACAGGGCATCGGCGTGGATTGGGCCGAGTTCTTCACGAACACGGGCGCACAGCAGGTGGACCTGCCGACCTACAGCTTCCAGCACAAGCGCTACTGGCTGGACGCCACCCCCACCACACACGGCGGCACCCCCCGCCGAGACCCGGCCCCCCTGGACTCCTGCACCTACCGCGTCGCATGGCACCGCGTCGACGAGCCGCCGAAGCCACAACTACACGGAACCTGGCTCCTGTTCACCCCACCTGGCTTCGGCGACCACGAGTGGACGTCGGCCGCCGGCCAGGCCCTCGCCCGGGCGGGCGCCGAGGTGATCCCTTGCGAGATCCGCGCCGAGGACACCAGCCGGGCGGCGGTCGCCGACACGGTGCGGTCGGCGCTGGAGGGCCGGGCCTCGGACGTCGTAGGCGTGCTGTCCCTCCTGGCCCTGGCCGATCGCGGCGGCGAACCGGACCAGCCCATCGGTACCGGCCTCACCGGGACGATTCTGCTGGCCCAGGCACTGGCGGACGTCGGCCTGGACGTGCCGCTGTGGTGTGTGACCCGGGGCTCGGCCGTGGTGACGGACGGGGACCGGCTTCCGGGGATCGGGCAATCGGCGGTGTGGGGTATGGGGCGTATCTACTCCCTGGAGCATCCGACCCGGTGGGGTGGGAGCATCGAGGTACCCGAAGGTCCCGCCGACGAGCGGCTGGCCGACCGGCTGTGCGCCGTGCTGGCCGCCGCCCCGGGCTCGGGCGAGGACCAGGTGGCGATCCGGCGCTCGGGGACCTTCGCCCGCCGCCTCGTACGGGCGGAAGCGCCGGCCGGACCCCCCACCGCACCCCAGAAGCTGCACGGAACGGCCCTGGTCACCGGCGGCACCGGGGCGCTGGGCGCGCAGGTCGCCCGCTGGCTGGCCGGGCAGGGCGTGGAGAACGTCCTGCTCCTCAGCCGCAGTGGCCCTCAGGCGCCGGGCGCGGCTGGACTCGTGGAGGAGATCAACGCGATGGGCGTGCGGGCGAGCGCCGTGGCCTGTGACGTCTCCGACCGGGCCGCCCTCGCGCAGGTCATCGACGCTGTCCCCGAGGATCTGCCGCTGACCGTCGTCGTGCACACCGCGGCCGTCCTGGACGACAGTCCGATCGACGCACTCCGACCCGAGCAGATCGACCGCGTCCTGCGGGTCAAGGTCGGCGGTGCGCTCAACCTGAGCGAGCTGACCGCCCACCTCGACCTCTCCGCCTTCGTGCTGTTCTCCTCCCTCGGCGGCACGGTCGGCCTGCCCGGCCAGGGCAACTACGCGCCCGGCAACGCCTTCCTGGACGCGCTCGCCCAACGGCGCAGGCTGGAGGGCAAGCCCGCCACCTCCATCGCGTGGGGCGCCTGGGCGGGCGGCGGCATGGCCGAAGGGCCGGTCGGCGGACTGCTCGTCCGGCACGGAATCCCCGCCATGGCACCGGAGTTGGCCCTCGACGGACTGCGGCGCGCGCTGGACCTGGACGAGTCGTTCATGGCGGTCGCGGACATCGACTGGCCGCGCTTCCACACCGCGTTCACGGCGGCCAGGCCCAGCCGCATGTTCGACGACATCCCCGAAGTGCGGCGGATCCTCGACGAGATGACCTCCGTGGCCGACGCCGGAGCGGTCGGCGAACGCCCCCTCACGGACCGCCTGAAGTCCCTGTCGGCAGCCGAACGCGCCCGCGCACTGCTGCAGTTGGTGTGCGACCACCTCGCCGTCGTCCTCGGCCACGAGGACGCCCGGGACATCCCCGCCGACCGCGCGCTGCGCGAACTCGGCATGGACTCGGTGACCGGCGTCGAACTGCGCAACCGGCTCAGCGCCGCCACCGGCGTCAAACTCCCCTCGGCGGTGGTGTTCGATCATCCCACCCCGGACGCGCTCGCCCGGCACCTCGGCAGCCGACTCGTCGGCACCACCGACACCCCGCTCACGGCCGTACAGGACGAGCTGGGCCGGCTGGAGGATCTGCTCGCCTCCGTGGCCCTGCCGGCCGCCGACCGGTCCCGGGTCACCACCCGTCTGCAGTCGATGCTCCTCCACTGGACCGGCGCCGCGGCCCCGGACCCGGAGAGTCAGGACCGAACGGCCTACGACGTCACCAGCGACGACGAACTGTTCGACCTCATCGACAACGACCTCGGCGTCTCCTGAGGAAACGCCCACGGCGTCTCCCGAAGAAACGACCGCGGCTGTCCCGAAGAAAACGGTCTCGGCTCTCCCGAAGCAAGCGCGGCAGCCCCCGCCCCGCCGCCGGAAGCCCGACCGGATCGGATCCTGAACTCTGAATGCGTGGTGTCGAGATGGGCAACGAGGACAAGCTCCGCGACTATCTGAAGCGGGTCACGGCCGACCTCCAGGAGACGCGCCGGCGACTCGCCGAGGCGGAGAGCGGCACTCCCGAACCGATCGCGATCGTCGGCATGGCGTGCCGCTTCCCCGGCGGCATCACCACCCCCGAGGACCTGTGGCGGCACCTCACCTCCGGCGCCGGAGTGCTCTCCGACTTCCCCGCCGACCGCGGCTGGGACGCCGACGCCCTGTACGACCCGGACCCCGCCGCGCCCGGCAAGTCGTACGTCCGCACCGGCGGCTTCCTCCACGACGCCGCCTACTTCGACGCCGAGTTCTTCGGGATCGCCCCGCGCATGGCCGTCGCCATGGACCCCCAGCACCGGCTGGTCCTGGAGACCGCGTGGGAGGCACTCGAACGGGCGGGCGTCACCGCCGAGTCGCGCGGCAGCGACACCGGAGTGTTCCTCGGCGCCTCCTACCAGGACTACCTCTCCCGCGTCGCCGAAGCCCCGGCGGACCTGGAGGGCTACCTGATGACCGGCAGCACGGCGAGCGTGGCCTCCGGGCGCGTCTCGTACGCGCTCGGCCTGGAGGGCCCCGCCGTCACCGTCGACACCGCCTGCTCCTCCTCCCTGGTAGCCCTGCACCTCGCCAGCCAGTCCCTGCGCCAGGGAGAGTGCTCGATGGCACTCGCGGGCGGGGTCGTCGTCATGTCGACGCCGAACGTGTTCATCGAGTTCAGCCGCCAGCGCGGTCTGGCCCCCGACGGCCTGTGCAAGGCGTTCGCGGACGGGGCGGACGGCACCGCGTTCTCCGAGGGCGTCGGGGTCCTGGTGGTGGAGCGTCTGTCGGATGCGCTGCGTAGCGGGCATCGGGTGCTGGCGGTGGTGCGGGGCAGTGCGGTGAACCAGGACGGTGCGTCGAACGGGCTGACGGCGCCCAACGGCCCGGCGCAGCAGCGCGTGATCCGGCAGGCCCTGGCCGCCGCCCGCCTCCGCCCCGCCGACGTCGACGTCGTGGAGGCGCACGGGACGGGGACGAGGCTCGGTGACCCGATCGAGGCGGAGGCCCTGATCGAGACGTACGGCCAGGACCGCGAACGGCCGCTGCTGCTCGGCTCGGTGAAGTCGAACCTCGGGCACACCCAGGCCGTCGCGGGCGTCGCCGGCGTGATGAAGATGGTGCTCTCCCTGGAGCACGGCGTCGTCCCGCCGACCCTGCACGTGGCCGAGCCGACGGCCGAGGTCGACTGGTCTGCGGGCGCCGTGGAGGTGATGCGGGAGGAGCACGCGTGGGCGCGCGGCGAACGGCCGAGGCGGGCGGGCGTGTCGTCGTTCGGTATCAGCGGCACGAACGCGCATGTGATCCTCGAAGAGGCGCCGGCGCCGGCGGCGACGCCGTCGTCGGCCGGGGGCCCCGTCGTGGCCGGTGGCGTCGCGGATCCCGGTGTGGTGCCGTGGGTGATCTCGGCGCAGAGCGAGACCGCGCTGCGGGGCCAGGCCGGACGACTGGCCGCCCATCCGGTGGAGAACGCGGCCGACACCGGCTACTCCCTGGCGGCCTCCCGCTCGGTCTTCGGCCACCGGGCGGTGGTCCTCGGCACGGACCGGGAGACGCTGCTGGCCGGGGCGCGCGACCTGGCCGAGGGCCGGGACAACCCCTCGGTGATCCGTGGCACGTCCGGCACAGGGAACTCAACGGCGGGTACCTCGGGCGCGGTGCTCGAGGAACCGACCGCGTTCGTCTTCGCCGGCCAGGGCACCCAGCGCGTCGGCATGGGCCGCGAACTGGCCGAGACATACCCCGTGTTCGCGGACGCGCTGCGGGAGGTGTGCGCGGCCTTCGAGGGCCTGCTGCCCGGCCCGCTGTTGCCGGTGATCTTCGACGAGCCGGAGCTGCTCGACCGGACCGAGTGGACCCAGCCCGCGCTCTTCGCCGTGGAGGTCGCGCTCGCACGGCTGCTGGAGCACTGGGGGATCCGCCCCGACGCGGTGGTCGGCCACTCCATCGGGGAGATCGCCGCCGCCCATGTCGCGGGCCTGTGGTCGCTGACCGACGCCTGCCGGGTGGTCGCGGCCCGCGGCCTGCTCATGAGCGAACTGCCGGAGGGCGGCGCGATGCTCTCGGTGGCCGCCCCCGAACACGAGATCGCACCCCTGCTCCCGGACCGCGCCGAGATCGCGGCGGTCAACGGCCCCACGTCCGTGGTCGTCTCCGGCGACGCGACGGCCGTGACCGAGACGGCGGACCTGTGCGCGCGGCAGGGCTGGAAGACCAAGAGACTCCGGGTCGGCCACGCCTTCCACTCCGCGCACATGGACCCGATCCTCGAACCGTTCCGCCAGGTCCTGGAAAGCGTCAAGTACCACGAACCGCACACCCCGCTCACCTCCACCGCCACCGGCGAACGCGTCTCCCCGGCCGACCTCCGCTCACCCGACCACTGGACCCGCCAGGTACGCGACCGGGTCCGCTTCCAGGAGGCGATCCGCCGACTTGCCGCCGACGGCGTGACACGTTTCGTCGGCATCGGCCCCGACACCACGGCCATGGCGATGACCCAGGACTGCCTGCCGGACCCGACCGACGCGGCGGCGGGCGCGACGGGCGACGCCAGGAAGGCCCCACTGGCGGTGTCCCTCATGCGGCCCGGCCACCCCGAACCAACCGCCGCGCTGACCGCGCTCGCCGAACTGTTCGTCCGGGGCACGACGATGAACTGGGCGGCGCTGTTCTCGGCTTCGGGCGCACGACGCGTGGACCTGCCGACCTACAGCTTCCAGCGCGAGCGCTACTGGCTGGAGGCGTCCCACCCCCGGGACGTGACCCGCGCGGGACTCCTCGGGGCGGAACATCCGCTGCTCGGGGCGGTGGTCACGGATCCGGAGTCGGGCGGGGTGACGCTGACGGGTCGCCTGTCCCTGGCCGAGCAGCCGTGGCTGGCGGATCACGCGATCGCCGGTACGACGATCCTGCCTGCCGCCGCGTTCGTGGAGCTGGTGGTGAGGGCGGGCGATGAGGTGGAGTGCGGTGAGGTCGAGGAGCTGACCTTGCATGCGCCGTTGGTGTTGCCGTCTTCGGGCGGGGCGCAGGTTCAGGTGCGGGTCGGTGCGTCCGATGAGTCCGGTCGGCGGCTGGTAGGCGTGTACGCCCGTGCCGAGTCGGCTGCTGCTGACGGCTGGACCCGTCACGCAAGCGGCACGTTGGCCGCGACTGCCTCCGCTCCCGAGGACGTGGAGGCGCTCACTCAGTGGCCACCGCGAGACGCGGTCTCGTTGCCGTCGGTCTCCGAGGTGTACGACGACTTCACCGGCCGGGGCTACGCGTACGGCCCGGTGTTCCAGGGCCTGCGAGCGGCGTGGCGACGCGGCGACGAGGTCTTCGCCGAAGTGGCCCTGCCCGAGGGCGCCGCATCGGAGGCGGCCGAGTACGGCCTGCATCCGGCCCTGCTGGACGCGGCACTCCAGTCCATGACGTTCCTCCCCGACGACGCGTTCCGCACGGCGACCCCGGCCCTGCCCTTCACCCTCAGCGGAGTGACCCTGCGGACGGCGGGCGCCTCCGCGCTCCGCGTACGGGTGCGCCGGACGGGCGAGGACACGGTGACCGTCCAGGTGTACGACCCCACCGGCGCCCCGGTGGCCTCGATCGACGCCCTGGTGACACGCCCCGTACCGGTCGAGCAGCTCGCGGCAGGGCAAGGGATGAGGGACTGCCTGTTCACCGTGGAGTGGTCGCCGGTATCGGCCGACGGCGGCGTGCCGGAGAAACAGTGGACCGTGCTCGCGGACCCGGCCTCCGGCGAGGACACCGAAACGGACGTGGCCTTCGTCCGGTGTCCGGCGGGGCCGGACGCACGAACGGTGACGGCGACGGCGCTGGCGTGGATTCAGGCGTGGCTGGACGACCCGGTGCGGGAATCGGCGCGCCTGGTGTTCGTCACGCGTGGTGCGGTGGCGACAGACAGCGACGATGCTCCGACTTGCTTGGAACAGGCGGGTGTGTGGGGTCTGGTGCGCTCCGCCGCGCGCGAACATCCGGGCCGTTTCGCGCTGGTCGACCTGGACACCGATCTTCCCGCCGATGACGAGACGTGGACGACGCTGGCGGCTCGCGTCGCCTCTGAGTCGGAGTTGGCGCTTCGCGACGGCCGGGCGCTGGTTCCGCGCCTGACGCGTGCCGTCGCCGTTTCCGAGGGGCGGGGCCTGGGGGATCTGGCCGGGCGTACGGTCCTGATCACCGGTGGGACGGGCGGCCTGGGCTCCTTGGTGGCCCGGCATGTGGTGGCGGCGGGCGCGGGGCACGTACTGCTTGCCGGCCGACGGGGTCCGGACGCGCCGGGCGTCGCCGAACTCACCCTGGAACTCGCTCAGTTGGGTGCCCGGGTGAGCGTCGTGGCCTGCGATGTGGGTGAGCGGGACGCCGTGGCGGAGTTGCTGGCGAGCGTCCCGGCAGAGTTTCCGCTGACGGCCGTGATCCACACGGCGGGTGTGGTGGACGACGGAGTGGTGACGTCCCTGACTTCCGGTCAACTGGACGCGGTGTTCGGGGCGAAGGCGGACGCGGCCTGGCATCTGCATGAGCTGACCAGGGACATGGACCTGTCGGCCTTCGTCCTCTTCTCCTCCCTCTCCGGTGTGATGGGAGCGGCGGGGCAGGCGAACTACGCGGCCGCTAACGCGACGCTGGACGCTCTCGCCGCCCACCGCCGCGCCCAGGGACTCCCGGCCGTCTCCTTGGCCTGGGGCCTGTGGGAGCGGACCAGCGGCATGACCGGCCACCTCGCACAGACGGACTTCGCCCGGATGACGCGGGCGGGCGTACGGCCGCTGTCGTCGGAACAGGGTCTGGCGTTGCTGGACGCCGCTGTGGGGATGGCTGAGGCCTTGGTCGTACCCGCACGCCTGGACGCGGCGGCGGCACGAGCCGCCGACGGCGAGGTGCCGCCGGTTCTGCGGGGCCTGGCGGGTGGTGGCGTCAGGCGTCCGCTGTCCCGCGCAACCGCCACCGCCGCGGGTGCGGCTCCGGGCGATCAGGGGCTGGCCACCCGGCTGACCAGCCTCTCGGAAGCGGACCAGTACGAACTCCTGCTGGACCTCGTCCGTACCCACCTGGCGGCGGTGCTGGGCCACACCCGGAGCACCACCCTCGACGCGGGCCGCGCCTTCAAGGACCTGGGAGTCGACTCACTCACCGCCGTCGAACTTCGCAATCGCCTGAACACGGCCACCGGGCTGCGTCTGCCCGCCACCCTCGTCTTCGACCACCCTTCCGCCGGTTCGCTGGCAGCCTTCCTTCGGACGGAGCTGCTGGGCGTACGGAGTACCGCCGCCCATGACATCGCCGATGCCGATGCTGACACCGGCGCCGACTCGGACCCGGTCGTGATCGTGGGGATGGCGTGCCGTTTCCCGGGCGGGGTGTCTTCGCCCGACGAGTTCTGGGAGCTGTTGGCGGCGGGCGGGGACGCGATCTCCGGGCTGCCCACGGACCGTGGCTGGGACGTGGAAGGGCTGTACGACCCCGACCCGGACCAACTGGGCAAGACGTACTCGGTCGAGGGCGGTTTCATCGACGACGCCACGCGCTTCGACGCCGACTTCTTCGGGATCTCGCCTCGCGAGGCGCTGGCGATGGACCCGCAGCAGCGTCTGCTGCTGGAGACGTCGTGGGAGGCGTTGGAGCGGGCCGGCATCGACCCCGACTCACTGCGGGAGAGCCGGACAGGTGTGTTCGCGGGCCTGAGCGACAGCGGCTACGGAGCCCGCCTGTGGGACGACGAGGCCGCGGTCGGCGGCTACCGCGCCACCGGCAGCGCCGCGAGCGTGGCCTCGGGCCGTGTCGCGTACGCCCTGGGCCTGCAGGGCCCGGCCATGAGCGTGGACACGGCGTGCTCGTCGTCGCTGGTCGCCCTCCACCTCGCGACCCAGTCCCTGCGCCAGGGCGAGTGCTCCATGGCCCTGGTGGGCGGCGTGATGGTGATGTCCACTCCGGCCGTCTTCGTGGAGTTCAGCCGTCTGCGGGGGCTGGCGGCGGACGGCCGCTGCAAGCCGTTCGCCGCGTCCGCCGATGGCACCGGGTGGGCCGAGGGTGTGGGCGTGCTTGTGGTGGAGCGTCTGTCGGATGCGCGGCGTCGTGGGCATCGGGTGTTGGCGGTGGTGCGGGGCAGTGCGGTGAACCAGGACGGTGCGTCGAATGGTCTGACGGCGCCGAACGGTCCGGCGCAGCAGCGGGTGATCCGGCAGGCCCTGGCCGCCGCCGGCCTGCGGCCCGGTGATGTGGATGTGGTGGAGGCGCACGGGACGGGAACGCGGCTCGGTGACCCGATCGAGGCGGAGGCGTTGATCGCGGCTTACGGGGAGGGTCGGGAGCGGCCGTTGTTGCTGGGGTCGGTGAAGTCGAACGTCGGTCATGCGCAGGCGGCTGCGGGTGTGGCGGGTGTGATCAAGATGGTGCTGTCGCTGCGGCAGGGTGTGGTTCCCGCGACGCTTCATGTGGATGAGCCGACGTGGGAGGTGGACTGGTCGGCGGGGGCCGTGGAGTTGGTGCGGGAGCGGCGGTCGTGGCCGGAGGTCGAGCGGCCGAGGCGGGCGGGGGTGTCGTCGTTCGGCATCAGCGGCACGAATGCGCATGTGATCTTGGAGGAGGCGCCGCTGGTCGAGGAGCCGGTGGGTGTCGGTGAATCGGTACTGGGCGTTGTGCCGTGGGTGGTCTCGGCTCGGAGCGAGGCCGCGTTGCGAGGGCAGGCTCGGCGGTTGGCGGGGCTTTCGGATGGGCGTCCGGTGGATGTGGGGTATTCGCTGGCGGTCTCGCGTTCCGTGTTCGGTGAACGGGCTGTGGTTCTGGGTGCTGACCGGGAGGAGTTGCTGGCGGGGGTTCGTGCTCTTGCGGAAGGTCGGGAGGCTTCCCATGTTGTGCGGGGCCAGGGCGCCGGTGTCAGGCGCGCGGTGTTCGTGTTTCCGGGGCAGGGGTCGCAGTGGGTGGGGATGGCTGCGGGTCTGCTGGAGGAGTCCGAGACCTTCCGGGATCAGATCGTCGCGTGCGATGAGGTGCTGGCGCCGTTGACGGGTTGGTCGCTGCTGGATGTTCTGCGTGGGGTGGATGGCTCGCCGGGGCTTGAGCGGGTTGATGTGGTGCAGCCGGTGTTGTGGGCTGTGATGGTGGGTCTGGGCCGGTTGTGGCGGTCGTTGGGTGTCGAGCCGGCAGCTGTGGTGGGGCATTCTCAGGGTGAGATCGCGGCGGCTGTGGTGGCTGGGGTGTTGTCGCTGGAGGACGGTGCCCGGGTGGTGGCTGAGCGCAGCCGTCTGCTGAATGTGTTGTCGGGTCGGGGCGGGATGGTGTCGGTGCCGCTGCCGGTGGATGCGGTACGGCTGTTGCTGGTGCCGTGGTCCGGGGCTGTCGGTGTCGCTGCGGTGAACGGGCCTCGTTCGGTGACGGTGTCCGGTGATGTGGCGGCGCTGGAGGAGTTGCTGGCCCGGTGTGAGGCCGATGGCATCGACGCGCGCAGGGTTGCGGTGGACTATGCCTCGCACTCGGCTCATGTCGAGGACATCCAGGCCGAGTTGCTGGACGCGTTGGCGCCGGTGGTGATGAGGAAGGCGGAGGTTCCTTTCTACTCGACGGTGACCGCTGGTCTGCTGGAGACCGGTGGTCTGGATGCCGGGTACTGGTACCGCAATCTGCGTCAGACGGTGGAACTGGAGGAGACGGTACGGGGGCTGGCAGAGGACGGCTTCGACGCGTTCATCGAGGTCAGCCCTCACCCGGTCCTCGTCCCCCCGGTCCAGGACACACTCGACGAGGCCCTCGAAGACACGGGCGTCGTCCTGGGCACCCTCCGCCGAGACGAAGGCGGCCTCGGCCGGTTCACCACCTCCCTCGCCCAGGCCCACGTACAGGGCATCGGCGTGGATTGGGCCGAGTTCTTCACGAACACGGGCGCACAGCAGGTGGACCTGCCGACCTACAGCTTCCAGCACAAGCGCTACTGGCTGGACATCTCCACCAGCCGCGACATATCCGGTGTCGGCCTGTCCGGAACTGATCACCCGTTGCTCGGGGCGGTGGTGACGGATCCGGAGTCGGGCGGGGTGACGCTGACGGGTCGCCTGTCCCTGGCCGAGCAGCCGTGGCTGGCGGATCACGCGATCGCCGGTACGACGATCCTGCCTGCCGCCGCGTTCGTGGAGCTGGTGGTGAGGGCGGGCGATGAGGTGGTGGAGTGCGGTGAGGTCGAGGAGCTGACCTTGCATGCGCCGTTGGTGTTGCCGTCTTCGGGCGGGGCGCAGGTTCAGGTGCGGGTGGGTGCGTCCGATGAGTCCGGTCGGCGGCTGGTGGGCGTGTACGCCCGTGCCGAGTCGGCCGACGTCGACGGGCAACCGGCTCATGGCTGGACCCGTCACGCAAGCGGCACGTTGGCCGCGACTGCCTCCGCTCCGGAGGACGTGGAGGCGCTCACTCAGTGGCCACCGCGAGACGCGGTCTCGTTGCCGTCGGTCTCCGAGGTGTACGACGACTTCACCGGCCGGGGCTACGCGTACGGCCCGGTGTTCCAGGGCCTGCGAGCGGCGTGGCGACGCGGCGACGAGGTCTTCGCCGAAGTGGCCCTGCCCGAGGGCGCCGCATCGGAGGCGGCCGAGTACGGCCTGCATCCGGCCCTGCTGGACGCGGCCCTCCAGGCGGCCACGTTCTTGTCCGAGCAGAGTGAGGAGACGGACCGGGAGCCCGAGTCGGCGAAGATGCCGTTCGCCCTGAGCGGGGTGACCTTGCGAGCCGCAGGTGCTTCCGTGCTCCGCGTACGGTTGCGCCGGACGGGTGAGGACACGCTGACCGTCCACGCGTCCGACCCCACCGGCGCCCCGGTGGCCTCCATCGACTCCTTGGCGATGCGCCCGGTGTCGGACGAGACCCTCGCTG
This sequence comes from Streptomyces graminofaciens, assembly GCF_030294945.1. NCBI lineage: Bacteria > Bacillati > Actinomycetota > Actinomycetes > Kitasatosporales > Streptomycetaceae > Streptomyces > Streptomyces graminofaciens. Next base: position 600,522 of record NZ_AP018448.1, on the reverse strand, counting down.
TCGCGGACCACGCGGTGCGGGACCGCCTGTTCACCGTGGAGTGGTCTGCGCTGCTGCCGGACCAGACTGCCCAGCCGCAGAGCTGGACGCTGGCGAACCCGACCGAGGCCGTGCCCGCGGCGACGGACGTGGTCTTCGCGCTGTGCCCGGCGGGGCCGGACGCACGGTCGGTGACGGCGACGGTGCTCGCGTGGATTCAGGATTGGCTGGACGATCCGACGAGGGAGTCGGCTCGGCTGGCTCTCGTCACGCAGGGCGCAGTGCCGACAGGCGCGGACGACGCCCCAACCCGTATGGAACAGGCAGGCGTGTGGGGTCTGGTGCGCTCCGCCGCGCGAGAACATCCGGGCCGTTTCGCGTTGGTCGACCTGGACGCCGATCTTCCCTCCGATGACGAGACGTGGACGACGCTGGCGGCTCACCTGGGCACCGAACCGGAGATGGCGCTCCGCGAAGGTCGCCTCCTCACCCCCCGCTTGGCCCGTGCCGCCGCTGTTCCCGAGGCGCGGGGGCTCGGGGATCTGGCCGGGCGTACGGTCCTGATCACCGGCGGGACGGGCGGCCTGGGCTCTCTCGTGGCCCGGCATGTCGCCGCGACCGGCGCGGGGCACGTGCTGCTGGCCGGTCGACGGGGGCCGGACGCACCTGGGGCAGCCGAACTCGTCGTAGAACTGGAACAGTTGGGTGCACAGGCGGCTGCGGTCGCCTGCGACCTGAGCGATCGAGAAGCGGTGGCGGATCTCCTGAACCGCATCCCGGCCGACCTCCCCCTCGCGGCTGTGATCCACACGGCCGGTGCGGTGGACGGAGGCGTCGTGACCTCTCTGACTTCCGGTCAACTGGACGCGGTGTTCGGGGCGAAGGCGGACGCGGCCTGGCATCTGCACGAGCTGACCCGGGACATGGACCTGTCGGCCTTCGTCCTCTTCTCCTCCCTGTCGGGTGTCACAGGAGCGGCCGGTCAGGCGAACTACGCCGCCGCGAACACCGCCCTCGACGCGCTCGCCGCACACCGCCGCGCCCAAGGCCTCCCTGCCGTCTCCCTGGCCTGGGGCCTGTGGGAACAGAGCAGCGGCATGATCCGACACCTGGGCGAGGCGGGTCTCTCCCGTACCTCCAGGGTGGGCGCGTTGCCCCTGTCGTCGGAACAAGGCCTGGCGTTGCTGGACGCTGCTGTGGGGATGGGCGAGGCCTTGGTCGTACCGGCACGCCTGGACCTGGCATCCATGCGCGCAGCCGATGACATACCGCTGGTGCTGAGGGGGCTGGCGGGTGGTGGCGTCAGGCGTCCGCTGTCCCGCGCCACCGCTGCGGGTGCGGGGGCGGCTCAGGGCGATCAGGGGCTGGCCACCCGGCTGACCGGCCTTTCGGAGGCGGACCAGTACGAGCTTCTGCTGGATCTCGTCCGTACCCACCTGGCGGCGGTGCTGGGCCACACCCGGAGCACCACCCTCGACGCGGGCCGCGCCTTCAAGGACCTGGGAGTCGACTCACTCACCGCCGTCGAACTTCGCAATCGCCTGAACACGGCCACCGGGCTGCGTCTGCCCGCCACCCTCGTCTTCGACCACCCCAGCCTCTCCGCGCTGACCGCCTACCTGCGGACCGAACTGGCGGGCAGCGAGAGCACGGTGGAAACGCAGTACAACGGCGTGGCAGCCAGGCCCATGAACGACGACGATCCGATCGCGATCGTGGGCATGGCGTGCCGCTTCCCGGGCGGGGCGTCTTCGCCCGAGGAGTTCTGGGAGCTTCTGCTCGCCGACGGGGACGCGATCTCCGGACTGCCCACCGACCGCGGCTGGGACGTGGCGGGACTGTACGACCCCGATCCGGACCGGGCCGGGACGACGTACTCGGCCCAAGGCGGCTTCATCGAGGACATAGCGGGATTCGATGCCGGCTTTTTCGGGATCTCGCCTCGCGAGGCGCTGGCGATGGATCCGCAGCAGCGTCTGCTGCTGGAGACGTCGTGGGAGGCGTTGGAGCGGGCCGGTATCGACCCCGCCTCGCTCCGCGAGAGCGGGACGGGCGTCTTCGCCGGCGTCGGTGACGGCGGCTATGGCGTCCGGGTCTGGGACGAGGGTGCCGAGGTCGGCGGTTACCGCGCCACCGGCAGCGCCGCGAGCGTCGTCTCGGGCCGTGTCGCGTACGCCCTTGGCCTGCAAGGCCCTGCGGTCAGCATCGACACGGCGTGCTCGTCGTCGCTGGTCGCCCTGCACCTCGCCGTCCAGGCCCTGCGCGGTGGTGACTGCTCGCTCGCGTTGGCCGGCGGTGTGATGGTGATGTCCACCTCGGCCGGGTTCGTGGAGTTCAGCCGTCTGCGGGGGCTGGCGGCGGACGGCCGCTGCAAGGCGTTCGGCGCCGGGGCCGACGGATTCGGCCTGGCCGAGGGCGTCGGAGTCCTGGTGGTGGAGCGTCTGTCGGATGCGCGGCGTCGTGGGCATCGGGTGTTGGCGGTGGTGCGGGGCAGTGCGGTCAATCAGGACGGTGCGTCGAATGGTCTGACGGCGCCGAACGGTCCGGCGCAGCAGCGGGTGATCCGGCAGGCCCTGGCCGGCGCAGGGCTCCAGCCCGGGGATGTCGACGTCGTGGAGGCGCACGGCACCGGAACCCGTCTGGGGGATCCGATCGAGGCGGAGGCGTTGATCGCGGCTTACGGGGAGGGTCGGGAGCGGCCGTTGTTGCTGGGGTCGGTGAAGTCGAACGTCGGTCATGCGCAGGCGGCTGCGGGTGTGGCGGGTGTGATCAAGATGGTGCTGTCGCTGCGGCAGGGTGTGGTTCCCGCGACGCTTCATGTGGATGAGCCGACGTGGGAGGTGGACTGGTCGGCGGGGGCCGTGGAGTTGGTGCGGGAGCGGCGGTCGTGGCCGGAGGTCGAGCGGCCTCGGCGGGCGGGGGTGTCGTCGTTCGGGATCAGCGGGACGAATGCGCATGTGATCTTGGAGGAGGCGCCGCTGGTCGAGGAGCCGGTGGTTGTCGGTGACTCGGTACTGGGCGTTGTGCCGTGGGTGGTCTCGGCTCGGAGTGAGGCGGCGTTGCGGGGCCAGGCCCAGCGGCTGGTGGCGCATGAGGAAGCCGCTGTTGTGGATGTGGGCTACTCCCTGGCGACTTCGCGTTCGCTGCTGGATCACCGGGCTGTGGTTCTCGGAAGTGACCGGGAGTCATTGTTGGCGGGGGTCCGTGCTCTGGCCGAGGGTCGGGAGACGGCAGGTGTCGTACGAGGCCACAGCGGTGGTGTTCGCCGTGCTGTGTTCGTGTTCCCGGGGCAGGGGTCGCAGTGGGTGGGGATGGCTGCGGGTCTGCTGGAGGAATCCGAGACCTTCCGGGACCAGATCGTCGCGTGCGATGAGGTGCTGGCGCCGTTGACGGGCTGGTCGCTGGTCGATGTTCTGCGTGGGGTGGACGGCTCGCCGGGGCTTGAGCGGGTTGATGTGGTGCAGCCGGTGTTGTGGGCTGTGATGGTGGGTCTGGGCCGGTTGTGGCGGTCGTTGGGTGTCGAGCCGGCAGCTGTGGTGGGGCATTCTCAGGGTGAGATCGCGGCGGCTGTGGTGGCTGGGGTGTTGTCGCTGGAGGACGGTGCCCGGGTGGTGGCTGAGCGCAGCCGTCTGCTGAATGTGTTGTCGGGTCGGGGCGGGATGGTGTCGGTGCCGCTGCCGGTGGATGCGGTACGGCTGTTGCTGGTGCCGTGGTCCGGGGCTGTCGGTGTCGCTGCGGTGAACGGGCCTCGTTCGGTGACGGTGTCCGGTGATGTGGCGGCGCTGGAGGAGTTGCTGGCCCGGTGTGAGGCCGATGGCATCGACGCGCGCAGGGTCGCGGTGGACTATGCCTCGCACTCGGCTCATGTCGAGGACATACAGGCCGAGTTGCTGGACGCGTTGGCGCCGGTGGTGATGAGGAAGGCGGAGGTTCCCTTCTACTCGACGGTGACCGCTGGTCTGCTGGAGACCGGTGGTCTGGATGCCGGGTACTGGTACCGCAATCTGCGTCAGACGGTGGAACTGGAGGAGACGGTACGGGGGCTGGCAGAGGACGGCTTCGACGCGTTCATCGAGGTCAGTCCTCACCCGGTCCTTGTCCCCCCGGTCCAGGACACACTCGAGGAGGCCCTCGATGACAGGGGCGTCGTCCTGGGTACCCTCCGCCGAGACGAAGGCGGCCTCGGCCGGTTCACCACCTCCCTCGCCCAGGCCCATGTACAGGGCATCGGCGTGGATTGGGCCGAGTTCTTCACGAACACGGGAGCGCTGCGGGTGGACCTGCCGACCTACAGCTTCCAACACGACCGCTACTGGCTGGACCTCCCCACCAGCCGCGACGTATCCGGGGCAGGCTTGTCATCGCCGAATCACCCGTTGCTCGGCGCGGTGGTCACCGATCCGGAGTCGGGCGGAGTGACGCTGACGGGCCGTCTGTCGCTCACGGATCAGCCCTGGCTGGCAGACCACACGATCGCGGGTACGACGATCCTGCCCGGGACCGCCTTCGTGGAACTGGTGGTCCGGGCGGGCGACGAGGTGGACTGCGGCGAGGTCGAGGAACTCGCCCTGCACACGCCGCTGGTGCTGTCGTCGGCGGGCGGAACACAGGTCCAGGTCCAGGTGGGCGGCCCGGACGAGGACGGCCGTCGTACGGTCGCCGTCCATGCTCGCCCCGAGTCGGCCGCGGCTGACGGCGGCCCGGCTCACGGATGGACCCGCCACGCAAGCGGCACCCTGACCCCAACCCCCACCGCACCCGACACGACCCACCCCCTCACACCCTGGCCACCGGAGAACGCGATCCCCGTCCCTGTCACGGACATGTACGAGGACTTCGCAGCCCGCGGCTACGCCTACGGCCCGGCCTTCCAGGGCATACAAGCGGCCTGGCGACGCGGCGACGAGGTCTTCGCGGAGGTGGCTCTCCCCGAGCACACCGTGCCCGAGGCAGCCGAGTACGGTCTGCACCCCGCACTGCTCGACGCAGCCCTCCAGGCAACCGGGTTCCTGCCCGAGACCGGCCCCGATGCCGACCCCGACACCGCATTCGATACGCCGAAGCTCCCGTTCGCCTGGACCGGAGTCACGCTACGGGCTCTCGGTGCCACCAGGCTCCACGTACATCTGCGCCGGGCCGCCGAAGGCGGAGTGGTGATCCGGACCACCGACCCCGACGGCACCCCCGTCGCTTCGGCCGACGCCGTAACCATGCGCCCGGTCCCCGACTCCGTCCTGTCCTCGGGATTCACACCCGCCACGGCGCACGACCTGTTCACCGTGGAGTGGTCCACGCCGCCGACCGTCACGAGCCCCTCGTTCCCGAGCTGGGCTCTGGCAGAAAACCTCACGGCCACCCCCACAACCACCCCCATGACCACCCCGACAACCACGGATGTGGTGTTCGCCCTGTGCCCCTCCGGCCCGGACACCCGCTCGGTGACCACCCAGGTACTCGACTGGATCCAGGCTTGGACGACCGCCGCCGACCGCGACGCGACCCGTTTGGTCCTCGTCACGCGAGGCGCCGTGGCCGAAGGGCCAGGGGATCCGGTTCCCAGCCTGGAACAGGCCGGAGTCTGGGGCTTGGTGCGCTCCGCCGCGGTCGAGCACCCGGGCCGTTTCGCACTGGTGGACCTGGACCCGGACGCCACCGCCCCCGACGACGAGACGTGGACCACGCTGGCTGGCCACCTCACCACCGAACCGGAACTGGCCCTACGCGACAACCGCGTCCTGGCCCCCCGCCTGACCCGCTCCGCTGCCCCACAGATACCGCCAGGTTCCGAACTGCGTCTGACGAGCGACGGCTCAGGCTCCGTGGCGGGTCTGCGTTGTGCCCCGCAGGCACAACCCGTACGACCGCTGCGCCCCGGCGAGGTCCGGGTCGCCGTCCGCGCGGCGGGCCTCAACTTCCGTGACGTACTGGTCGCCCTGGGAGTCGCGGGCCTCGGCGAGGCCGGCATGGGCGGCGAGGGCGCGGGCGTGGTCCTGGAAATCGGGGAGGACGTACCTGACCTCGCTCCTGGCGACCGAGTGATGGGCATCCTTGGGCAGGCGTTCGGTTCCACGACGGTGGCCGATCACCGGCTCCTGGTCCGCGTCCCGTCCGGCTGGTCGTTCGCGGAGGCGGCGTCGGTTCCGGTCGTGTTCGCGACGGCGTACTACGGTCTCGTGGACCTGGCAGGGGTCAAGCCCGGCGAACGCGTCCTGGTCCACGCTGCCGCAGGCGGCGTCGGCATGGCGGCCGTGCAACTGGCCCGCCACCTGGGCGCGGAGGTCTTCGGGACGGCGAGCCCCCAGAAATGGGAGGCACTCACCACTCTCGGACTGAGCGCCGGTCATATCGCCTCCTCCCGCACGCTGGAATTCGAACCCGAATTCATGACGACCACCGACAACGAGGGTGTAGACCTGGTCCTGAACAGCCTGGCCGGTGAATTCACCGATGCTTCCCTGAGACTGTTGTCACCGGGCGGCCGTTTCCTGGAAATGGGCAAGACCGACATCCGCACGCCCGAGCAGATCACTGTCCTTCGCCCCGAAGTGACCTACCGGGCATTCGACTTGATGGATGCCGGATACGAACGGATCGGGGAGATTCTGCGCGAGGTCATGGCACTGTTCGAGCGGGGGGTTCTGCGCTTGCCGCCGATTCGTGCCTGGGACATCCGTCATGCCGCCGAGGCCTTCCGGTTCATGAGCCAGGCCCGGCACATCGGCAAGAACGTCCTGACCATTCCCGTCCCGCCGAGTCCTCAAGGAACCACACTGATCACCGGCGGAACCGGAGAGATCGGCGGTTTGGTCGCGCGGCGTATGGCGGCGGCCGGTGCCGAGCACGTGCTGCTGACCAGCCGGCGGGGCATGGAGGCTCCGGGTGCCGTCGAACTGGTCGCGGAACTCGAAGCGCTGGGTGCTCGGGTGACTGTGTCGGCGTGCGACATGGGCGACCGTCAGCAGGCGGCGGTGCTGTTGGAGGGCATTCCCGCGGACCGTCCCCTCACCGCCGTGATCCATGCGGCGGGTGTGGTGGACGACGGAGTGCTCGGCTCGCTGACGCCGGAGCATGTCGACTCGGTATTCCGGCCGAAGGTGGACGCGGCCTGGCATCTGCACGAGCTGACCCGGGAGATGGACCTGTCGGCCTTCGTCCTGTTCTCCTCCCTCGCCGGTGTCACGGGAGCCGCGGGCCAGGCGAACTACGCGGCCGCGAACACCGCTCTCGACGCGCTCGCCGCCCACCGCCACGCCCAAGGCCTCCCTGCCATCTCCCTGGCCTGGGGTTTCTGGGAGCAGGCCAGCGGTATGACGGGACACCTCGGCGGGAGCGACCTGGCCCGAATGGCGAGGGGCGGAGTCCTGCCCCTGTCCTCGGAACAGGGCCTGAACCTCCTCGACACCGCCCTGGCCCTACCCATCCCTCTGGCAGCCCCGGCTCGCCTCGATCTGTCGGCGATCCGTGCCTCGGACGACGTACCCCCCATCCTCCGAGCCCTGGCTCTGTCCGGTACCGGCCGCCCCCAGGCGTCCCGTACCCCCGCCGTCGCCAAGCCCACAGGGGACGACACACTCGCCGCGCGCCTGACTGCTCTCCCGGACGCCGACCGGCACGGCCTGCTGTTGGACATCGTCCGCACTCATCTCTCGGTGGTCCTGGGCCACACGGACCCCGCAACCCTCGACGTCGACCGCGCCTTCAAGGAACTCGGCATCGACTCCCTGACCGCGATCGAACTCCGCAACCGCCTCAACACCGCCACCGGACTCCGCCTGCCCCCCACCCTCGTCTTCGACCAGCCCACCGCCACCGCCCTGGCCCGCCATCTCCAGCAGCTCCTGCTCCCCAAGGCCACACCGGACACCGTGCACACGGACCTCGACAGACTGGAGAACCTCCTCGCCGAACTCGCCACGGACGGCGGCGGCACGGGAGCCATGGAACAGATCGCGCGACGGCTGCGCCAGATGGCGGCGGGCCTCTCCGGCGAGGGCGAGCCCGCACCCGCCGAGGACCTCGAAACGGCGAACGCGGAAGAAATGCTCGCGCTCATCAGAAACGAATTCGGCATGCCCGGCAACGCAGAGGGAATCGGGTGACTCGTCCCATGGCCAACGAAAAAGAGCTCCTCAACAACCTGAAGTGGCTCACCGCCGAACTACGCGAGTCCCGAAAGCAGTTGCACGCGGCCGAGGAACGCGACCGGGAACCGATCGCCATCATCGGAATGTCCTGCCGATACCCGGGCGGAGTACGTTCCCCCGAAGACCTGTGGCACCTGGTCGAGAACGGCACGGACGCCATCGGTGACTTCCCGACCAACCGGGGCTGGGACCTGACGAAGCTCTACCACCCCGACCCCGCCCACGAGGGCACCTTCTACGCCCGCCAAGGCGGATTCCTCCACAACGCGGACGCCTTCGATGCAGAGTTCTTCGGCATCTCGCCCCGCGAGGCCCTGGCGATGGACCCCCAGCACCGGATCCTCCTGGAACTGGCCTGGGAGGCGTTCGAAAGCGCGGGCATCGAACCGCACACACTGCACGGCAGCGAGACCGGAGTGTTCACCGGCGCCCCCGCCACCCTCTACGGCCTGGACTCCACCGCACGGACGAAGGGACTCGAAGGCTTCCGGCTCGCGGGAAGCGGCCTCGGCATGATGTCCGGTCGGATCGCCTACAAACTCGGACTCGAAGGCCCCGCCGTCTCCCTGGACACCCAGTGCTCCTCGTCCCTGGTCTCCCTCCACATGGCCTGCCGCGCGCTCCGGGCGGGCGACTGCACCCTCGCCCTCGCCGGCGGTGTCGCCATCATGTCGACCCCGGACGCGTTCATCGAGTTCAGCCGACAGCGCGGACTGTCCGAAGACGGCCGCTGCCGCGCCTTCTCGGCGGACGCCGACGGCACCGGCTGGGCCGAGGGCGCGGGCACCGTCGTACTCGAACGCCTCTCCGACGCCCGCCGCAACGGCCATCGCGTGCTGGCCCTCATCCGCGGCTCCGCGATCAACCAGGACGGCGCGTCGAACGGCCTCACCGCCCCGAGCGGAGCCGCCCAGCAACGCGTGATCCGCCAGGCCCTGACCGCCGCTGGACTCTCGTCATCGCAGATCGACGCCGTGGAAGCACACGGCACGGGCACCAAACTGGGCGACCCCATCGAGGCACAAGCACTCCTGGCCACCTACGGCCAGAACCGCAAACGCCCCATCTGGCTGGGGTCGGTGAAGTCGAACATCGGCCACACCCAGGCCGCCGCCGGCATGGCAGGGCTGATCAAGATGGTCATGGCCCTATGCCAAGGCACCCTGCCCAAGACCCTCCACGCAGAGCACCCCACCCCACGCGTGGACTGGTCGACGGGCAAGGTCGAACTACTCACCGAGAACCGTCCCTGGCCCTCCGACGACGAACCGCGCCGCGCGGCTGTGTCGTCGTTCGGAGGCAGCGGGACGAATGCGCATGTGATCTTGGAGGAGGCGCCGCTGGTCGAGGAGCCGGTGGGTGTCGGTGACTCGGTACTGGGCGTTGTGCCGTGGGTGGTCTCGGCTCGGAGCGAGGCCGCGTTGCGAGGGCAGGCTCGGCGGTTGGCGGGGCTTTCGGATGGGCGTCCGGTGGATGTGGGGTATTCGCTGGCGGTCTCGCGTTCCGTGTTCGGTGAACGGGCTGTGGTTCTGGGTGCTGACCGGGAGGAGTTGCTGGCGGGGGTTCGTGCTCTTGCGGAAGGCCGGGAGGCTGCCGGTGTTGTGCGGGGCCAGGGCGCCGGTGTCAGGCGCGCGGTGTTCGTGTTTCCGGGGCAGGGGTCGCAGTGGGTGGGGATGGCTGCGGGTCTGCTGGAGGAATCCGAGACCTTCCGGGACCAGATCGTCGCGTGCGATGAGGTGCTGGCGCCGTTGACGGGTTGGTCGCTGCTGGATGTTCTGCGCGGGGTGGACGGTGCTCCTGCGTTTGAGCGGGTTGATGTGGTGCAGCCGGTGTTGTGGGCTGTGATGGTGGGTCTGGGCCGGTTGTGGCGGTCGTTGGGTGTCGAGCCGGCAGCTGTGGTGGGGCATTCTCAGGGTGAGATCGCGGCGGCTGTGGTGGCTGGGGTGTTGTCGCTGGAGGACGGTGCCCGGGTGGTGGCTGAGCGCAGCCGTCTGCTGAATGTGTTGTCGGGTCGGGGCGGGATGGTGTCGGTGCCGCTGCCGGTGGATGCGGTACGGCTGTTGCTGGTGCCGTGGTCCGGGGCTGTCGGTGTCGCTGCGGTGAACGGGCCTCGTTCGGTGACGGTGTCCGGTGATGTGGCGGCGCTGGAGGAGTTGCTGGCCCGGTGTGAGGCCGATGGCATCGACGCGCGCAGGGTCGCGGTGGACTATGCCTCGCACTCGGCTCATGTCGAGGACATCCAGGCCGAGTTGCTGGACGCGTTGGCGCCGGTGGTGATGAGGAAGGCGGAGGTTCCTTTCTACTCGACGGTGACCGCTGGCCTGCTGGAGACCGGTGGTCTGGATGCCGGGTACTGGTACCGCAATCTGCGTCAGACGGTGGAACTGGAGGAGACGGTACGGGGGCTGGCAGAGGACGGCTTCGACGCGTTCATCGAGGTCAGCCCTCACCCGGTCCTTGTCCCCCCGGTCCAGGACACACTCGAGGAGGCCCTCGATGACAGGGGCGTCGTCCTGGGTACCCTCCGCCGAGACGAAGGCGGCCTCGGCCGGTTCACCACCTCCCTCGCCCAGGCCCATGTACAGGGCATCGGCGTGGATTGGGCCGAGTTCTTCACGAACACGGGAGCGCTGCGGGTGGACCTGCCCACCTACAGCTTCCAGCACGACCGCTACTGGCTGGACATCTCCACCAGCCGCGACGTATCCGGGGCAGGCCTGTCATCGCCGAATCACCCGTTGCTCGGCGCGGTGGTCACCGATCCGGAGTCGGGCGGAGTGACGCTGACGGGCCGTCTGTCGCTCACGGATCAGCCCTGGCTCGCGGACCACACGATCGCGGGTACGACGATCCTGCCCGGGACCGCCTTCGTGGAACTGGTGGTCCGGGCGGGCGACGAGGTGGACTGCGGCGAGGTCGAGGAACTCGCCCTGCACACGCCGTTGACGCTGTCCCCCTCCCATGGGACGCAGATACAGGTCCAGGTCAGCGGGGTCGACGAGTCCGGGCGACGGTCGGTGGGCGTGTACGCCCGGCCCGAGACGGCCACCGCCGACGGCCCGGCTCATGGCTGGACCCGTCACGCCGGCGGCACCCTTGCCCGTACGACTTCCGCTCGCGACAGCGTGGAGGCGGCCACTGAGTGGCCGCCGCGAGACGCGACCGCAGTGTCGGTACCCGAGATGTATGAGTGCCTGGCGCTAAGGGGTTACGGGCACGGCCCGGCGTTCCAGGGCCTACGAGCCGCCTGGCTGCGCGGTGACGAGGTCTTCGCCGAAGTGGCACTCCCCGAGGACACCGCATCCGACACGGCCGAGTACGGCCTGCACCCGGCGCTGTTGGACGCCGCGCTGCAGGCGACGGCGTTCCTGGCCAAAGACGAACCGGGGGCAGCGGCACCGATGCTGCCCTTCGCCTGGACCGGAGTGAACCTGCGAGCAGCGGGAGCCTCCGCGCTCCGGGTACGCGTACGCCGGACGGCAGACGACACCGTGACCGTCGACGTGGCCGACCCGACCGGCGCGCCGGTGGCCTCCATCGACTCCTTGGTGATGCGCCCGGCGTCCGCCGATGTGCTCGGCACCGGTGACGCGACGAGGGACTGCCTGTTCACGGTCGCCTGGCCTGCCCTGACCGCCCCTTCGGCCACGGCCACGCGGACGTGGGCGGTGACGGAAACACCCACATCAGAAGCCTCAACAGACGAAGCCGTTTTCGCTTTGTGCCCCTCCGGCCCGGACGTGAGCTCCGTGACGACCACGGTCCTCGGCTGGATGCAGGGCTGGGTGGCCGACCCGTCCCGCGCATCGACCCGACTGGTGGTGGTGACGCGGGGTGCGGTGGCCACGGAGCCGGGGGAGCATCTCACGCACCTGGAACAGGCCGGGGTCTGGGGCTTGGTGCGCTCCGCCGCGGTCGAGCACCCGGGGCGTTTCGCACTGATCGACCTGGACCCGGACGCCATCGCCCCCGATAACGAGACCTGGACCGAGCTGGCAGGCCATCTCACCAACGAACCGGAACTGGCCCTCCGCGACAACCGCGTCCTGGCCCCCCGCCTGACCCGCACAGCCGCACCGCACCTGCCCGCAGTCACCGGAGACTCCGAACTGCGGTTGGCAAGCGATGGATCCGGGTCGGTGGAAGGTTTGCACTGTGTCGCGCACAAGCCCGCGGACCGCCCCCTGCGGGCCGGTGAGGTCAGGGTGGGCGTACGTGCGGCGGGGCTGAACTTCCGTGACGTACTGGTCGCGTTGGGAGTGACCGGCCTGGGCGAGGCCGGTATCGGCGGCGAGGGCGCGGGCGTGGTGCTGGACGTGGGGGAGGGCGTACCCGACCTCGCGCCTGGCGACCGAGTCATGGGACTGTTCGGCGACTCCATGGCCTCGACAGCGGTGGCCGATCACCGACTCCTGGTCCGCGTCCCGTCCGGCTGGTCGTTCGCGGAGGCGGCGTCGGTTCCGGTCGTCTTCGCGACGGCGTACTACGGCCTGGTGGACCTGGCGGGACTCAAGCCCGGCGAACGTGTCCTGATCCACGCTGCCGCAGGCGGCGTCGGCATGGCGGCCGTGCAACTGGCCCGCCACCTGGGCGCGGAGATCTTCGGTACGGCGAACCCGCGGAAGCAGCACGTGCTCGCCACCCTGGGGCTGGACTCGACGCACATCGCCTCGTCCCGCACGCTGGAATTCGAACCCGAATTCCGGGAGGCCACGGACGGCCACGGAATCGAGGTGGTTCTGAACAGCCTGGCCGGTGAATTCACCGATGCTTCCCTGAGACTGTTGTCACCGGGCGGCCGTTTCCTGGAAATGGGCAAGACCGACATTCGCGTCCCCGAGCAAGTCGCTGCAACACACCCCCATGCCACTTACCGGGCGTTCGACGCGATGGACGCCGGCGAGGAGCGCATCGGGGAGATTCTGCGCGAGGTCATGGCATTGTTCGAGCGGGGGGTTCTGCGCTTGCCGCCGATTCGTGCCTGGGACATCCGTCATGCCGCCGAGGCCTTCCGGTTCATGAGCCAGGCCCGGCACATCGGCAAGAACGTCCTGACGATCCCCACCCCGCCGAACCACCGGGGAACGGTGCTGATCACCGGCGGCACAGGGGTCTTGGGCGGTTTGGTCGCGCGGCGTATGGCGGCGGCCGGTGCCGAGCACGTGCTGCTGACCAGTCGGCGGGGCATGGAGGCTCCGGGCGCCGCCGAGCTGGTCGCGGAACTCGAAGCGCTGGGTGCTCGGGTGACTGTGTCGGCGTGCGACATGGGCGACCGTCAGCAGGCGGCGGTGCTGTTGGAGGGCATTCCCGCGGACCGTCCCCTCACCGCCGTGATCCATGCGGCGGGTGTGGTGGACGACGGAGTGCTCGGCTCGCTGACGCCGGAGCATGTCGACTCGGTATTCCGGCCGAAGGTGGACGCGGCCTGGCATCTGCACGAGCTGACCCGGGAGATGGACCTGTCGGCCTTCGTCCTGTTCTCCTCCCTCGCCGGTGTCACGGGAGCCGCGGGCCAGGCGAACTACGCGGCCGCGAACACCGCTCTCGACGCGCTCGCCGCCCACCGCCACGCCCAAGGCCTCCCTGCCATCTCCCTGGCCTGGGGTTTCTGGGAGCAGGCCAGTGGTATGACGGGACACCTCGGCGGGAGCGACCTGGCCCGAATGGCGAGGGGCGGAGTCCTGCCCCTGTCCTCGGAACAGGGCCTGAACCTCCTCGACACCGCCCTCGGGCTGGCCGACCCCCTAGTCGTGCCCGTCCGCCTGGATGTGCCGGCGATCCGTGCCTCGGACGACGTACCCCCCATCCTCCGACCCCTGGCCGGAGATACCCGCACCCCCACCCGACGCCGTGCCGCCCGAACCGCCGCCACCGCGCTCACGAGCGAGAAGACACTGGCCGCACGCCTGACGGCCCTCCCGCACAGCGACCGGCACGACGTCCTTCTGGACATCGTCCGCACCCACCTCGCCGTGGTCCTGGGCCACACGGACCCCACGACCCTCGACGCCGACCGCGCCTTCAAGGAACTCGGCATCGACTCCCTGACCGCGATCGAACTCCGCAACCGCCTCAACACCGCCACCGGACTCCGCCTGCCCGCCACCCTCGTCTTCGAGTACCCCAACAGCAGGGCACTCGCCGGTCACCTGTTGACACTGATCGTGCCGAGCGCCGCTGAGACTCAGCAGGGCACCGACACAGGGGCAGCCACACGCGCGGATATCGGAATCAGTCCGAAGAAGCTCGACGTGGATTCCGCCACGGACGAGGAACTCTTCGGATTCCTCGACAACGCATCCATATAACTAACGCCCCACACAACTAACGCCGCACACAACTAACGCTCCGTGCAGCTAACGCTCCTTTTTCCTCATCACATCAGGAACACACCCGGAGGACGACATGTTCGACTCGTACAGCGTCAAGGTCGGGGAGTACTACGACCAGGTGAACGATCTGACACGCACCATGTTCGAAGACAACATCCACTTCGGATACTGGGCGGACCCCCTCGGCGGCGGCTCGCTGGCCGAGGCCGGTGAGGCGATGACTGGGCAGGTCATCGCACGGCTGGAGGCGAGTGCCGGACACACCGTCCTGGACGTCGGCTGCGGCGTCGGCAAGCCCGCCGTGCGGCTGGCCAGGGAAACCGGTGCCGTGGTGAAGGGCGTGAACGTCAGCCGTAACCAGATAGAAGTGGCGAACTCCTTGGCCCAGGCAGAAGGGTTGCAGGACCGGCTCGTCTTCGAGATCGCCGACGCCATGAACCTCCCCTACGCCGACGACTCCTTCGACCGGGTCTGGGCGCTGGAGTCGATGTTCCACATGCCTGACCGAGGTCAGGTCATGGGCGAGATGGCACGCGTCCTGAAGCCCGGCGGACGCCTGGTGATAGCTGACCTCGTACTGCACGGCACGCTCGACGACACGGCCGCGGCCGTGGTGGAACAGTTCTGTTTCCAGAGCACCGCCCGATCGGTGGAGCACATCGAGAACTATCCCCGCCTCGTGGAGAAGGCGGGTCTCGAACTCATCGACCTCACCGACGTCAGCGAGGAGACCCGTTCCACCGGAGAGGCGGTCGCGCCCACCTTCGACATGCTGCTCGACGCAATCGGCGAAGAAGGCGTCGCGGCGGCCAAGAAGACATGGACGGGACTGTTCGACCTGCCCCAGTACGGCTACGCCCTGCTCACCGCCCGCAAGCCGTGAGCCGACCGCGCGGAGCAGCCTGGCCCCGACGGAGAGCCGGCCGGCACAGCCTCGCCCTCACAGCACCGCGACCGGGCTGACGGGTGAGGCCGTGCCACCAGGGATGTTCAGGGGCGTGACGACCAGCAGGAACTCGTACCGCCCCGCCCGCATCGGACAGCGGCTCCAGATCGAGATTGTCCAGCAGCGGTACGCCCACGGCGGCGAGGGCGTGGACGGGGGAGTGCAGTCCCGCGACGGGGGAGGACCGTACGTCGCTGTCGCGCGGAGTCCCTGGACCCTCGACGCGAGGCATGGGTCCTCAGGAGGGCTCTGTGAGAGCCGACTTGGCCGGGTGTGCGAGCGTCGTGTTCACGTGGGCTGTGTGATCGTCGGCTCGTACAGGCGTGACCGCCGCGTCGAACGCGGCGGTCACGCGGTGCTCGTGTCGCGTTTCGGGACGGTGTCGGGGACCATGGTGGTGCCGGGGCAGGTCTCGTCGAGGACCGTGCGCAGCACCGCGTGCGGTACGCGGCCCTCGAGCACGTGCGCTCGCCGTACGCCTCCGCGTACGGCCCGCAGGCAGCCCTCCATCTTCGGGAGCATCCCGCTCGCCAGCCCCGGCAGCAGCCCGTCCAGCGCGTCGGCCGTGAGACGCTCGATCACCTCGGTGCTGTGCGGGCAGTTCGCGTACAGCCCCTCCACGTCGGTGAGCATCACCAGCTGCTTGGCGCCGAGAGCCACGGCCAGGGCCGACGCGGCGAGATCGGCGTTGACGTTGTAGACCTGCCCGTCCTCGCCGCGCCACTCGGGAGACCACCGGGATGTGCCCCTGCTCCAGGAGCTCGCGCACCAGGTCCGGGTCCACGTCCACGATGTCGCCGACCAGGCCGATGTCCACCGCCCGGTAACGATGACATTGAAGGTGACGCGTATTCACGTAGGCTGGTTTTATCGGTGAGTTCTGTTCACCAACATTGGTAGTTCTCGTGAGATGACGGTGGTTGTGCTGTCCCGACGGCTGTCGCGCGATGCTCATGCTGCGTAGGATCCACGGCAGGAAAGAGCGCAAAGCCTGTTCGCGTTCCTCGTTCCCCAGCCCATTCACGCATGCGCCGCAGTGTCATATGCGGGTTGAGAAAGGCTGTTTCTATGGTGATTTCAGACGGTCAGTTCCGTCGCGCCGGCGAAGGCTCGATCGAGGTCACTCTGGTGGGTGGCCCGTCGGGCATGGCGAAGAAGCTCTGGCTGCCGCCGGAGGCCGACGGCGCCAGGAAGCTCAAGATTCAGTACCTGGCCGGTTACGAGCATTACGAGCAGACGAGCCAGTCGTCGGACCACTCCGATTCCTCTCGCGTTCTGACGTGGACGATGCGCACGCAGATCGCCGAATAGGGACGCGGTCAGCCATTCAGCGTCCGCGTCAGTAGTTCCACGACCTTCTCGCTGTGGTCGACGAGGAAGAAATGGCCGCCCGGGAGCACATGCAGGTCCGTCGGGCCGGTGGTGTGCTCGCGCCACGCCTGCGCTTCCTCGATCGACACACGGGGGTCGGCATCGCCGGTCAGCACCGTCACCGGGCAGGTCAGCCGCCCGTCGGGATCGTGCCGGTACGTCTCGACGGCGCGGTAGTCGCCCCGGACGGCCGGCATGATCATCGCGATGATCTCGGGATCGGCGAGCAATTCCGGGCTGATTCCGCCCAAGGTCCGCAGTTCGGCCGCGACTTCCGCGTCGGACTTCTCGTGGACCCGTTCGTCGCGATAGCGGGAAGGGGCGCGCCGTCCGGAGGCGAAGAGCCTTACCGGGGATGGCAGTCCGGCGCGTTCCATTCTCAACGCCACCTCGTACGCCAGTACCGCACCCATGCTGTGGCCGAACAATGCGAGGGGCAGGTCGTCGAGGGGGCGAAGCGCCGTGAATATCTGGTCGGCCAGTTCCGGAATGTTGTCGATGCACGCCTCGTGACGCCGGTCCTGGCGCCCGGGATACTGGACGGCCAACACGTCGATCCCTGGGGAGAGTTTCGTGGACATCGAGAAGAAGAAGCTCGCCGACCCGCCAGCGTGTGGGAGGCACACGAGGCGCACCTTTCCTGCCGGGTCCGGGTGATTGCGGCGTATCCACTCTTCGGAATGTGCCGACAGTCGCACCATGGGGCGAATTCCTTTCGGGGAAGTCTTATGGACACAGGACACGGTCAGCGTAGGGAGCGGCGATCCGCCGAGGCATCCCCAGACCTGATAGCTCTTCGCCGGGCACCCGGCTCAGGCCGACGAGCGGGCCCGGGACACCTTCGGGCGGACGTCGCCCACCGGGGTGCTCCAGGTCCGGGCCAGTTCGACCCGCGACGCCACGTCCAACTTGCGGAAGATCTTCTTCAGATGGAAGGCCACCGTGTGGTGGGAGAGGAAGAGCTGAGCGGCGACCTGGCTGTTGGTCATCCCCTGGACCACCAGCTGCGCGACCGCGGACTCGGTCTCGGTCAGCCGCCCCACCTGGTCCCTGGACACATTGGACCAACGGGATATGTGGTGCCGGACACCAAGGTTCCGCAATCTGCTCTTCACCCGTGACAGATCACGGGTGGCACCGGCTGCCAGATAGGTGTCGCTGCTGAGCTCCAGGATCTCGACCGCCCGGTCCCGCCGGAGGTGCTGTCCGGACAGGTGCGTTCCGAGGTCCTCCAGGGCCGAGGCCCGCGCCCAGAGGTCGGCATGCGTCTCCGCGGCCCGCCACAGAGCGTCCAGGTCCTGCTCGATCAGCCCCTTGGTGTGCAGGGCGGCGGCGGCCAGCGAGCGGAACTCCGGGTTGAGCACCGCGAGTTGCCTTGCCGCCAGCGAGGCCTGCCGGGCGACGGTCTGGTCGCCGGCCTTCAGGGCCAGCCGTACGAACCAGGGCGCGGCGGCCGGTTGTGAGCCGAGCACTTCCCGGCTGGTCGGCCCAAGGGCGACGAGCTGCTCGATGAAGGGCACCACCGCCTCGCTCCCGCCGTGCGCCTCACGGACCTGGAGGGACATCCACGCGCACTGCCCCGCCAGCGGGTTGGCGGAGGCCATGAGTGCGTCCTCGGCGATCCGCTGCGTGTTCGCCAGGGCGGTCTTCATGTCGGCGCGCCGCAAGGCGCACCCCGCCAGGACGAGCCGGCCCAGGGTCTGCCAGGGCCCGGATCGCCCGGCCGCCGCCAGGCCTTGCTCACCCAGCCGCGCGGATGCGTCGACGTCCCCGGCCGTGAACGCGAGGAACGACCGGGCGAGGTCCGCTCGGGCGGCCGTCTCCGCCGACCCGTCGAAGGCGTCCAGGGCGGCGTCCGGGGTCTCGGGGCGGAGGATCCGCTCGGCCCGGTCGAGGTCGCGGAGGTGGGTCAGCGCCGTGGCCAGCCACAGCCGGGAGTGCGCGTGGCACACGCACGACGGACGGTCGGCCGCCGCCCGCACGGCCTCCTCGGCCAACTCCACGGCGTGCAGCAGCCGACTGTGCGTCCAGAACGACATCGACCTGCTGACGAGCCGGCATGCGGCACACGAGGAATCTGTGGAATCGATGCCGTACTGCATGCGCAAAGGGTCAGGTGAAAAAAGCATCACTGGCACTCCTGCCGTTCCAGAGCGAAACCGAGGGGGAACCAACGGATGGACACGTGTCGCCGGTGTTTTCTGCGCGCTGGAGCGGTGCGGTCAGCCGAGCGGAGATCCAGCTCATGGTCAGCGGCGTTCCGGCGAGCGGGGGTTCCGTGCGGCTGCTGTGTGGGGGTGAGGGTTGGGGGGAGGGGGAGGGGCGAGAAGATGTCGAAATTTTCGGCCGTGTAGCCCCGTAGGGGGACGAGTTACGACGCTACAGGCGGGCCGTTGGCTCCTGAGGAAACGCGTCCGTCTTCGCCGGGCGGGAGGGTGGCAGGAGGTGACTCGGCCGGGAGCGGTGGCTGGCTTTCATGGGGGATCCACCATTCTTGTCTGTGGTCATACCTATGTTCGGCGACCAGTGAGCACAGCTTAATTCTCTTGCTGCGCCGCAGTAGAGGCAAATGTCCTCGCTTTTATTTTTCCTGACAGTCCGTCGGGTATGCGACGGCCACTCGGTGATCTCGTTTTGATGCTATGCGGTCCTACCTTGTTCGTGGGTTGGACGGGCCAACGTAAGGTCCGGAGACCCAGAGACGCTGGGTATGGCTTCTATGCGGTTGCTCTCGATGGTTCCACTCACCTGGCCGCCCGGTGTCTCACGACGACTCGGCTGCTGATTAAGAGTTGCGAACGCATTCGAGCGGATCGCTGAGTAGGACCGCGCCGGCGAGGTCGTCCGGGAGGACAGCACATCGAACGACTGGATGGGCGGGTACGGACCAGCCGGAGCTGTTGGCCCTGCTCGCCGACGTACTCGCCCTTGATGAGGATGTGGTCTGGGCGGTCGACGTCTCCGATGGCATGGCCGCCCTGTGGATCAGCGTGCTGCTCAACCACGGCCAGCACCTCGTCTACATACCCGGCCTGGCCGTCAACCGGGCCTCGGCCGTCAACCGGGGCTCCCAGGGCACGAACTCGCCGAAGTGATCTCCAGCATGCCTGGCATCGGACCGCTGCTGGCCGCCGAGTTCCTCGCGGCCACCGCCGGCGACATGAGCCGCTACGGCACCGCCGACCGCCTGGCCGGCCTCGCCGGAGTCGCTCCGGTCCCCCGGGACTCGGGCAACGTCAGCGGTAACCTGCACCGGCCCAGGCGCTACCACCGCGGCCTGCTCTCGCCCTGGCCCGTCGGCGCGTGAATGTCCTGTGGGCTCTCATTCGTGACGGACAGTGCTGCCAAGCCAACCTCCCCGTCACGGCTACGGCTTGACAACATCATTAGGGGGGTCCATCCCGATGCAGGAGCAAACCCCCGGATCAGGTCGAACCCGTACGCCACCTCCCAGGAAGCAACCGCTGTTTTCGGCCGACCGGGCCGGATGGCATATGCAGGTCGGGGTCACTCGACCGTACTTCCCAAGAGGCCCCTCGCGTGCCTGGCTGGAAATGCATGTCCATTAGCGCTCCTCCCGGAAAGCGCCCGGGAGACTACTCACTTGGGGGTGATCTACAGCGACCGCGCCGCACTACAGTCCGACACGTCGCGACTCCGCCCCAGGTGGCAGAACGAAGGTGAGAGCACGTATGTCCTTCAGGGAATTCTCGAATGCCGCGCTCCGTGCGGTGGTTCTCCCTTGTCCTGCCATTTCAGGTACCGGAAGTATGTGACGGTGCCCGCATGAGGGTGTTCCGTCACGGAATTTCACCTGCATAAAGGTGCTCCCGGCAGGTTTCTTCGCCTACGCGGCGCTGCTTTCTGCTGCCCGGTCGGCGTTTTTCCCATTCCTCTGTCAGTGATTGATTCGCCGCTGTGTCGACGGGCCGGCCACGAACCCTCGTTCGTCATGCCCGACAACACACGTGAATCACATTCCGGTGAACCGTGGGGTGTGCTTGATGGGTAGGTCCCAGAACAGCGAGTTCGAAACGGCGAGCGACGAACCGATAGCCGTGATCGGCCTGTCCTGCCGCCTTCCGAAGGCTTCGGGCCCGCAGGAACTCTGGCAGCTGCTCGACGACGGGGCATCCGCGGTCACACGCGTGCCGGCGGACCGGGAGACCCCGCCGTCCACGGAGGAGGAGTCAGCCGACGGCGAGGCCGCGGGCGCCCGCTGGGGCGGCTTCCTCGACCGGGTCGACACCTTCGACGCGGGTTTCTTCGGCATCTCCCCCAGGGAAGCCGCCGCCATGGACCCGCAGCAGCGGCTCGTACTCGAACTGAGCTGGGAGGCGCTCGAAGGGGCGGGGCTCGTCCCGGCCACTTTGCGCGACACCGGACTCGGCGTCTTCGTCGGAGCGGCCCGCGACGACTACGCGACCCTGTACCGGCGGCGGGAAGGGCGAGCCGTCGACCACCACGCCATGACCGGACTGCACCGCAGCCTGATCGCCAACCGCATCTCCTATGCCCTGGGTGCCCACGGTCCCAGCATGGTCGTGGACACCGGACAGTCCTCATCCCTCGTCGCCGTGCACCTCGCCTGCGAGAGCCTGCGCCGCGGCGAATCGGACATCGCCCTCGCCGGCGGCGTCAACCTCAACATCGCCGCCGAGAGCGCACGGGAGACGGCCGCCTTCGGCGGTCTCTCCCCGGACGGACAGTGCTTCACCTTTGACGCCAGGGCCAACGGCTTCGTCCGCGGGGAGGGCGGCGGCCTGGTCGTCCTCAAAACCCTGCGCCGGGCACTGGCCGACGGCGACCTCGTCCACGGGGTGATCCTCGCCAGCGCCGTCAACAACGACGGCCCGTCGGACACCCTCACCACGCCCAGCCGACGGGCCCAGGAGTCGCTCCTGACCCGCGTCTACCGGCGCGCGGGCGTCACCCCGACCGAGGTCGGATACGTCGAACTGCACGGCACCGGCACCAAGGTGGGTGACCCGATCGAGGCGGCCGCCCTCGGTGCGGTACTCGGCACCGGGCGCGACACCCCGCTGCCGGTGGGCTCGATCAAGACCAACATCGGCCACCTGGAGGGCGCCGCCGGAATCGCCGGCCTGATCAAGGCCCTGCTGCAACTCCGGCGCCGCCGACTGGTTCCGAGCCTCAACTTCAGCACCCCCAACCCGGACATCCCGCTCGACGCGCTCAACCTCCGGGTCCAGCAGGAGTCCGCGCCGTGGGCGACCCCGTCCGGGGGCGGCCGCACGCTCGTGGCCGGTGTCTCGTCGTTCGGCATGGGCGGCACCAACTGCCACGTCGTGGTGTCGGCAGCGCCGGTCCCCGAGGACGGCGAGACGACGTCCGAGGCGGGGGCTACCGGTCCCGACTCCGGCCCGGCTCTGCTTCCCTGGGTGGTCTCCGCCCGCTCGCCGCAGGCCCTGCGGGACCAGGCCGGGCGACTGGCCGCCTGGGCCGACTCGCCCGCTGGGCGGGAGGCGTCGCCGGTCGACATCGGCTGGTCCCTGGCGACCAGCCGGACGCACTTCGAATACCGGGCCGTGGTGAGCGGCAGTGACCGGGACGAGCTGGTGGCAAGCCTGCGGGCTCTCGCCTCGGGCAGCCCGGTGACCGCCGCGGGTGCCGTTGATGGCGGTGGTCGGTTGGGGCTGGTCTTTTCGGGTCAGGGGTCTCAGCGGGCTGGTATGGGGCGGGAGTTGTATGTCGCGTTTCCGGTGTTCGCGGAGGCTTTCGATGAGGTGTGCGGGGTTCTCGATGAGGTGATGGGGGCGTTGCCGCCGTCGGAGGGCTGGGCCGGTTCTCTGCGTGAGGTGATGTTCGAGGTCTCTTCCGACCTGCTGGATGAGACGGGGTTCACGCAGCCGGCGTTGTTCGCGTTCGAGGTGGCGTTGTACCGGCTGCTGGAGTCGTGGGGTGTGGCCGGTGAGGTCGTAGCCGGTCACTCGGTGGGTGAGATCGCGGCTGTGCATGTGGCCGGGGTGTTGTCGCTGGCGGACGCGTGTGCGTTGGTGGCGGCGCGTGGTCGTTTGATGCAGGGGTTGCCTTCGGGTGGGGCGATGGTGGCGGTGGAGGCCTCGGAGGAGGAGGTCACCGCGCTTTTGGCGGGTCGTGAGGGTGAGGTCGGGATCGGTGCGGTCAATGGTCCGCGTTCGGTGGTCGTCTCCGGTGGCGTGGCTGTGGTGGAGGAGGTTGCCGCGCACTTTGCCGGGTTGGGGCGTCGTGCGCGTCGGCTGAAGGTGTCGCACGCGTTCCACTCGCCTTTGATGGATCCGATGCTGGAGGACTTCGGTCGGGTGGTGGCGGGGTTGTCCTTTGCCGTGCCGGAGTTGACGGTGGTGTCCGGTCTGACGGGCGCGGTTGTGTCTGCTGACGAGTTGTGCTCGGTGGGGTACTGGGTCCGGCATGCGCGGGAGGCGGTGCGTTTCGCGGATGCTGTGGGGGCTATGGCGGGTGTGGGTGTCGGCCGTTTCGTGGAGGTCGGGCCCGGGGGTGTGCTGAGCGCGCTGGTCCGGGAGTGCCTTGCTGAGGGTGGCGCTGGGAGTGTGGTGGCGGCGGTGCGGGGCAACCGGGCCGAGCCGGTCGCGTTGCTGTCGGCGGTGGGTGAGCTGTTCGCGGACGGTTACCCGGTGGACTGGACGGCGTACTTCGCGGGGTGGCCTGCCGCACGCGTCGAGTTGCCGACGTATGCCTTCCAACGCTCCCGCCACTGGCTGGAGAACGTTCCCGAACTCGCCGTCTCCACGACCCCGCCTGCCGTTCCCCGCGAACCGGTGACACCGGACTCGGACCACCCGGATCCCGTCGAGACCGTACGGCAGTTGACCGCTCACGTGCTCGGTCTCACCGCTGCCGCCGACGTGGAAATGACGCGTTCCTTCAAGGACTTGGGGTTCGACTCCCTCATGTCCGTGGAGCTGCGTGACCGGCTGTGCGCGGCCACCGGGCTGTCGCTCGCCACGACGCTTCTCTACGACCACCCGTCACCCGCCGAGACGGCGGAGTTCGTCCGGGCGCGGCTGACGGGGGACGAGGCCGCCGCCGTCGAGGTCGTGGCGGCACGGGCCGTCGAGGACGAACCGATCGCCGTCGTGGCGATGAGCTGCCGGTTCCCCGGTGGCGTACGGACGCCCGAGGACCTGTGGGAGCTGGTCCGTGACCGTGTCGACGCGGTGTCCGTGTTCCCGTCGGACCGTGGCTGGAACGCCGACGCGGGGCTGTTCCCGCCCGCCGGTGGCTTCCTCTACGACGGTCATCACTTCGACGCGGAGTTCTTCGGGATCTCGCCACGCGAGGCCCTGGCGATGGATCCGCAGCAGCGGCTGCTGCTGGAGACCTCCTGGGAGGCGTTCGAGCGCGCGGGCATCGACCCGGTTTCCCTACGGGGCAGCCGTACCGGCGTGTTCGTCGGCGCCACCGCGCAGGACTACACCCCGAAGCTCGGCGAGCCCGCTGACGGGCTCGAAGGGCATCTGCTGACCGGCGGCACGGTCAGTGTGGCCTCCGGCCGGATCTCCTACTTCCTCGGGCTGGAGGGCCCCGCGGTGACCGTGGACACGGCGTGCTCGTCGTCGCTGGTGTCCCTGCATCTGGCGTGCCGGTCCCTGCGGCAGGGGGAGACCACGCTGGCCCTGGCCGGCGGTGTGACGCTGATGGCCACGCCGGGCATGTTCGCCGAGTTCTCCCGCCAGGGCGGGCTCGCGGCGGACGGCCGCTGCAAGGCGTTCGCCGAGGCCGCCGACGGCACCGGCTGGGCCGAGGGCGTCGGGCTGGTGCTGCTGGAGCGGCTGTCCGACGCCCGGCGCAACGGCCACCCCGTGCTGGCGGTGGTGCGGGGCAGCGCCGTCAACCAGGACGGCGCCAGCAACGGCCTGACCGCGCCCAACGGTCCCTCGCAGCAGCGGGTGATCCGGCAGGCGCTGGCCGACGCGCGGCTGGCGCCCGCCGACGTGGACCTGATGGAGGCGCACGGCACCGGCACGAGGCTGGGCGACCCGATCGAGGCCCAGGCACTGCTGGCCACCTACGGGCAGGGTCGGTCCGGCGACCGGCCGCTGTGGCTGGGGTCGGTCAAGTCGAACATCGGGCACACCCAGGCCGCCGCCGGTGTCGCGGGCCTCATCAAGACGGTGATGGCGATGCGGCACGGCACGATGCCCGCCACATTGCACGTCGACCGGCCGTCCTCGCACGTGGACTGGTCGACCGGTGCCGTGGAACTCCTCACCGAGGCACAGCCCTGGCCGGACACCGAACGGCCGCGTCGTGCCGCCGTCTCCAGCTTCGGCGTCAGCGGCACCAACGCCCACGTCATCCTCGAACAGGCCACCGAACCCGCTGCTCTGGATGCGGCCCCCGACGCCATCGTCTCCGACGCCGTCGTCGCCTGGCCGCTGTCCGCCCGGGACGTCGGCGCGCTGCGCGAGCAGGCGGTACGGCTGGTCGCCCGGGTCACCGGCGACCCGTACGTACGTCCGGCGGACGTCGGCCACTCGCTCGCCGCGACCCGCTCGTCCTTCGAACACCGCGCGGTGGTCGTCGGACGGGAGCGGGCGGAACTGCTCGCCGGGCTTGAGGCGCTGGCCTCGGGGGAGACGGCCGCGAACCTGGCGACCGGGCGGGCCTCGGCGGACGGCGCCGGGAAGGTCGTGTTCGTCTTCCCCGGCCAGGGCTCGCAGTGGCCCGGCATGGGCCTGGAACTGGCCGCGCACTCCCCGGTGTTCGCGGCCGTACTGGAGGACTGCGGCCGGGCGCTGGCCGCGTACGTGGACTGGGACGGCCACACGCTGCACGAGGTGCTGGCGCAGGAGGACGGCGCCCCGTCGCTGGAGCGCGTGGACGTCGTACAGCCCGCGCTGTGGGCGGTCATGGTGGCTCTGGCGGCGCTGTGGCGGTCCCACGGTGTCCAGCCGGACGCGGTCGTGGGCCACTCCCAGGGCGAGATCGCGGCGGCCTGCGTCGCCGGAGCGCTGACGCTCGACGAGGCCGCCCAGGTCGTGTCTCTGCGCTCGCGGGCGATCACCGCGCTGGCCGGTGCGGGCCAGATGGTGTCCGTACCGCTCCCGGAGGCCGACACGGCCGAGTGGATCAGGCCGTGGGCCGACGCCGGGCAGATCGGCATCGCCGCGGTGAACGGTCCGGGCTCGACCGTGGTGTCCGGTGACTCCGCGGCCATGGACGAGCTGATGGAGGCGCTCGCCGCCCAGGACGTCCGCGCCCGGCGGATCCCGGTGGACTACGCCTCGCACAGCCCGCAGGTGGCCCGTATCCGTGACGAACTGCTGCACGCCCTGGACGGGTTGACCCCGCGTCCGGCGACCGTCCCGGTGTTCTCCACGGTGACCGGCGAGTGGCTGGACGACACCACCCCGATGGACGCCGAGTACTGGTACCGCAATCTGAGGCAGACCGTCCGGTTCGAGGAGGCCGTGCGCGCGCTGGCCGATTCCGGATGCGGTGTGTTCATCGAGGCCAGCCCGCATCCGGTGCTGACGATCGGTGTGCAGGAGACCCTGGACGTACTCGACCGGACCGGTGTCGTCACCGGCTCCCTGCGCCGCCAGAAGGGCGGCCCCGACCGCTTCCTCAGCTCCCTCGCCCAGGTGCACACCCACGGCGGTCGCGTCGACTGGGACACGGTGTTCGCCGGTACCGGCGCCACCCGCACGGACCTCCCCACCTACCCCTTCCAGCGCCACCGCTACTGGCTGGAGCGCCCCCAGGCCCCGGCCGTGGCGCCGGCCGCGTCCCCGGCCGCGAGCGTGTCCGAGACCGACTCGACCCGCTACCGGGTGGTCTTCAAGCCGCTGCCCGAGCCGACCGCCGCCCGGCTCTCCGGGACCTGGCTGCTCGTGGTGCCGGACACCGACGAGCCCGACGCGCGCGTCGACGCGGTCACGGGGGCGCTGGTCACGGCGGGCGCGACGGTCGAGCGGATCGTCGTCGAGGCGGGCGCGGACCGTGCGGACCTCGCCGAGCTGCTCGCGGCCCTGGCCACGGACGTCGGTGGCGTGCGCGGAGTGGTGTCGCTGCTGGCCCTGAGCGAGGACGCCGACGCGATGCGCCCCTCGGTGCCGTCCGGCCTGGCGTCGACACTCACCCTGGTCCAGGCCCTCGGCGACGCCGACGTGAGCGCCCCGCTGTGGTGCCTGACCCGGGGCGCGGTGTCCGTGGGCGCATCGGACCGGTTGGACAGCCCCGTCCAGGCGCTGGTGTGGGGCCTCGGCCGGGCCGCCGCCGTCGAACACCCCGAACGCTGGGGCGGACTGCTGGACCTGCCCGCGACTCTGACCGGCCGTGTCCTGGACCGGTTGGTGGGCGTACTCGCCGCGGACGGCGACGAGGACCAGGTCGCGGTCCGGGCGGCGGGCGTGTTCGGCCGTCGGCTCGTACGCGGGAACTCGGCGCCGACCCGTATCGACCACAGCTGGCAGGCCGGCGGAACCGTGCTCGTGACCGGCGGCACCGGAGCGCTCGGTGCCAGGGTCGCCCGCTGGCTCGTGGACAGCGGCGCCGAGCACGTGGTGGTCGCCAGTCGACAAGGGGCGGACGCGCCGGGTGCGGACCGGCTGCGGGACGAACTCACCGGGCTGGGCGCCCGGGTCACGCCGGTCGCCTGCGACGTCTCCGACCGGAGTGCCGTGGCCGAGCTGGTCGACCGGTGCGCGGAGCAGGGCGATCCCATCCGAGCCGTGGTGCACACGGCCGGTGTCGGCGTGACCAAGCCGCTCGCCGACACCACGCCGGACGACCTCGCCGTGTCCTTCGACGCCAAGGTCGCCGGAGCCACACACCTGGCCGACGCCCTCGGCGCCGACCTCGACGCCTTCGTGCTGTTCTCCTCGGCGGCCGGGGTCTGGGGCAGCGGCGGGCAGGGCGCGTACGGCGCCGCCAACGCCTACCTCGACGCGCTGGCCGCCCAGCGGGCCGCCGACGGCCTGGCCGCCACGGCCGTCGCCTGGGGCCCCTGGGACGGCGGAGGCATGTCCGCCGACGCGGCCGTCATCGACATGGACGCGCTGCGCCGCAGCGGCCTGACGGCCATGGACCCCGACCGCGCGATCGACGCCCTCGACCGCGCGCTCACCGACGGTGAGACCGCCCTGACCGTGGTCGACGTGGACTGGACACGGTTCGCCGAGGTGTTCACCACCGCCCGCCGCAGCCCCCTGCTGGCCGACCTGCCCGAGGCGGCGCGCCTCGTCGGCCCCGCGCCGACGGCCCGGGAGAACTCATCCCCCGTGGCCGCCCGCCTCGCGAAGGCGTCGTCCGCGGCGGAGGGCCGCCGCGTCCTGCTCGACCTCGTACGCGGCCGGGTCGCCGACGTGCTCGGACACGCCACGCCCGACACGATCCGCGCCGACCGGCCCTTCAAGGACCTCGGCTTCAACTCGCTGATGACGCTGGAACTCCGCAGCGGCCTCAACGAGGCCACCGGGCTACGGCTGTCCGCCACGACCCTCTTCGACCATCCGACCCCGTCCGCGCTGGCCGAACACCTGGCGGGCGAACTCCTCGGCACACCGCGCGCGGAAGCCGGGCCCGAGATGCCCGCGACGGCACCCGAGGTGACCGAGGACCCGATCGCGATCGTTGCCATGAGCTGCCGTTTCCCCGGCGGAGTGGGCTCACCGGAAGCGCTGTGGCGGTTGGTCGCCGACCGGCGTGACGTGATCTCCGGCATGCCGGCCGACCGCGGCTGGGACATCGACGGCATCTACGACCCCGTACCGGGCGTGCCCGGCAGGACGTACACACGGCAGGGCGGATTCCTCGACGGCGTCGGCGAGTTCGACGCGGAATTCTTCGGGATCTCACCGCGCGAGGCGACCGCGATGGACCCGCAGCAGCGGCTGCTCCTGGAGACCTCCTGGGAGGCCTTCGAACGCGCCGGAATCGACCCGACCCAGCTGCGCGGCGACAGCGTCGGCGTCTTCGTCGGCTGCACCGGCCAGGACTACGTGCCCCGCCTCCACGAGACGAGCGACGAACTCGGCGGCTACGCCCTGACCGGCGCCGCGGGCAGCGTGGCCTCCGGCCGGGTGGCGTACACCTTCGGCCTGGAGGGACCGGCCGTCACCGTCGACACGGGCTGCTCGGCCTCGCTGGTGGCCCTGCACCTGGCCGTGCAGTCGCTGAGCCGGGGCGAGTGCTCGCTCGCGCTGGCGGGCGGTGTCACCGTCATGTCGAACCCCGGCACGTTCATCGAGTTCAGCCGGCAGCGGGGCCTCGCCGCCGACGGCCGCTGCAAGGCGTTCTCCGACTCGGCCGACGGCACCGGCTGGGCCGAGGGCGTGGGCATGCTCCTCGTGGAGCGGCTGTCCGACGCGCGGCGCAACGGCCATGAGGTCCTCGCGGTCGTCCGGGGCAGCGCCATCAACCAGGACGGCGCCAGCAACGGCCTCACGGCACCCAACGGGCGTTCCCAGCAGCGGGTCATCCGGCAGGCGCTCGCCAGTGCCTCCCTGACGCCCGCCGAGGTCGACGTCGTCGAGGCGCACGGCACCGGCACCAAGCTCGGCGACCCCATCGAGGCACAGGCCCTGCTCGCCACCTACGGCCAGGACCGGCCCGCCGAACGGCCGCTGCTGCTCGGCGCGTTGAAGTCGAACATCGGGCACACCCAGGCCGCCGCCGGTGTCGCCGGCGTGATCAAGATGGTGCTGGCGATGCGGCACGGTGTGGCGCCGCAGACCCTGCACGTGGAGCAGCCGACCGCCGAGGTCGACTGGTCGGCCGGAGCGGTGGAGCTGCTGACCGAGGCCCGGCCCTGGCCGGACGCGGACCGGCCCCGCCGGGCAGGTGTGTCGGCCTTCGGCGTCGGCGGCACCAACGCCCACGTCATCATCGAAGAGGCTCAGTCGGCACCGGCTCAGGAGCGGACCGCCCCTGAGCCCCCGGCCGCGCTCCCGTGGCTCGTGTCCGGCGCCACGCCCGACGCGCTGCGCGCCCAGGCCGAGCGGCTGCTCACCCACCTCGCCGACCAGCCGGAGACGCACGCCGCGGACGTGGCGTACTCGCTGTCCCTGACCCGTTCCTCCCTGGACCACCGCGCGGCGGTGGTCGCCGCCGACCGGGACGAACTCCTCGCCGGCCTCGCCGCACTGGCCGAGGGCCGCTCCGCACCCGGCCTCGTCCGGGGCGCGCCGCACAGCGGGGACCGGGTCGCCTTCGTCTTCCCCGGCCAGGGCTCCCAGTGGCCCGGCATGGCTCAGGAACTCGCCGCGGCCTTCCCGGCGTTCGCCGCCCGGCTGCGCGCCTGCGAGGACGCCCTCGCGGAGTTTGTCGACTGGTCCCTGACGGACGTACTGAGCGAGGCGCCCGACGCCCCACCGCTCGACCGCGTCGACGTGGTCCAGCCCGTCCTGTGGGCCGTCATGGTCTCGCTGGCCGAGCTGTGGCGCTCGTACGGGGTGGAGCCCGACGCCGTACTCGGCCACAGCCAGGGCGAGATCGCCGCCGCCTGCGTCGCGGGCGCTCTCACACTCCAGGACGCGGCCCGCGTCGTGGCCCTGCGCAGCAAGGCGATCGTCGCCATCGCGGGCCAGGGCGGCATGCTGTCGGTCCCGCTCTCCCGCGAGGGGCTGCGCCCCCATCTGGCGCGCTGGCAGGACCGGTTGTCCGTCGCCGCCGTCAACGGCCCCGAGACGGTCGTCCTCTCCGGCGACGTCCAGGCCGTCGACGGTCTCTGCGCGGAACTCCAGGGGGAGCAGATCCGCGCCAAGAAGATCCAGGTGGACTACGCGTCGCACTCCGCCCACGTCGAGGCCATCGAGGCCGAACTCTTCGACGCCCTCGCCCCGATCACACCGCGCGCGGGCTCCGTCCCGTTCTTCTCCACCGTGACGGGCGACTGGTACGACACCACCGGCCTCGACGCCGGCTACTGGTACCGCAACCTGCGCCAGACCGTGGAACTCCACCGCGCGACCGAGGCCCTGGTCGAGCAGGGATTCGGCGTCTTCGTCGAGTCGAGCCCGCATCCGGTGCTCGCCGTCGGTATGCAGGACACCGTAGAGGCGGCGGGCGGCGACGCCGTGATCCTCGGCTCGCTGCGCCGCGACGACGGCGGCCCCGACCGCTTCCTGCGCTCCCTCGCCGAGGCACACACGCACGCGGTCGGCGTCGACTGGCACGCCCTGTTCACGGACGGTGCCGGACACCGCGTGGAGCTGCCGACGTACGCCTTCCAGCGCAAGCGCTACTGGCTCCAGGACACCGCCCCGGAGCACCGGGCCGATGCCCCGGCCGTCGACCCCGTGGACGCGGCCTTCTGGGAGGCGGTCGAACGCGAGGACCTCGACGCGCTGGCCGGCGTCCTGGACCTCGGCACGCCGGACGACACCGCGTCCCTCGACACCGTGCTGCCCGCGCTGCCTGTGCTGTCGTCATGGCGCAGGAAGCGGCTCGACCGGTCCACCGTCGACGCCTGGCGCTACCGCGTCGAGTGGCGCCGGATCGACGACGCACCGGCCCCGGCGACCCTGACCGGCACCTGGCTGGTCGTGATCCCCGAGGGGTACGAGGCCGACGAGCGGGTCACCGCCTCGGCCCGGGCGCTGGCCGAACGCGGCGCCGACGTCGTGGAGGTGCGGGTCGACGAGGCCGGCGAGGACCGGACGGCGCTCGCCGAGCGACTCTCCGACACCGGCGCCGACACCGGCCCAGTCGCCGGGGTCCTCTCCTTCCTCGCCCTCGCCGAGCAAGGGTTCCCGCAGCACCCCGAGGTGCCCACCGGACTCGCGCTGACCCTGCACCTCGTCCAGGCGCTCGGCGACGCCGGAATCGACGCGCCCCTGTGGTCCGTGACGTCCGGCGCGGTGTCGACCGGCGACGACGAGGCACCCAGCCACCCGGTGCAGGCCCACATCTGGGGCATGGGCCGGGTCGCCGCCCTGGAGCACTCCGAACGCTGGGGAGGCCTCGTGGACCTTCCCGAGGCGCCGGACGAGCAGGCCGCGCGACGGCTGGGGGCGGTGCTGGCCGACACCAGGGGCGAGGACCAGGTGGCGATCCGCCCCTCGGGGCTGTACGGCCGCCGACTGGCACGAGCGGCCGCCACGGAAGCCGGCGAACGGCAGCGGTGGACCCCGCGGGGCACCGTGCTCATCACCGGCGGCACCGGCGCCCTCGGCGCGCATGTCGCACGCCGCCTCGCCGCTCAGGGCGCCGAACACCTCGTCCTGGTCAGCAGGTCGGGCGAGGCCGCGCCGGGCGCCGACGACCTCCGCACCAAGCTCGGCGTCCCCGTGACGGTGGCCGCCTGCGACATCGCCGACCGCGACCAGGTCGCCGCCCTGCTGGCGCGGCTCGAAGCCGACGGCACCCCTGTCCGTACGGTGGTGCACACCGCGGGCGTCGCCCGGCTGACCCCGCTCGCACAGACGGACCTCGCCGAACTGGCCGACGTCCTGTCCGGCAAGGCAGCCGGCGCCCGGCACCTCCTCGAACTCCTCGACCTCGACAACCTCGACACCTTCGTCCTCTTCTCCTCCATCGCCGCGGCCTGGGGAGTCGCGGACCACGGCGCGTACGCGGCCGCCAACGCCTACCTGGACGCCATGGCCCTCCAATACCGGGCACAGGGACTCCCGGT
The DNA here is from genome assembly GCF_030294945.1 of Streptomyces graminofaciens. Taxonomy (NCBI): domain Bacteria; kingdom Bacillati; phylum Actinomycetota; class Actinomycetes; order Kitasatosporales; family Streptomycetaceae; genus Streptomyces; species Streptomyces graminofaciens. The sequence goes on along the minus strand of NZ_AP018448.1, from coordinate 568,149 downwards.
GTCCTCGGTGGGCTGGGGCCCCTGGGACGGCGACGGCATGGTCTCGCTGAACAAGCTGTTGGCCCGGCGCGGCATCCCCGTCATCGCCCCCGACCTCGCGATCACGGCACTGCAGCAGGCGCTGGACGAACGCGACACCTACGTGGCCGTCGCCGACGTGGACTGGGACCGCTTCACCCAGGTGTTCACCTCGGCCCGCCCGAGCCCGCTGCTCGCCGACTTCACGGAGACGGCCGCCGACGACCGGGAAACGGCCTCCGCCACGGCCCACGGCACCGACTCGGAGCTGGTCCGCCGCCTGAACGCCCTCCCCGAGGACGAACGTGCCCAGGCCCTCCAGGACCTGGTGCTCACCGAGGCCGCGGCCGTGCTCGGGCACACGACGACGGACGCGCTCGGAGCCGTACGCCCCTACCGAGACCTCGGCTTCGACTCCCTCACCTCCGTGGAGTTCCGCAACCGGCTGCGGGACGCCACCGGCCTCGCCCTGCCCGCCACACTGGTCTTCGACCATCCGACACCGCAGGCCACGACCGAGTACCTCCTGCAACGGATCGCGGGTGATAAGCCGATCGTCGACCGGGCCTCTTCCAGCGCGGTCGCAGCCGTCGAGGCGGACGACCCGATCGCGATCGTGGCGATGGGCTGCCGCTACCCGGGCGGGGTCGCCTCGCCCGAGGAGCTGTGGGAGCTGATGGCCGCCGAGGGCGACGCCATCTCGGGCTTCCCCACGGACCGCGGCTGGGACCTGGACGCCCTGTACGACCCCGACCCGGACCGCGCGGGACACACCTACGTCCGGGAAGGCGGCTTCCTGCACGACGCGGCCGAGTTCGACGCCGAGTTCTTCGGGATCTCACCGCGTGAGGCGTCCGCCATGGACCCGCAGCAGCGGCTGCTGCTGGAGACGTCCTGGGAGGCGTTCGAACGGGCGGGTATCGACCCGGCTGCGCTGCGCGGCAGTGCCACCGGCGTCTTTGTCGGAAGCAACTACCAGGACTACGGACTGGGCTCGGGGTCGGGGTCGCAGCAGAGCTCCGGGGTCTCCGAAGGGCACGAACTGATCGGCAGCGCGCCGAGCGTGCTCTCGGGCCGGCTGTCGTACACCTTCGGCCTGGAGGGACCGGCGGTCACCGTGGACACGGCGTGCTCGTCGTCGCTGGTGGCACTGCACCTGGCCGTGCAGTCCCTGCGGCAGGGCGAGTCCGACCTCGCTCTGGCCGGCGGTGTCGCCTACATGGCGAACCCCCGGGCCTTCGTCGGGTTCAGCCGCCAGCGAGGGCTGGCACGGGACGCCCGCTGCAAGGCGTTCGCGGATCGCGCGGACGGGATGACCCTCGCCGAGGGCGTGGGGCTGGTGCTGTTGGAGAGGCTGTCGGACGCACGGCGGCTCGGGCACCCGGTGCTCGCGGTCGTGCGGGGCAGCGCGATCAACCAGGACGGTGCGTCGAACGGGCTTACGGCGCCGAACGGTCCCGCCCAGCAGCGGGTGATCCGGCAGGCGCTGGCGAACGCCCGTCTGACGCCGTCCGAGGTGGATGTGGTGGAGGCGCACGGTACGGGCACGGCGCTGGGTGACCCGATCGAGGCGCAGGCGCTGCTGGCCACGTACGGCCAGGAGCGGGTGGAAGGCCAGCCGTTGTGGCTGGGGTCGGTGAAGTCGAACATCGGGCACACCCAGGCCGCCGCCGGTGTCGCGAGTGTGATCAAGACCGTGCTGGCGATGGGGCGTGGCACGGTGCCGGCGACCCTGCATGTGGACCGGCCGTCCTCGCACGTCGACTGGTCGGCGGGCGCGGTGGAACTCCTCACCGAGGCACGCGCCTGGCCCGAGAACGGCCACCCGCGCCGCGCCGGTGTGTCCTCGTTCGGTATCAGCGGTACGAACGCGCACGTCATCCTGGAGCAGGCTCCGGCCGAGTCCGGGGAGCCGCCGCAGCAGGACCTGCCCGTCGATGGGGAATCCGCCGCGTCGGTGGTGCCGTGGGTGGTGTCGGCGCGGTCGGTGCGGGCGCTCCAGGCACAGGCCGGGCAACTGGCCGCCTGGGCCGCGTCACCCGCCGGTGAGCAGGCGAGCCCGGCGGACGTCGCCCAGGCGCTCGCCACGACGCGCACCTTCTTCGAGTACCGGACGGTGGTGGTCGGCGGCGACCGGGCCGAACTGGTCGAGACGTTGCGGTCGCTGAGCACGGACCCGTCGGCTGCGGGAACGGTACGGCGCGCCGACACCGACGGCGGTGGTCGGTTGGGGCTGGTCTTTTCGGGTCAGGGGTCTCAGCGGGCTGGTATGGGGCGGGAGTTGTATGTCGCGTTTCCGGTGTTCGCGGAGGCTTTCGATGAGGTGTGCGGGGTTCTCGATGAGGTGATGGGGGCGTTGCCGCCGTCGGAGGGCTGGGCCGGTTCTCTGCGTGAGGTGATGTTCGATGTCGCCGGTGGGTCGCTGGATGAGACGGGGTTCACGCAGCCGGCGTTGTTCGCGTTCGAGGTGGCGTTGTACCGGCTGCTGGAGTCGTGGGGTGTGGCCGGTGAGGTCGTAGCCGGTCACTCGGTGGGTGAGATCGCGGCTGTGCATGTGGCCGGGGTGTTGTCGCTGGCGGACGCGTGTGCGTTGGTGGCGGCGCGTGGTCGTTTGATGCAGGGGTTGCCTTCGGGTGGGGCGATGGTGGCGGTGGAGGCCTCGGAGGAGGAGGTCACCGCGCTTTTGGCGGGTCGTGAGGGTGAGGTCGGGATCGGTGCGGTCAATGGTCCGCGTTCGGTGGTCGTCTCCGGTGGCGTGGCTGTGGTGGAGGAGGTTGCCGCGCACTTTGCCGGGTTGGGGCGTCGTGCGCGTCGGCTGAAGGTGTCGCACGCGTTCCACTCGCCTTTGATGGATCCGATGCTGGAGGACTTCGGTCGGGTGGTGGCGGGGTTGTCCTTTGCCGTGCCGGAGTTGACGGTGGTGTCCGGTCTGACGGGCGCGGTTGTGTCTGCTGACGAGTTGTGCTCGGTGGGGTACTGGGTCCGGCATGCGCGGGAGGCGGTGCGTTTCGCGGATGCTGTGGGGGCTATGGCGGGTGTGGGTGTCGGCCGTTTCGTGGAGGTCGGGCCCGGGGGTGTGCTGAGCGCGCTGGTCCGGGAGTGCCTTGCTGAGGGTGGTGCTGGGAGTGTGGTGGCGGCGGTGCGGGGCAACCGGGCCGAGCCGGTCGCGTTGGTGTCGGCGGTGGGTGAGCTGTTCGCGGACGGTTACCCGGTGGACTGGACGGCGTACTTCGCGGGGTGGCCTGCCGCACGCGTCGAGTTGCCGACGTATGCCTTCCAACGCTCCCGCTACTGGCTGGAAGAGCTGGCCGGTACGGCCGTACGGCGGACCGAGGCCGGGGGCCAGGACGAGGTGGACGCGGCCTTCTGGGAGGCCGTGGAGCAGGGCGATCTCTCCTCGCTCGGCACCGGTGAGGGTGTGGACGGGGAGGCGCGGCTGGCGGATGTGCTGCCCGTGCTGTCGTCGTGGCGTCGACAGGCTGGGCAGGTCTCGTTGGCCGACTCCTGGCGCTACCGGGTGACCTGGAACGCGCTGCCCGAGCCAGGCGTGGCGTCGTTCGGCGGCACCTGGCTGTTGCTCGCCCCGGCCGGGTCCGAGGCGGCGGGGTCCCTCGTCCGTTCCCTCGCCGAGGCCATGGCCGAGCACGGTGCCGAGGTCGTCACCGTGGACCTCGGCCACCCCGACTCCGACCGGGCCCGCGATGCCCTGGCCGAGCAGATCACCGGTCGGCTCGACGGCCTCGCCCCCGGTCAGGTCGGCGGAGTGGTGTCACTCCTGGCGCTGGCCGAGGGCACGGATCCGCACCACCCGACCGTTTCGCGTGGGCTGGCACTGACCCTGTCCGCCGTCCAGGCACTGGGTGACGCGGGAGTGACCGCCCCGCTGTGGTGTCTGACGCGGGGCGCGGTCTCGGCGGGAGCGACAAGTGGGCCGGACGAACCGGTGCAGGCCCAGGTGTGGGGCCTCGGCCGGGTCGCGGCCCTGGAGCACCCGGACCGCTGGGGCGGGCTGCTCGATCTCCCCGAGCAGGTCGATTCCCGTACCGTACGGCGGCTCGTCCGGGCCCTGGCCGCCGGTCACCGGCCCGGCGGCGAGGACCAGATCGCGCTGCGTACGGCCGGTGTCCTGGCCCGGCGCCTGGTCCAGGACGCCGCACCCGCCGGTGACTCGGTGGCGTGGACGCCGTCGGGCACGGTCCTGGTGACCGGCGGTACCGGTGCCGTCGGTGGGCATGTGGCCCGTTGGCTGGCCGCCCGGGGAGCCGAACGGGTGGTCCTGGTCAGTCGCCGCGGCCCCGAGGCCCCTGGAGCGCAGGCACTGCACGACGAGCTGACCGAGGCCGGCGTACGTGTCCGGCTGGTCGCCTGCGACCTGCGTGACCAGGAGGCTGTGACCGCCCTGGTGGCCGGGCTGGCCGACGAGGGCGACCTGACCGCGGTCGTCCATGCGGCCGGCGTTCTCGACGACGGCGTACTGGCCTCCCTGTCCGTCGAGCGGTGCGCCGAGGTCCTGGCGGCAAAGGCGCAGGCCGCCCACCATCTGGACCTGGCCACACGAGAGGTGGACCTGGACGCCTTCGTGCTGTTCTCCTCCGCCTCCGGTGTGCTGGGCAGCGCCGGACAGGCCAACTACGCGGCCGCCAACGCCTACTTGGACGCGCTGGCCGAGCTCCGGCACGCCCTCGGACTGCCCGCCGTCTCGCTCGCGTGGGGCCGGTGGGCCGACGGCGGCATGGCCGACCAGGACGTCGTCGCCGGACGACTGGACCGCGACGGCTGGCCCGCGATGGCAGCCGAGGCGGCGCTGAACGCCATGGCTCGAGCCGTGACCGCCGGCCGACCGGCCGTGATGGTCGCGGACGTGGACTGGCAGCGCTTCGCCCCGGCGTTCACCGCGGCCCGTCCCAGCCCGCTGCTGTCCGCCCTGCCTCAGGCCCAGCTGCCGACGGCGGCGGCCCATGGCCCGGCGGAGGGCGAGCAGTCGTCCTGGGCGAGTCGGCTGGCCGAGCTGCCCGCGGCGGAACAGCAGACGGCCCTGCTGGACCTGATCCGTGGCCAGGTGGCGAGTGTGCTCGGCCATGCCTCGGTGCAGACGATCGATCCGGCGCGGGCGTTCAAGGAGATCGGCTTCGACTCGCTGACGGCGGTGGAGCTGCGGAACCGTCTCAATGCGGCCACCGGCCTGGCCCTGCCCACCACGTTGGTCTTCGACTACCCGACGCCCGAGGCACTGGCCGAATACGTCGGCTCTGAGGTGCTGGGTACGTCGTCGTCGGCTGCGGTCGGCGGTCCGTTGGTGGTGGCGGCCGTGGACGAGCCGGTCGCGATCATCGGGATGAGCTGCCGTTTCCCCGGTGGTGTCCAGAGTCCCGAGGAGCTGTGGGACCTGGTGGCCGGGGGCCGGGACACGATCTCGTCCTTCCCGGCCGACCGAGGCTGGGACATCGACACCCTCTTCGACCCCGACGGGGAACGTTCCGGCACGAGCAGCACCCGCTATGGCGCGTTTCTCGACGGCGCGGCCGACTTCGACCCCGCTTTCTTCGACATCGGGCCGCGTGAGGCCACGGCGATGGATCCGCAGCAGCGGCTGCTGCTGGAGACGGCGTGGGAGGCGTTCGAACGGGCCGGCATCGACCCGGCCGCGCTGCGCGGCAGCGCCACCGGCGTCTTCACCGGCACCAACGGCCAGGACTACGCGACACTCGCCTCGGGCGCGGCAGCCGAGTTCGAGGGATACCTCGGCATCGGCAACGCCGGCAGCGTCATCTCCGGGCGGCTGGCCTACACGTTCGGTCTGGAGGGGCCGGCCATGACCGTGGACACGGCGTGCTCCGCGTCGCTGGTCGCCCTGCACCTGGCCGCGCAGGCGCTGCGACAGGGCGAGTGCTCGCTGGCGTTGGCCGGTGGCGCCACGGTGATGGCGACTCCGGGCGCCTTCGTGGAGTTCAGCCGGCAGCGGGGGCTCGCTCCCGACGGCCGGTGCAAGGCGTTCTCGGCCTCGGCGGACGGCACCGGCTGGGGCGAGGGCGCGGGCATGCTCCTGCTGGAGCGCCTGTCGGACGCCGAGCGCAACGGCCACCCGATCCTGGCCGTCGTACGTGGCAGCGCGGTCAACCAGGACGGCGCGTCGAACGGGCTGACGGCGCCGAACGGTCCCGCCCAGCAGCGGGTGATCCGGCAGGCGTTGGCGAACGCCCGTCTGTCCGCGTCCGAGGTGGATGTGGTGGAGGCGCACGGTACGGGGACGAAGCTGGGTGACCCGATCGAGGCGCAGGCACTCCTGGCCACCTACGGCCAGGACCGGGCGGAGGACCGGCCGTTGTGGCTGGGCTCGGTGAAGTCGAACCTCGGGCATACGCAGGCCGCCGCCGGTGTCGCCGGGATCATCAAGTCAGTCATGGCCATGCGGCACGGCACGCTGCCGGCCACGCTGCACGTGGACGAGCCCACGCCGGAGGTGAACTGGTCGACGGGAGCGGTGGAACTGCTCACCGAGAGCCGCCCCTGGCCCGCCACCGATCACGTTCGCCGCGCCGCGGTCTCCAGCTTCGGCGTCAGCGGCACGAACGCGCACGTCATCCTCGAACAAGCTGCCGACCCGGTGGCCGAGGCAGAGTCCGGCGCGGCCCTCGTTCCCGACGCGGTCCCGGTGCCATGGGTGGTGTCCGCCCGCAGCGCGGATGCCGTACGGGAGCAGGCCAGGCGCTTGCACACGCATCTGATGACGGGTCGGGAGTGGCGTCCGGCCGATGTCGGGTACAGCCTCGCGACAGCCCGCTCTCGGTTCGAGCACCGGGCCGTCGTACTGGGCGAGGACCAGGGCGAGTTGCTGGAGGCACTGGAGGCGCTGGCTGAGGGGCGTGGGGATTCCCGGGTGCGGGTCGGTGCTGGGTTGGCCGGGGGGCGTACGGGGTTCGTGTTCGCGGGGCAGGGGTCGCAGCGGTTGGGTATGGGTGGCCGGCTTCGGGAGATGTTCCCTGTCTTCGGTGAGGCGTGGGACGAGGTGGTCGCGGAGTTGGATGGGCGGCTGGGGCGGCCGTTGGGTGAGGTGGTGTTCGCGGAGGAGGGTTCGGAACAGGCCTCGCTTGTGGATCGTACGGAGTTCACGCAGCCGGCGTTGTTCGCGTTCGAGGTGGCGTTGTTCCGGCTGTTGGAGTCGTGGGGTGTGGTGCCCGATGTGGTGGCCGGGCATTCGATCGGTGAGCTTGCGGCGGCGTATGTGGCGGGGGTGCTGTCGCTGTCGGATGCGTGTGCGTTGGTGGTGGCGCGGGGCCGGTTGATGCAGGCGTTGCCGGCCGGTGGGGCGATGGTGGCGGTGCAGGTCACGGAGGCCGAGGCACGGCGACTTGTCGAGGGTGAGCCTTCGGGTGCGGTGGATATCGCGGCGGTGAATGGGCCGGAGTCCGTGGTGATCGCCGGTGACGAGGACGTGGTGCTGCGTGTCCAGGAGATCGTGCGCGGGCGGGGCCGTAAGACGAAGCGTTTGACGGTGTCGCATGCGTTCCACTCGCCGCGCATGGAGCCGATGCTCGACGAGTTCCGCCGGGTGGCCGAGACGGTGACTTATCACGAGCCTCGCATTGCGGTGGTCTCCGCGGTGTCGGGTGAGGTGGCGGGTGCGGAGTTGCGGTCGGCGGAGTACTGGACGCGGCATGTGCGTGAGGCGGTGCGCTTCTACGACGCGGTGCGGTGTCTGCGGAGCGAAGGCGTGAGCACGTTCGTGGAGGTCGGTCCGGACGGGGCGTTGTCCGCGCTGGGGCAGGACTGCCTGGTCGGGGAGGAGGCGCGGGGCACGGAGTTTGTGTCCACGGTGCGGGCCGGGCGCGATGAGGCCGAGAGCGTGGTGGCGGCCGTGGGTGCGGCGCATGTGCGCGGTGTGCCGGTGGACTGGGCCGCGTACTACGCCCCGTACGGCCCGCGTCGGGCGGACCTGCCGACCTACGCCTTCGAACATCAGCGGTACTGGCTGGACACGTCCGCGCGGCCGGGACGCGACGCCACCGGACTGGGCCTGGGCTCGGCGGAGCATCCGTTGCTCGGCGCGGCGGTGGCCCTGGCGGATGGCGACGGGGTGTTGCTGACCGGGCGGTTGTCGCTGGCGACGCATCCGTGGCTGGCGGATCACCAGGTGCAGGGTGCTGTGCTGTTCCCCGGGACGGCGTTCGTGGAGCTTGCGTTGCGGGCCGGGGAGCAGGTGGGCGCGGACTGTGTCGAGGAGCTGACGCTGGAGGTGCCGTTGGTGCTTCCGGAGCGTGGTGGTGTGCAGGTCCAGGTGGTCGTCGGCGCTGCGGACGAGCAAGGTGGCCGTCCGGTGACGGTGCACTCCCGGCCGGAGACAGGAGTCGACGAGCCCTGGACCCGGCACGCCACCGGTGTGCTGGCCTCCGGGGCCGCGACTGTGCCGGCCGAGACCGGCGAACTCGCCGTGTGGCCTCCGCAGGGTGCGACGGCTGTGGACATCGACGGGCTGTACGACCGGCTGGTGGACGGCGGCTTCGGTTACGGGCCGGTGTTCCAGGGGCTGCGAGCGGTGTGGCGGCGCGGCTCGGAGGTGTTCGCCGAGGTCGCGCTGGACGACACCCATCGCGACGGCGCGGGGGAGTTCGGTCTTCATCCGGCGCTGCTGGATGCGGCGTTGCACGCGATCGGGTTCGGGGAGTTCGTGAGTGACGGTGGGGCGGGGGTACTGCCGTTCTCCTGGAACGGCGTGCACCTGTATGCGTCGGGTGCGGATGCGTTGCGGGTGCGGGTGTCCGGGGTCGGCGTCGGGGCGAACGAGGTTGCGCTGGTGGTCGCGGACGGCTCCGGGCGGCCGGTGGCCGCAGTTGAGTCCTTGGTGCTGCGGCCTGTGTCTGCGGACACGATCGCTGCGGGAGCGGGTGCGCGGCAGTCGTTGTTCCGGGTGGGGTGGCGGCAGGTGGCCGTGCCGGATCAGGCGGGTGCGGGGGAGTGGGTGGCCCTCGACCGGGGTGCTGGCTGGGCGCAGGGGGAGGGGTGCGAGGTCCTGCCCGACCTGGCCGCGCTCGGCTCGGCGGTCTCCGCCGGCCGATCGGTGCCGCGTCTGGTGGTGGCGCATTTCGCCGCCGATCGTGAGGTGCCCGTCACGGCCGGGGTGCGTGGAGTGACGGCTGAGGGACTGGAGTTGATCCAGTCCTGGCTGGCGGACGAGAGGTTCGCCGACTCGCGGCTCGTGATTATGACCCGCCAGGCCGTCGCGGTGGATGCCGGTGAGGGTGTCTTTGATCTGGGTGCGGCGGCGTTGTGGGGTCTGGTGCGTACGGCGCAGTCGGAGCAGCCGGGCCGGGTCGTGCTGGTGGATGTGGATGACCTGGATGCGGTGTCCCGGGTGGTCGGGATCGGTGATGAGCCGCAGCTCGCGGTGCGGGATGGCCGGGTGTTCGTGCCGCGTCTGATGCGGGCCGAAGCCATTGATGGGGTGCCGGTGTGGGATCCCGAGGGCACGTTGTTGATCACGGGTGCGTCGGGTGCGTTGGGTGGTGTGGTCGCCCGGCATGTGGTCCGTGAGTGGGGCGTACGGCACCTGGTTCTCGCGAGCCGTCGTGGCGCGGAGGCTCCCGGTATGACGGAACTGGTCGCGGAACTGGGTGAGTTGGGTGCTTCGGCTGCTCCGGTGGCCTGTGACGTGGCGGACCGGGACGCGCTGGCTGCCGTACTGGCTGGTATTCCTGCCGTGCACCGGCTGGCGGGTGTGGTCCATGCGGCTGGTGTCCTGGACGACGGCGTGGTGGGTTCGCTCACTCCTGAGCGGTTGGAGACGGTCCTGGCGCCGAAGGCGGACGCGGCCTGGCATCTGCACGAGCTGGCCGCGGAGCTGGACCTGTCGGTGTTCGTGCTGTTCTCTTCCGCGGCGAGTGTCTTCGGTGGTGCGGGTCAGGGCAATTACGCCGCGGCGAATGCCTTCCTCGATGCGCTCGCGGCGAGGCGTCGGGCCGATGGCCTGGTGGCGACCTCGCTCTCGTGGGGCCTGTGGGACCAGGCCGGCGGTATGACGGGGCAGTTGGGTGAGGCGGACGTGGCCCGGATGAGCCGTTCGGGCGTGCTGCCGATCTCCGTCGGCGAGGCACTGCCGCTGCTTGACGCCGGTGTGACCGGCGGCGATGCCTGGCTGGCGCCGGTCCGGCTGGACCTCGCCGCGCTGCGGCAGCAGGCCATCGCCACCGGGGGAGTGCCCGCACTGCTCCGCGATCTGGTCCGCGTACCGAACCGCCGCAAGGCCGAAACCGGCGGCAGCAGCACAGGCGGCTCCCGCTCGACCCTCCTCGACAAGCTCGCCGGACTGACCGACGCCGAACGGGAGCAGGAACTGCTGGACTTCGTCTGCGAGCACACCGCGGCCGTACTGGGCCACTCCGGCGCCGGCATGGTCGACCCCGGCCGAGGCTTCCTCGAAGCGGGCGTGGACTCGCTGGCCGCGGTGGAGCTGCGCAATCGCATCGGCGGCGTCCTCGGCATCCGGCTCTCGGCCACGCTGGTCTTCGACTACCCCTCGCCGGTGCTGCTCGCCGGGCACATCGGGGAGCAACTCGCGCTGGACGAACCCGCACCCGAGCCGATGATGGCCGCGGAGCTGGAGCGGTTGGAGGCCGCGGTGACCGCGGGGCGCTTCGACGACGCCTCACGCGACGAGGTCGCCGTACGGCTGCGGAAACTCCTGACGTACTTCGACACCGTGGCCGACACCGCCAGGGGAGAGACCGACGACGGCGATGTCGCCTCGGCGAGCGTCGACGAACTCTTCGCCCTCCTCGACGAGGAACTCGACGACCGCTGACGCCCCAGGAGGCGGACCCGGTGACCGCACGGACAGCACTGCGACTGCACGGCGACCACACCGGGTCCTCGCCCCCGCCCGCCCCGCGTGAGCGTGCCGCCCCCCGGCGCGACCCCCTCAAGGACTTCGCGAACCAAAGGACTTAAGGACAGACCCCGCATGGAAAACGAAGAGAAGCTCGTCGAATACCTCAAGCGGGCCACCACCGACCTCCGGCAGGCCCGTCGGCGGCTCCGCGAGGTCGAGGACCAGCAGCAGGAGCCCGTCGCGATCATCGGGATGAGCTGTCGTTACCCGGGCGACGTGCACTCCCCGGACGACCTGTGGCGCATGGTGGCCGACGGTGATGACGGCATCTCGACGTTCCCGGCGGAACGGGGGTGGGACGTCGAGCGCCTCTACGACCCCGACCCGGACCGGCCCGGCACGACGTACACCACCCGGGGCGGCTTCCTGCACGACGCGCACCTCTTCGACGCGGAGTTCTTCGGGATCTCACCACGCGAGGCGCTGGCCACGGACCCGCAGCAGCGGCTGCTGCTGGAGACCTCCTGGGAGGCGTTCGAACGGGCCGGTATCGACCCGACTTCCCTGCGGGGCAGCCACACCGGTGTGTTCGCCGGCGTGATGTACCAGGACTACGCCCACCGGGTGCGGCCCGTGCCGGAGGAGTTCGAGGGCTACCTCGGCAACGGCAGCGCGGGCAGCATCGCCTCGGGCCGGGTGGCGTACACCTTCGGGCTGGAGGGCCCTGCGGTGACCGTGGACACGGCCTGCTCGTCGTCCCTCGTGGCCCTGCACCTGGCCGTGCAGTCGCTGCGGCAGGGCGACTCCACCCTGGCCCTGGCCGGCGGGGTCGCGATCATGTCCACCCCGGACGTGTTCGTCGAGTACAGCCGGCAGCGGGGCCTCGCCGCCGACGGCCGCTGCAAGGCGTTCGCCGAGGCCGCCGACGGCACCGGCTGGGCCGAGGGCGTGGGCATGCTGCTGCTGGAGCGGCTGTCCGACGCACGGCGCAACGGCCACCCGGTCCTGGCCGTCGTACGCGGCAGCGCCGTCAACCAGGACGGCGCCAGCAGCCGGCTCACCGCGCCCAACGGCCCCTCCCAGCAGCGGGTGATCCGGCAGGCCCTCGCCAACGCCCGCCTGACCCCTGCCGACGTGGACGTGGTGGAGGCCCACGGCACCGGCACCAAGCTGGGCGACCCCATCGAGGCGCAGGCCCTGCTCGCCACCTACGGCCAGGACCGGCCCGCGGAACGACCCCTGTGGCTGGGGTCGTTGAAGTCGAACATCGGTCACACCCAGGCCGCCGCCGGAGTGGGCGGTGTGATCAAGATGGTGATGGCGATACGGCACGGTGTCGCGCCGCGCACCCTCCACGTCGACCGGCCCACACCGGAAGTCGACTGGTCGGCCGGAGCGGTGGAACTGCTGACCGAGGCACGGCCCTGGCCGGAGACCGACCGGCCCCGCCGCGCCGGCGTCTCCGCCTTCGGCGTCAGCGGCACGAACGCCCACGTCATCATCGAACAGCCCCCCGCCATCGAGGGAACCGGTCTCGGCGACGACGCCCCCCCGACTGCCGAGCATCCGGAGGAACGTACGCCCGCCGACGGCGGCCCCGCCCCCCAGCCGGTCGCCTGGCCCCTGTCCGCGAAGAGCCCCGAGGCCCTGCGGGACCAGGCCCGGCAACTACGGCACCACCTGACCTCGGGCGCCACCGCATCCGCCCTCAGCCACCCCCTCGCCGACATCGGCCACTCCCTCGCCACCACCCGCACTGCCTTCGACCACCGCGTCGTCGTACTCGGCACCGACCACGACGCCCTCCTCCGCAGCCTGGCGGCCCTCGCCGACGGCGGTACCGATCCGTCGGTGGTGCAGGGCAGCGTGCGGGGGCGGGGCCGGGTCGCGTTCGTCTTCCCCGGCCAAGGCTCCCAATGGGAGGGAATGGCACGCGAACTCCTCGACACGTCACCTGTCTTCGCCCGGCAGATGCAGGCCTGCGCGGACGCCCTCTCCGCGTACGTCGACTGGTCCCTCCACGACGTCCTGCGCGGCGCCCCCGACGCACCCGGCCTCGACCGCGTCGACGTCGTCCAGCCGGTGCTGTGGGCGATCATGATCTCCCTGTCCGAGCTGTGGCGTGCGCACGGCGTGCAGCCGAGTGCCGTGGTCGGCCACTCGCAGGGCGAGATCGCCGCGGCGTATGTGGCCGGTGCGCTGTCCCTCGACGACTCGGCGCGTGTGGTCGCGCTGCGCAGCAAGGCCCTGCGTGCCCTGTCCGGCAAGGGCGGCATGCTGTCCGTACCGCTGTCGGAGGAGGACCTCACTCCCCAACTAGCCGCGCACACGGGCCAGTTGTCGATCGCCGCCGTGAACGGACCCGGTTCCGTCGTGGTGTCCGGCGACGCCGACGCCCTGGAGGGCCTCTTCGAGGAGCTGACCGCGGCGGGCGTCAGGGCCCGGAAGGTCGCGGTGGACTATGCGTCCCACTCCGCCCACGTCGAGGCCCTCCGTGAGGAACTCCTCACGCGACTCGGCCCGGTCGCGCCCCGGCCCGCCAAGGTGCCCTTCTACTCCACGGTCACCGGCGAACGCCTCGCCGGCACCGAGGCGCTGGACGCCGACTACTGGTACCGCAACCTGCGCGAGACCGTCCGCTTCGAGCAGGCCACGCGGGCCCTGCTCGCCCAGAACATCGGTGTGTTCGTCGAGACCGGCCCGCACCCGGTGCTCGCCGTCGGCCTTCAGGAGACGATCGACGCCACCGGCGGCAGCGCCGTCGCCCTCGGCTCACTGCGCCGGGGCGAGGGAGGCCCGGACCGTTTCCTGCGGTCACTGGCCGAGGCGTACGCGCACGGCGCCCCGCTCGACTGGGACCTGCTGTTCCCCGGAGCGCGCCGGGTCGAACTGCCCACGTACGCGTTCCAGCGGGACCACTACTGGCTCCAGATCCCGGAGGGCGGTCCCGCCGACGCCGCCGGGCTGGGCCTCGCCGCAGTCGAGCACCCGCTGCTGGCCGCCGCGACGAGCCTCGCCGACGGCGACGGACTGATCGTCACCGGCCGCCTTTCGACCCGGTCCCTGCCGTGGCTGGCCGACCACGCGGTGACCGGCACCGTCCTGCTGCCCGGCACCGCCTTCGTCGAACTGGCCCTGCGCGCAGCCGATCTGACGGACTGCCATCTACTCGACGAACTCACCCTGCACACGCCCCTGGTGGTCCCCGACGACGACCCCGTACGCGTCCAGGTGCGGGTCGCCGCCCCCGACCCGGCCACCGGCCGACGCGCCCTGACCGTGCACGCCCGCCCCGAGAGCCCCGACGGCGACGCGGACCAGGAGGAGCAGGGCGCCGAGTGGACGCTGCACGCCACCGGATACCTCGCCGTCGGCGCTCACGAGCCCGCCGTACCCGATCAGGGACAGTGGCCGCCCGCCGGAGCCACACCGCTGGACGTCACCGACCTCTACCCCCGGCTCGCCGACGCCGGCTACGGCTACGGACTCGCCTTCCAGGGCCTGCGAGCCGCCTGGCGGCTCGGTGACGACGTGTACGCCGAGGCCGAACTGCCCGACGAGCACAGCGACCAGGCGGGCCGCTACGGACTGCACCCCGCGCTGCTCGACGCAGCCCTGCACGCGGCCGGGTTCGCCGGTTTCCCCGACGGTGACGGCGCACTCCCCGGGCCCCGGCTGCCGTTCTCCTGGACCGGAGTCACCCTCTCCGCCGTGGGCGCACGGGCCCTCCGCATCCGTCTCGCGCGCACCGGCGACGACACCCTGACCGTCACACTCACCGACCCGGCAGGCGAGCCCGTCGCCACCGTGGAATCCCTTGCGCTACGGCCGCTCGCGACCAACCAGGCCCCCCGCACGCCGTCCGACCTCCACCGTGTGGCGTACACCCCGCGTGACCTGCCCGCCGACGCGTCCACCGCGCACTGGGCCGTGCTGGACGCCGACGATCTCGCATACGCGCTGAACCTGCCGAGCCACCCCGACCGCGACGCGCTCGCCGCCCTCGACCCGGCCCCGCCCGTCGTCCTCACCGGCTGGCCCGTCCCCGACGATCCCGCCCCGCAGGCCGCCCGTACCGTCCTCGCCCGGGCCCTGCACGACATCCAGGACTGGCTCGCCGACGACCGCCTCGCCGACACCCGCCTCGTCGTCGTCACCCACAACGCCCTCCCGGCCGACGACTGGCAGGACACCGACCCCGTCGCGGCCTCCCTGACCGGCCTGCTGCGCACCGCCCAGTCCGAGAACCCCGGCCGGCTCGTCCTGATCGACACCGACGGACACCCCGCCTCCTGGCAGGCACTGCCCGCGCTCGTCGCGACCGGCGAACCCCAGGCCGCGCTCCGGCTCGGCGAGGCCCGCGTCCCGCGCCTGGCCCCGGCCGCCACCGACGCCGCACTGTCCGTTCCCGCCGCCGTCCCTGCCGCCACCGACGCCTCCCTGCCCGTCCCGGCCGACACCAGCGCCTGGCGGCTGGCCGTGGAGAGCCCCGGCACCCTCGACCACCTGACCCTGATCCCCTGGGCCGCCGCGACGGCTCCCCTGGAGGAGGGACAGGTACGGATCGCCGTCCGCACCTGTGGTGTCAACTTCCGTGACGTCCTCATCGCCCTCGGCATGTACCCCGACCCGGACATGCTCGGCAGCGAAGGCGCGGGCCGTGTCGTCGAGGTCGGTCCCGGTGTCACCGATCTGGCCGTGGGCGACCGGGTGGCCGGCATCCTCGCCGGTGGATTCGGGCCTCTCGCGGTCATCGACGCGCCCAAGGTCGCCCGCATCCCCGACAGTTGGACATGGGAGCAGGCCGCCTCCGTACCGCTCGCCTTCGCGACCGCCTGGTACGCCCTCGTCGACCTGGCCGCCCTCGCCCCCGGCGAGAAGGTGCTGGTCCACGCGGCCGCCGGTGGCGTCGGCATGGCGGCCGTGCAGATCGCCCGGCACCTCGGCGCCGAGGTGTACGCCACGGCGAGCCCCGCCAAGTGGGACACCCTGCGCGCACTCGGCCTGGACGACGACCACATCGCCTCCTCCCGCGACACCGCGTTCGCCGAGAAGTTCCCGGCCGTCGACGTCGTCCTGGACTCCCTCGCCGGGGAGTTCGTGGACGCCTCGCTGCGCCTGCTGCCCCACGGCGGCCGGTTCGTCGAGATGGGCAAGACCGACCGACGCGACCCGGAGCGGATCGCCGCCGACCACCCCGGTGTCCACTACCGCGCCTTCGACCTGCGGGAGAGCGGCGACCGGCGGCTGCGCGAGATGCTGGACGAGATCTTCGCCCTCGTCGAGGACGGGACGCTCCACCCGCTGCCGTACCGCAGCTGGGATCTGCGCCGGGCCCCGGAGGCGTTCCGCCACATGCAGCAGGCCCGGCACATCGGCAAGATCGTGCTGACCGTGCCGCCCGCCCTCGACCCCGACGGCACCGTCCTGGTCACCGGCGCCACCGGCACCCTCGGCGCACTCGTCACCCGCCACCTCGTCACCGAGCACGGCGTACGACGGCTGCTGCTCGTCAGCCGCTCCGGACCGCAGGCGCCGGGCGCCGACGCACTCCTGGCCGATCTCGCCGCCGCCGGAGCCGAGGCCACGCTCACGGCCTGCGACACCGCCGACCGCGACCAACTGCGCGCCGTACTGGACGCCGTCCCCGCCGACCACCCCCTCACCGCCGTCATCCACACCGCCGGCGCCCTCGACGACGGCGTGCTGTCCGCCCTCACCCCCGAGCGACTCGACGCCGTACTGCGGCCCAAGGCCGACGCGGCCTGGCACCTGCACGAACTGACCGCCGGCCACGACCTCGCGGCGTTCGTGCTCTTCTCCTCCGCCGCCGGGCTCTTCGGCAACGCCGGACAGGGCAACTACGCGGCCGCCAACGCCTTCCTCGACGCGCTCGCCCAGCACCGCCGCGCCCTCGGCCTGCCCGCCACCTCGCTGGCCTGGGGCCTGTGGGAGGAGCGCGGCGGCATGACCGGCCACCTCGACACGGCCGACGTCGGCCGCCTGTCCCGGACGGGCGTCGCCACCCTGGACTCCGCACACGGTCTGGCGCTCTTCGACGCCGCGCTGAGCACTGGGCAGACCCTGCTGGTGCCGCTTCCCCTGGACCGGGCCGCCCTGCACCGCCAGGCCCGCACCGGCAGCCTGCCCGCCCTCCTCAGCGGCCTCGTCCGCACCACCCCGGCCCGCAGGACCGCCACCGGTACCGCCGCCACGGGCAGTGTCGGGGACACCCTGGCCCGGCGTCTGACGGCCGCCGCGCCCGCCGACCGCGACCGGATCGTCAACGACCTCGTACGCGACCACGCCGCCGCCGTCCTCGGCCATGGCTCCGCGACCGCCGTGGGCCTCGGACGCGCCTTCCGCGACCTCGGCTTCGACTCGCTGACCGCCGTCGAACTCCGCAACCGCCTCGGCGCCGCCACCGGACTGCGACTGCCCGCGACGCTGGTCTTCGACCACCCCACACCGGAAGAGCTCGCCGCCCACCTCCGCGACACCCTGCTCGGCGCCGCCGACTCCGGCGCCGCTGCCGTGGTCACGACGTCCGCCGAGGCCGACGAGCCGCTGGCCGTCGTCGCCATGAGCTGCCGCTTCCCCGGCGGAACCGGCTCCCCGGAGGAACTGTGGGAGCTGCTGGCCGACGGCGGCGACGCCATCGGCGCCCTGCCCGCCGACCGGGGCTGGGACCTCGCAGGGCTCTACCACCCGGACCCCGACCAACCCGGCACCTCCTACGCCCGCCACGGCGGATTCCTGCACGACGCCGGAGACTTCGACGCCTCCCTGTTCGGCATCTCACCGCGCGAGGCACTGGCGATGGACCCGCAGCAGCGACTGCTGCTGGAGACCTCCTGGGAGGCGTTCGAACGCGCGGGCCTCGACCTGCGGACCCTGCGCGGCAGCCGCACCGGCGTCTACGTCGGCGCCCTGCCCTCCAGCTACGGCGGCACCCTGCACGACGCGCCCGACGGCCTCGAAGGCCACCTGATGACGGGCAACTCCACCAGCATCGTCTCCGGCCGCCTCGCCTACACCTTCGGCCTCCAGGGCCCCGCGGTCACCGTGGACACGGCCTGCTCGTCGTCCCTGGTCGCCCTGCACCTGGCCGTCCAGGCGCTGCGCTCCGGCGAGGTCACCATGGCGCTCGTCGGCGGGGCCACGGTCATGTCCAACCCGGGCGGACTGATCGCCTTCAGCCGCCAGCGCGGACTCGCCGCCGACGGCCGCTGCAAGGCGTTCTCCGCCGCCGCCGACGGCATGGGCATGGCCGAAGGCGTGGGCATGCTGCTCGTGGAGCGGCTCTCCGACGCCGAACGGCTCGGCCACCCGGTGCTCGCCGTCGTCCGCGGCTCGGCGATCAACCAGGACGGCGCCTCCAACGGCCTCACCGCCCCCAACGGCCCCTCCCAGCAGCGCGTCATCCGCGACGCCCTCGCCGACGCCCGCCTCAACGCCTCCGAGGTCGACGTGGTCGAGGCGCACGGCACGGGCACGAAGCTGGGCGACCCGATCGAGGCGCAGGCCCTGCTCGCCACCTACGGCCAGGACCGGCCCGAGGAGCGGCCGGTGCTGCTGGGCTCGGTGAAGTCCAACATCGGCCACACCCAGGCCGCCGCCGGTGTCGCCGGCGTCATCAAGATGGTCCTGGCCATGCGCCACGGCTTGCTCCCGCGCACCCTCCACGTCGACGAACCCAGCACCCAGATCGACTGGAACGCGGGCGCGTTGTCCCTGCTCGCCGAGGAGACACCGTGGCCGGAGACCGGCCGTCCGCGCCGGGCCGCGGTGTCGTCGTTCGGGATCAGCGGGACGAACGCGCACGTCATCCTGGAGCAGGCCCCGGCCTCGGTCCCAGCTCCGGCCTCGGCTTCGGTCCCGGGTGACTCGGGCGAGGCGCCGGACCCCGTGGTGGTGCCATGGGTGGTCTCCGGACGTTCGGCGGACGCGCTGCGGGCCCAGGCCGGACAGCTGGCCGCGTGGGCCGATTCCGCAGCCGGACGGGACACGGAACCGGTCGACGTGGGCCGCGCGCTGGCCACGGCACGTTCCTTCCTCGAACACCGGGCCGTGGTGGTCGGCGGCGACCGGGCCGAACTGGTCGAGGCGCTACGGGCGCTGGCCACGGACCCGGCCGCCGGGTCGACGGCGGCGGACCCCGACGGCCCGGGCGGTCGGCTGGGGCTGGTCTTCTCCGGGCAGGGGTCTCAACGGCCCGGTATGGGGAGGGAGTTGTACACCGCGTATCCGGTGTTCGCCGCAGCCCTCGACGAAGTGTGCGGGGTGCTCGACGAGGTGATGGGCGCGCAGCCGCCCTCGGAAGGCTGGACCGGTTCTCTGCGTGAGGTGATGTTCGAGGTCTCTTCCGACCTGCTGGATGAGACGGGGTTCACGCAGCCGGCGTTGTTCGCGTTCGAGGTGGCGTTGTACCGGCTGCTGGAGTCGTGGGGTGTGGCCGGTGAGGTCGTAGCCGGTCACTCGGTGGGCGAGATCGCGGCGGCGCATGTGGCCGGGGTGTTGTCGCTGGCGGACGCGTGTGCGTTGGTGGCGGCGCGTGGCCGGTTGATGCAGGCGTTGCCTTCGGGCGGCGCGATGGTGGCGGTGGAGGCGTCCGAGGAGGAGGTCGCCGCTGTGCTGGCCGGTCGTGGGGACGAGGGAGCCGGGATCGGTGCGGTCAACGCGCCCGGCTCGGTGGTGGTCTCCGGTGTCGAGGCCGCGGTGGAGGAAGTCGCGGCGCGTTTCGCCGGCTTGGGGCGTCGTACACGGCGGCTGAAGGTCTCGCACGCGTTCCACTCCCCGCTGATGGACCCGATGCTGGCGGAGTTCCGGCGGGTGGTCGAGGGCCTGTCTTTCGCTCCGCCGCGTATGACTGTCGTATCGACGCTGACCGGTGCGGTCGCTTCGGACGAGGAACTGTGCTCGGTCGACTACTGGGTCCGCCATGCCCGGGAGACGGTGCGCTTCGGTGACGCGGTGCGGTGCATGGCGGGCGCGGAGGTCGACCGTTTCGCCGAGGTCGGGCCCAGCGGTGTGCTGGCCGGGCTGGTCCGGGCGAGTGTGACCGGGGAGGGCACGCGGGCGGCGGTGGCCTTGCAGCGGGGCAACCGGACCGAACCGGGCGCGCTGGTGTCGGCGTTGGGCGAGCTGTTCGTCAGCGGCCTGCCGGTGGACTGGGCGACGTACTTCGCGGGGCGGCCCCTGCGGCGGGTGGAGCTGCCGACGTACGCCTTCCAGCGGGCGCGTTACTGGCTGGAGGGGGCGGCCGGTGCGGGCGGTCGACAGAGCGCGGCCGATGGCCAGGACGAGGTGGACGCGGCCTTCTGGGAGGCGGTGGAGCACGGAGATCTCTCTGCTCTGGGCGCCGGTTTGGACGTGGACGGCGAGGCCCGGCTCGCGGATGTGCTGCCCGCCCTGTCGTCCTGGCGCCGCCGGGCCGAGCAGGCGTCGGTCGTGGACGCCTGGCGCTACCGGGTGACCTGGGCGCCGCTGCCCGAACCCGCCCGTGCTTCCGCGACCGGGGTGTGGCTGCTGCTGGTTCCGGCCGGGGCCGAGGACGCGGCGGATGCCACACGGACCGTCGAGGGCGCGCTGGCCGAACACGGCGGCGAGGTGGTGAAGGTGGACGTCGCCCACCCCGAGGCCGACGAGGCGCGTACCGCCCTCGCCCAACAGATCACCGAGCAGTTCATCGAACGGTTCGGCGTCACGGAGATCGGCCGGCTGCGTGGGGTGGTGTCGCTGCTGGCGCTGGCCGACGGCGACGACCCTCGGCATCCGTCGGTGTCGCGTGGGCTGGCGTTGACCCTGGGACTCGTACAGGCGCTCGGTGACATGGAGTTGACCGCACCGCTGTGGTGCCTGACGCGGGGCGCGGTCGCCGTGGACGCCTCGGACGGGGTGGACGGTGCGGTGCAGGCGCAGGTGTGGGGCCTGGGCCGGGCCGTGGCGTTGGAGCACCCGGATCGTTGGGGTGGTCTGGTCGACCTGCCCGAGTACGTCGACCCGCGTACGGCTCGGCGTCTGACCGGTGTCCTGACCGGTACGGGTGCGGGTGCGGGTGCTGGGGGCCTCGGTCGCGAGGATCAGATCGCTCTGCGCGCCACCGGCGCCTTCGGCTGCCGTCTGACCCGCGACACCGTGGCCCCGGCCGGAGATCCGGGGGAGTGGACGCTGTCGGGCACGGTCCTGGTGACCGGCGGTACCGGTGCCGTCGGTGGGCATGTGGCCCGTTGGCTGGCCGCCCGGGGAGCCGAACGGCTGGTCCTGGTCAGCCGCCGGGGACCCCGGGCGCCCGGAGCGGACGCGCTGCGGGACGAACTGACGGCCGCCGGCGCACAGGTGGAGATGCTCGCCTGCGACCTGAGCGACGGGTCCGCGGTGACCGCGTTGGTGGCCGGGCTGGCCGCCGGGGGCGACCTCACGGCGGTGGTCCACGCCGCGGGCGTACTCGACGACGGTGTCCTCGCCTCGCTGTCGGTCGAACGCTGCGCCGAGGTCCTGGCGGCGAAGGCGCGGGCCGCCCACCACCTGGACCTGGCCACTCGTGACGTGAACCTGGACGCCTTCGTGCTGTTCTCGTCCGTCTCCGGGGTGCTGGGCGCCGCCGGACAGGCCAACTACGCCGCCGCCAACGCCCACCTGGACGCCGTAGCCCTCCACCGGCACGCCCTCGGCCTGCCCGCGGTCTCCGTCGCCTGGGGCCCATGGGCCGAGGGCGGCATGGCCGGCGAGGACGCGGCCGCCGGGCGACTGAGCCGGGACGGATGGACGGCCATGGCCCCGGAGCCGGCCGCCACGGCCATGGCCCGCGCCGTGGCCGCCGGGCACCCCGCCGTGATGATCGCCGACGTCGACTGGCAGCGCTTCGCACCGGCCTACGCCGCCGTACGACCGGGCAACTCCCTGCTGACCGGCGTACCGGAGGCCCGACAGGCTCAGCCGCAGCCCTGGTCGGCCGACGGCGAGCGGTCCGCCTGGGCGAGCCGCCTGGCGGGACTGCCGGAGGAGGAACAGCGCACGGCTCTGCTGGACCTGGTGCGTGGGCAGGTGGCGAGTGTGCTGGGGCATGCCTCGATGCAGACGATCGATCCGGCGCGGGCGTTCAAGGAGATCGGTTTCGACTCGCTGACGGCGGTGGAGCTGCGGAACCGTCTGAATGCGGCCACCGGCCTGGCCCTGCCCGCCACGTTGGTCTTCGACTACCCGACCCCGGTGGCGCTGGCCGAGTACGTCGGCTCTCAGGTGCTCGGTACGTCATCGCCCGCGGTCACAGGTCCGCTGGTCGTGGCGGCTGTGGATGAACCGGTCGCGATCATCGGGATGAGCTGCCGGTTCCCCGGTGGAGTCCAGAGCCCCGAGGAACTGTGGGATCTGGTGGTCGGGGGCCGGGACGCGATCTCGTCCTTCCCCACCGACCGAGGCTGGGACGTCGACGCACTGTTCGATCCGGACCCTGAGAAGCCGGGCAAGACGTACACCCGTCACGGCGCGTTCCTGCATGACGCGGCCGAGTTCGACCCCCGCTTCTTCGGGATCTCACCCCGTGAGGCCTCGGCCATGGACCCGCAGCAGCGGCTGCTGCTGGAGACGGCGTGGGAGGCGTTCGAACGGGCCGGTATCGACCCGGCCGCGCTGCGCGGCAGCGCGACCGGCGTCTTCACCGGCACCAACGGCCAGGACTACGCCACTCGACTGCGGGAGACCCCGCAGGGCGTCGAGGGGTACCTGATGACCGGCAACGCCGGGAGTGTGATCTCCGGGCGGCTGGCCTACACGTTCGGCCTGGAGGGGCCGGCCATGACCGTGGACACGGCGTGCTCCGCGTCGCTGGTCGCCCTGCACCTGGCCGCGCAGGCGCTGCGGCAGGGCGAGTGCTCGCTGGCGTTGGCCGGTGGTGCGACGGTGATGTCGACTCCGGGGGCGTTCGTGGAGTTCAGCAGGCAGGGCGGGCTGGCGGCGGACGGCCGGTGCAAGGCGTTCTCGGCTTCGGCGGACGGTACGGGCTGGGGCGAGGGCGTCGGTCTGTTGCTGCTGGAGCGGCTCTCGGACGCCGAACGCAACGGACATCCCGTTCTGGCGGTGGTGCGGGGCAGCGCCGTCAACCAGGACGGTGCCTCGAACGGGCTGACGGCGCCGAATGGTCCGTCGCAGCAGCGGGTGATCCGTCAGGCGCTCGCGAACGCCCGTCTGTCCGCGTCCGAGGTGGATGTGGTGGAGGCGCACGGTACGGGGACGAGGCTGGGTGACCCGATCGAGGCGCAGGCGTTGCTGGCGACGTATGGCCAGGACCGGCCGGAGGATCGGCCGTTGTGGCTGGGTTCGGTGAAGTCGAACCTCGGTCACACGCAGGCGGCTGCGGGTGTCGCCGGGATCATCAAGTCGGTGATGGCGATGCGGCATGGTGTGCTGCCGGCCACGTTGCATGTGGACGAGCCGACGTCGGAGGTGGACTGGTCGGCGGGGGCGGTGGAGCTGCTGACCGAGGCGAGGCCTTGGCCCGAGGTGGGGCGTCCGCGTAGGGCGGCGGTCTCCGGCTTCGGCGTCAGCGGTACCAACGCCCACGTCATCCTCGAACAGGCCGCCGAGACCGGCTCGACGTCCGAGGAAGGGCCCGCCGCCCTCGTGCCGACGGTGGTCTGGCCGATCTCGGGCAGGGACGAGCAGGCCCTGCGTGGGCAGGCTCGGAGGTTGCGGGAGCGTTTGGTGGTCGAGCCGGGCCTGTCGGCTGCGGATGTGGGTCTTTCGCTGGCGACGACTCGTTCGTGCTTCGAGCAGCGTGCGGTGGTGGTCGGGGAGACGCGGGACGAGCTTCTGGCGGGGCTTGAGGCGTTGGCTGAGGGTCGGGAGGCGTCGGGGCTGGTGCGTGGTTCGGCCCGGGGCAGCGTGAATGTGGGCTTCCTGTTCTCTGGTCAGGGTTCTCAGCGGGTTGGTATGGGCCGGGAGTTGGCGGAGCGTTTCCCGGTGTTCGCCGGGGTGTTCGGTGAGGTGTGCGGGTTGCTGGATCCGTTGCTGCCGAGGCCGTTGGGTGAGGTGATCGCTGCTGGTCCGGGGGTGTTGGGGCGGACGGTGTTCACGCAGCCGGCGTTGTTCGCGGTGGAGGTGGCGGCGGCGCGGTTGTTGTTGTCGTGGGGTGTGCGGCCGCAGGTGGTGGCCGGGCATTCGGTGGGGGAGATCGCGGCGGCGCACGTTGCCGGGGTGTTGTCGCTGGAGGACGCGTGCGCGCTGGTGGCGGCGCGGGGTCGGTTGATGGAGGCGTTGCCCGCCGGCGGCGTGATGGTGGCTCTGGAGGCGACTGAGGGTGAGGTCGCGGAGCTGCTGGAGGCTCATGCGGGTGCGCCGGTCGGCGTGGCAGCGGTGAACGGTCCTCGGGCTGTGGTCGTCTCCGGCGACGCGAGCCCTGTCGGAGAGATCGCGGATGTGGTGCGCTCGTGGGGGCGTCGTACGAAGCGGCTTGAGGTGTCGCACGCGTTTCACTCGCCGTTGATGGAGCCGATGCTCGCCGAGTTCACCGAGGTCGTGTCGGGGCTGGAGTTCGCGGCGCCGCAGATCGGGTTCGTGTCGGCGGTCACTGGTGGGCTGGTCGGGGCTGATGTGGTGTCGCGCCCGGAGTACTGGGTGGAGCATGTGGCCCAGCCGGTGCGTTTCGCGGACGCGGTACGGGCGGCCGTGGATGAGGCGGGTGTGTCGCTGTTCGTCGAGGTGGGCCCCGGTGGTGCGCTCTCGGCGATGGGTCCGGACTGCCTCGACGAGACCGTCGGGGACAAGCAGCCGGTGGTGTTCGTGCCGTCCCTGCGCGCGGACCGTCCCGAGCCGCTGGCGGTGACGACTGCGCTGGCCACGGCCCACGTCAACGGCGTCCAGCCCGACTGGCAGGCCGTCTTCGCCGGCACGGGCGCGGCCCGCGTGGAACTGCCGACCTACGCCTTCCAACGCGGGCGTTACTGGCTGGACGCGTCCGTGGGCGGTACCGGGGACGCGTCGGCCGTCGGGTTGGCGACTCTCGAACACCCCTTGCTGGCCGGTGTGGTGGACCTGGCCGAGGAGGACCGGACGGTGTTCACGGGCCGGTTGTCCCTGACGACGCACCCGTGGCTGGCCGATCACGCCGTGTTCGGTTCGGTGCTGCTGCCGGGCACGGGCTTCGTCGAGTTGGCGTTGGCCGCCGGTCAGTACACCGGCTTCGGTCATCTGGACGAACTGACCGTCCATGCCCCGCTGGTCCTGCCCGCACGGGGTGCCGTCCACGTCCAACTGGTGCTCGACGGCGTGGACGACTCCGGGCGACGCGCTCTCACCGTTCACTCCCGGCCCGAGGGAGTGGCCGGGGAGCAGACGTGGACGCGGCACGCCACGGGTGCGCTGACCGTGGCGGAGGCCGTCGACCCGCCCGCCGTGTCGGCCGTGTGGCCCCCGGCTGGCGCCATCGAGGTCGAACTCGACGACCCGTACGAGCGCTTCGCCGCAGAGGGCTACGCGTACGGCCCGGCGTTCCAGGGGCTGCGCCGAGTGTGGCGCGGCGACGGGGAACTGTTCGCCGAGGTCGAGCTGGGTGCGCAGGAGCTGGAGGCGGCCGGTCGCTTCGGTGTCCATCCGGCCCTGCTGGACGCGGCGCTGCACCCGCTGCTGCTGGCGGACGGTTCGACAGGGCAGGACGGCGATACGCCGACGGCGGGGCGGCTGCCCTTCTCCTGGACCGGCGTGTCTCTTCGCGCCACGGGGGCGACGACGGCTCGGGTGACGCTGGCCTTCACGGACGGGGACGCCGTACGTATCACCGTGGCGGACGGCGACGGTGGGCTCGTGGCATCGGTGGACGCGCTGGTGACGCGTCCGATCGCGGCCGGGCAGCTTGCGGCAGGGCGGTCGGGGCTCTTCGAGGTGGAGTGGGCGCCCGTGTCGTCCTCGCCTGCCGGGTCCGCGAGTTGGGCGGTCGTCGGCGGTGGGGAGGCCGGAGTTTCGGCCGGCGGTCCGGGTCTCGGCTCGTACGAGGATCTGGCCGCTCTACGGCGGGCTATGGACTCCGGCGCACCGGTGCCCGAGGTGGTCTTCGCCCACTGCGGCGGCGGAGCCGAGGCTGCCGACGTGGTCGGCGGGACACATACGGCGACGCACGCGGCGTTGGTGTCGCTGCGGGAGTGGCTTGCCGACGAGCGGTTCGCCGGGGCGCGTCTCGCGATCGTGACCGGTGGCGCGGTCGCTGTCCGGCCGGGGGACGAGGTGTCGGACCTGGCGGGCGCGGCGGTGTGGGGCCTGGTGCGGTCGGCGCAGTCCGAGCACCCGGGACAGTTCGTGCTCGTCGACACCGACGGCGCGGCGGAGCCTTCGTCCGCGGCGGCGGCCCTGGCCACGGGCGAGCCGCAGGTCGCGGTACGCGGTGGCGAGGTGTTCGTGCCCAGGCTGGCCCGGGCGGACAGGACCCCGGCGGCCGACAGCGGCGTCCGCTGGGATCCGGACAAGTCGCTGTTGGTGACGGGCGCTTCGGGTGTTCTGGCGGGGCTGGTCGTCCGGCATGCGGTCGCCGAGTGGGCCGTACGGCATGTGGTGCTGGTCAGCCGTAGCGGAGCCGACGGGCTGGCTCAGGAACTGGCCGAGGCGGGCGTGTCCGTCCAGCAGGCGCGTTGCGATGTGGCCGACCGGGAGGCTGTGGCGGCCGTACTGGCCGGCATCCCCGCCGAACACCGGCTCGGCGGTGTGATCCACACGGCAGGTGTCCTGGACGACGGCGTGATCGAGTCGCTGACCCCGGAGCGCTTGGCGCCCGTACTGCGGCCCAAGGTGGACGGCGCTTGGTGGCTGCACGAGCTGACCGCCGACGTTGACCTGTCGGTGTTCGCGGTGTTCTCCTCCGCGGCCGGTGTGTTCGGCGCGGCGGGTCAGGGCAACTATGCCGCTGCCAATGCCTTCCTCGACGCCCTCGCCCTGTACCGGCACCGTGAAGGCCTCCCGGCGACGTCCCTCTCCTGGGGCCTGTGGGCCGAACGCAGCGGTATGGCCGGTCAGTTGGCCGACGCCCAGCTCGAACGACTGGAACGTACCGGTGTCCACCCTCTCTCCTCCTCCGAGGGACTCGCCCTGCTCGACGCGGCGCTGGCCACAGGCCGCCCCTGGCTGGTCCCGGTCGGGTTGGACCTCGGGGTGATGCGTGCTCAGGCGGACCTCGGGGTGACACCCCTGTTCCGTGGTCTCGTCCGGGCCCCGCTGCGGCGGGCCCAGGTCGACAAGGCCGCGTCGAACGCGCCGGACGAGCTCCGGAGGGAGCTTGCGGTGGCGTCGGCGGCGGACCGGGAGCGCATGGTGCTGGACCTGGTCCGGGACCGTACGGCGGTCGTGCTCGGCTTCGGCAGTCGGGACGAGGTGGGCGTGGACAGCGGCTTCACCAGCATGGGTGTCGACTCGCTCGCCGGAGTCGACCTGCGCAACCGGCTGAGTTCCGCGACCGGGCTGCGGCTTCCGACGACACTGATCTTCGACTACCCCACCCCCGCCGCCCTGGCCCGCTATCTGCACACCCACCTGGTCGACGACGCCGTCGACCAGGTGGACATCCGCTCCGTGCTGGCGGAACTCGACCGACTGGAAGCCACGCTCGCACAGGTGCAGGCCGGCGACGTCGGCCATATGAAGATCGCGAGCCGGCTCCAGGACCTGGTGGGGCAGTGGCACGGATCCGGTGGCGCGACCCCCGGAGAAGACACGGTGACCGACCTCGAAGAGGCGACCGCCGACGAGATCTTCTCCTTCATCGACGACAACTTCGGATCCACCGAGGTCCATTAGCCGACCGCTCAGGGCCACGGCCCCCACTCCCTTCCCCGCCGCATCCATCACCAGGCCGCTGATCGCCTCCGTCCGCGCCCCGATGGAACCGCTCGTCAAGGAGACGACTTTCGATGACCGACGAAGCAAAGCTCCTCAGCTACTTGAAGCGGGTCACCGCCGATCTGGACCGGACGACTCGCCGTCTGCGCGAGGCCGAGGAGCAGCGGTACGAGGCGATCGCGATCGTGGGGATGGCGTGCCGTTACCCGGGCGGAGTGCGTTCGCCGGAGGAGCTGTGGCGGCTGGTCGCCGACGAGGCCGACGCCGTCTCCCACTTCCCCCAGAACCGAGGGTGGGACCTGGACACGCTGTTCGATCCGGAGCGTGCCGGGGGCACCAGCCTCACCCAGGAGGGCGGGTTCCTCTACGACGCGGACCAGTTCGACGCCGGCTTCTTCGGCATCGGGCCGCGTGAGGCCACGGCGATGGATCCGCAGCAGCGGCTGCTGCTGGAGACCTCCTGGGAGGCGCTGGAACGGGCCGGTATCGACCCGGCGACCCTGCGCGGCAGCGCCACCGGCGTCTTCGCGGGGGTCATGTACCACGACTACGGCGCCCGGGTCGTCGAGGTTCCGGAGGAGGTCGAGGGCTACCTGGGCAACGGCAACGCGGGCAGCATCGCCTCCGGACGTGTGGCCTTCACGTTCGGCTTCGAGGGACCGGCGGTCACGCTCGACACCGCCTGCTCCTCCTCCCTGGTCGCGCTGCACCTGGCCGCCCAGGCGCTACGGCAGGGCGAGTGCTCCCTGGCTCTCGCCGGTGGCGTCACCGTGATGGCGACGCCGGGCGTGTTCACCGAGTTCACCCGGCAGGGCGGGCTGGCCGCCGACGGCCGCTGCAAGTCCTTCTCCACCACGGCCGACGGCACCGGCTGGAGCGAGGGCGCGGGCATGCTCCTGCTGGAGCGCCTGTCGGACGCCGAGCGCAACGGCCACCTGGTGCTCGCGGTCGTACGTGGCAGTGCGGTCAACCAGGACGGCGCGTCCAGCGGGCTGACGGCGCCGAACGGTCCCGCCCAGCAGCGGGTGATCCGGCAGGCGTTGGCGAACGCCCGTCTGTCCGCGTCCGAGGTGGATGTGGTGGAGGCGCACGGTACGGGGACGAAGCTGGGTGACCCGATCGAGGCGCAGGCACTCCTGGCCACCTACGGCCAGGACCGGGCGGAGGACCGGCCGTTGTGGCTGGGCTCGGTGAAGTCGAACCTCGGGCATACGCAGGCCGCTGCGGGTGTCGCCGGGATCATCAAGTCGGTGATGGCGATGCGGCATGGTGTGCTGCCGGCCACGCTGCATGTGGATGAGCCGACCTCGGAGGTCGACTGGTCGGCGGGTGCGGTGGAACTGCTCACCAAGAGCCGCTCCTGGCCCGAGACCGGGCGTCCGCGCCGGGCCGCGGTCTCCGGCTTCGGCGTCAGCGGTACCAACGCACACGTCATCCTCGAACAGGCCGCCGACTTGGACGTGCCCGACGCCGCACCCGTGCCCGAGGGGGTTCCGGTGCCATGGGTGGTGTCCGCGCGCAGCGCTGATGCTCTGCGCGCCCAGGCCCGACGGTTGCGGGGGCACATGGCGGCCGAGCCCGGTGCGGCTGTCGTCGACGTGGGCCACTCGCTGGCCACCGCTCGTTCGTGCTTCGAGCACCGCGCGGTGGTGATCGGGCGGACAACGGACGACCTCTTGGCAGGGCTGGAGGCGCTGGCTGAGGGGCGTGGGGATTCCCGGGTGCGGGTCGGTGCTGGGTTGGCCGGGGGGCGTACGGGGTTCGTGTTCGCGGGGCAGGGGTCGCAGCGGTTGGGTATGGGTGGCCGGCTTCGGGAGATGTTCCCTGTCTTCGGTGAGGCGTGGGACGAGGTGGTCGCGGAGTTGGATGGGCGGCTGGGGCGGCCGTTGGGTGAGGTGGTGTTCGCGGAGGAGGGTTCGGAACAGGCCTCGCTTGTGGATCGTACGGAGTTCACGCAGCCGGCGTTGTTCGCGTTCGAGGTGGCGTTGTTCCGGCTGTTGGAGTCGTGGGGTGTGGTGCCCGATGTGGTGGCCGGGCATTCGATCGGTGAGCTTGCGGCGGCGTATGTGGCGGGGGTGCTGTCGCTGTCGGATGCGTGTGCGTTGGTGGTGGCGCGGGGCCGGTTGATGCAGGCGTTGCCGGCCGGTGGGGCGATGGTGGCGGTGCAGGTCACGGAGGCCGAGGCACGGCGACTTGTCGAGGGTGAGCCTTCGGGTGCGGTGGATATCGCGGCGGTGAATGGGCCGGAGTCCGTGGTGATCGCCGGTGACGAGGACGTGGTGCTGCGTGTCCAGGAGATCGTGCGCGGGCGGGGCCGTAAGACGAAGCGTTTGACGGTGTCGCATGCGTTCCACTCGCCGCGCATGGAGCCGATGCTCGACGAGTTCCGCCGGGTGGCCGAGACGGTGACTTATCACGAGCCTCGCATTGCGGTGGTCTCCGCGGTGTCGGGTGAGGTGGCGGGTGCGGAGTTGCGGTCGGCGGAGTACTGGACGCGGCATGTGCGTGAGGCGGTGCGCTTCTACGACGCGGTGCGGTGTCTGCGGAGCGAAGGCGTGAGCACGTTCGTGGAGGTCGGTCCGGACGGGGCGTTGTCCGCGCTGGGGCAGGACTGCCTGGTCGGGGAGGAGGCGCGGGGCACGGAGTTTGTGTCCACGGTGCGGGCCGGGCGCGATGAGGCCGAGAGCGTGGTGGCGGCCGTGGGCGCTGCGCATGTGCGCGGTGTGCCGGTGGACTGGGCCGCGTACTACGCCCCGTACGGCCCGCGTCGGGCGGGCCTGCCGACGTACGCCTTCGAACATCAGCGGTACTGGTTGGATGCGTCCGTCCGCACGGTGGGTGATCTCGCGGGGCTGGGCCTGGGTTCGGCGGAGCATCCGTTGCTCGGCGCGGCGGTGGCCCTGGCGGATGGCGACGGGGTGTTGCTGACCGGGCGGTTGTCGCTGGCGACGCATCCGTGGCTGGCGGATCACCGGGTGCAGGGTGCTGTGCTGTTCCCCGGGACGGCGTTCGTGGAGCTTGCGTTGCGGGCCGGGGAGCAGGTGGGCGCGGACTGTGTCGAGGAGCTGACGCTGGAGGTGCCGTTGGTGCTTCCGGAGCGTGGTGGTGTGCAGGTCCAGGTGGTCGTCGGCGCTGCGGACGAGCAAGGTGGCCGTCCGGTGACGGTGTACTCCCGGCCTGATGAGGACGTGGAGGACGAGCCGTGGGCTCGGCACGCGATCGGCATGCTGGTCCCCTTCGCCGCCTCTGCCGCCGTACCGGCGGAGGACGCCGACTTCGCCGTGTGGCCGCCCCAGGATGCGGTGGCTGTGGACACGGACGGGATGTACGACCGGCTGGCGGAGGGCGGTCTCGAGTACGGGCCGGTGTTCCAGGGCTTGCGGTCGGTGTGGCGGCGCGGCTCGGAGGTGTTCGCCGAGGTCGCGCTGGACGACACCCACCGCGACGGCGCCGAACACGATGTGTCAGCGGTGTCGGCCCCGGAGACGA
The DNA here is from genome assembly GCF_030294945.1 of Streptomyces graminofaciens. Taxonomy (NCBI): domain Bacteria; kingdom Bacillati; phylum Actinomycetota; class Actinomycetes; order Kitasatosporales; family Streptomycetaceae; genus Streptomyces; species Streptomyces graminofaciens. Next base: position 537,002 of record NZ_AP018448.1, on the reverse strand, counting down.
CCGCTCCGGTGTGGCGGTTGGAGGCCACGGGCGGCGGCACTCTGGACGCGCTGGCGCTGGTGGCGTACGAGGAGACGGACCGCCCCCTTCGGGCGAACGAGGTCCGGGTCGAGGTCCACGCGGCGGGCCTGAACTTCCGCGACGTACTGATCACTCTGGGCATGCTCGAAACCAAGGACAAGCTCGGCTGGGAACTGTCCGGCGTCGTCCTGGAGACCGGCCCGGACGTCACCGGTCTCGCGCCCGGCGACCGGGTGATGGGGGTGGCGCTCGGCTCGTTCGCTCAGCAGGCCGTGGCCGACCACCGCATGCTGGCGAAGATCCCGGACGGATGGTCGTACGCGGAGGCGGCCTCGGTTCCGCTGGTGTTCCTGACCGCCTACTACAGCCTGGTGGATCTGGCCGACCTGCGAGCGGGCCAGTCGGTGCTGATCCATGCCGCCGCCGGCGGTGTGGGCATGGCGGCCGTGCAGTTGGCGCGGCATCTGGGCGCCGAAGTGTTCGGTACGGCGAGCACCGGCAAGTGGGACGCGCTACGGGCGCAGGGCCTGGACGAGACCCACATCGCCTCCTCGCGGGACCTGGAGTTCGAGCCACGCGTGCTGGAGGCGACGGACGGCCGGGGAGTGGACGTCGTTCTCGACGCGCTGGCCGGTGAGTTCGTGGACGCGTCACTGCGGACGCTCACCCACGGTGGCCGGTTCATCGAGATGGGCAAGACCGACATCCGTGACGCGGAAGAGGTCGCCGCCCGGTACCCCGGCGTCCACTACCGCGCCTTCGACCTGATCGAGGCCGGGCCGGAACGCGTCGGACAGATGCTCGCGGAGGTGCTGCGGCTGTTCGACGACGGCGCGCTGACGGTACTGCCGGTCACCACCTGGGATCTCCTGAGCGCACCGGACGCCTTCCGCCACCTGAGCCAGGCGCGACACATAGGCAAGGTCGTTCTCACGGTGCCACGCACCATCGACCCGTACGACACGGAACTGGCCGTCGTCACGAGGAGCAGGAGCAGGTGGAGGACCGGACGGTCGTCTGCCCGCCTCACGGCGAACCCGAACAGCGCGGGGGAGTTCGGTCTTCATCCGGCGCTGCTGGATGCGGCGTTGCACGCGATCGGGTTCGGGGAGTTCGTGAGTGACGGTGGGGCGGGGGTACTGCCGTTCTCGTGGAGCGGGGTCCGTCTTCTCGCGTCGGGTGCGGATGCGTTGCGGGTGCGGGTGTCCGGGGTCGGCGTCGGGGCGAACGAGGTTGCGCTGGTGGTCGCGGACGGCTCCGGGCGGCCGGTGGCATCGGTGGACTCGTTGGCGTTGCGGCCTGTGTCTGCGGACGGGATCGGTGCGGGGCGGTCGGGTGCGTCGCGGCAGTCGTTGTTCCGGGTGGGGTGGCGGCAGGTGGCCGTGCCGGATCAGGCGGGTGCGGGGGAGTGGGTGGCCCTCGACCGGGGTGCTGGCTGGGCGCAGGGGGAGGGGTGCGAGGTCCTGCCCGACCTGGCCGCGCTCGGCTCGGCGGTCTCCGCCGGCCGATCGGTGCCGCGTCTGGTGGTGGCGCATTTCGCCGCCGATCGTGAGGTGCCCGTCACGGCCGGGGTGCGTGGAGTGACGGCTGAGGGACTGGAGTTGATCCAGTCCTGGCTGGCGGACGAGAGGTTCGCCGACTCGCGGCTCGTGATTATGACCCGCCAGGCCGTCGCGGTGGATGCCGGTGAGGGTGTCTTTGATCTGGGTGCGGCGGCGTTGTGGGGTCTGGTGCGTACGGCGCAGTCGGAGCAGCCGGGCCGGGTCGTGCTGGTGGATGTGGATGACCTGGATGCGGTGTCCCGGGTGGTCGGGATCGGTGATGAGCCGCAGCTCGCGGTGCGGGATGGCCGGGTGTTCGTGCCGCGTCTGATGCGGGCCGAAGCCATTGATGGGGTGCCGGTGTGGGATCCCGAGGGCACGTTGTTGATCACGGGTGCGTCGGGTGCGTTGGGTGGTGTGGTCGCCCGGCATGTGGTCCGTGAGTGGGGCGTACGGCACCTGGTTCTCGCGAGCCGTCGTGGCGCGGAGGCTCCCGGTATGACGGAACTGGTCGCGGAACTGGGTGAGTTGGGTGCTTCGGCTGCTCCGGTGGCCTGTGACGTGGCGGACCGGGACGCGCTGGCTGCCGTACTGGCTGGTATTCCTGCCGTGCACCGGCTGGCGGGTGTGGTCCATGCGGCTGGTGTCCTGGACGACGGCGTGGTGGGTTCGCTCACTCCTGAGCGGTTGGAGACGGTCCTGGCGCCGAAGGCGGACGCGGCCTGGCATCTGCACGAGCTGGCCGCGGAGCTGGACCTGTCGGTGTTCGTGCTGTTCTCTTCCGCGGCGAGTGTCTTCGGTGGTGCGGGTCAGGGCAATTACGCCGCGGCGAATGCCTTCCTCGATGCGCTCGCTGCGAGGCGTCGGGCCGATGGCCTGGTGGCGACCTCGCTCTCGTGGGGCCTGTGGGACCAGGCCGGCGGTATGACGGGGCAGTTGGGTGAGGCGGACGTGGCCCGGATGAGTCGTTCGGGCGTGCTGCCGATCTCCGTCGGCGAGGCACTGCCGCTGCTTGACGCCGGTGTGACCGGCGGCGATGCCTGGCTGGCGCCGGTCCGGCTGGACCTCGCCGCGCTGCGGCAGCAGGCCATCGCCACCGGGGGAGTGCCCGCACTGCTCCGCGATCTGGTCCGCGTACCGAACCGCCGCAAGGCCGAAACCGGCGGCAGCGGTGCAGGTTCGAGGTCGTCCCTCACCGACAAGCTCGCCGGCCTGCCCCAGGAAGAGCGGGCGCAGGAACTGCTGGACTTCGTCTGCGAGCACACCGCGGCCGTACTGGGCCACTCCGGCGCCGGCATGGTCGACCCCGGCCGGAACTTCCGTGAACTGGGCATCGACTCGCTGGCCGCGGTGGAGCTGCGCAATCGCATCGGCGGCGTCCTCGGCATCCGGCTCTCGGCCACGCTGGTCTTCGACTACCCCTCGCCGGTGCTGCTCGCCGGGCACATCGGGGAGCAACTCGCGCTGGACGAACCCGCACCCCGGCTGCCGGTGGTGGCGGAGTTGGAGCGGCTGGAGGCCGCGGTGTCCGCCGCGCGCTTCGACGAGGACTCCCGGGACGACGTGGCCGCCCGGCTGCGGAAACTCCTGTCGCACCTCGACGCCCTGGCCGCCTCCCCGAAGAGGGAGGCCGACGACGGCGAACTCGCCTCGGCGAGCGTCGAGGAACTCTTCGCACTGGTCGACCAGGAACTCGAAGACCTCTGACGTGACGCCGGCTCCGTGACCGTGCTGCCGACTCCCTGACACCGCCACACTGCTTAAGGAACAGACCTCGCATGGACAACGAAGAGAAGCTCGTCGAATACCTCAAGCGGGTCACCGCCGACCTCCGTCAGGTTCGCCGACGTCTCCGCGAGGTCGAGGACCAGCAGCGGGAACCGATCGCGATCATCGGGATGAGCTGCCGCTTCCCCGGCGGCATCCACACCCCCGAGGACCTCTGGGACCTGGTGGCCGGGGGCCAGGACGCGATCACCTCGTTCCCGACGGACCGGGGATGGGACCTCGACGCGCTCCTCGACCCCGATCCGGACCGGCCCGGCACGAGCCACACCCGGCACGGCGCGTTCCTGCACGACGCGCCCGAGTTCGACGCCGCGTTCTTCGACATCGGGCCGAGCGAGGCGACGGCGATGGATCCCCAGCAGCGGCTGCTGCTGGAGACCTCCTGGGAGGCGTTCGAACGGGCCGGTATCGACCCGGCGGCGCTGCGCGGCAGCCGTACCGGTGTCTTCGTCGGCACCAACGTCCACGACTACCTCACCGGGGTGCGGGAGACCCCGCAGGAGGTCGAGGGCTACCTGATGACGGGCAACACCCCCAGCGTGGCCTCCGGGCGGCTGGCCTACACGTTCGGTCTGGAGGGGCCGGCGGTCACCGTGGACACGGCGTGCTCCGCGTCGCTGGTCGCCCTGCACCTGGCCGCTCATTCGCTGCGCCGGGACGAGTGCTCGCTGGCGTTGGCCGGAGGCGCGACGGTGATGTCCGCTCCGGGGGCGTTCGTGGAGTTCAGCAGGCAGGGCGGGCTGGCGGCGGACGGCCGGTGCAAGGCGTTCTCGGCTTCGGCGGACGGTACGGGCTGGGGCGAGGGCGTCGGTCTGTTGCTGCTGGAGCGGCTCTCGGACGCCGAACGCAACGGTCACCCGATCCTGGCCGTCGTACGCGGCAGCGCGGTCAATCAGGACGGCGCCTCGAACGGCCTGACCGCCCCGAACGGCCCCTCCCAGCAACGGGTGATCCGCCAGGCCCTGGCCGACGCCCGTCTGTCCCCGGCCGACGTCGACCTTGTCGAGGCCCACGGCACCGGCACCCAGCTGGGTGACCCGATCGAGGCCCAGGCCCTGCTCGCCACCTACGGCCAGGACCGGCCCGAGGACCGGCCGCTGTGGCTGGGGTCGGTGAAGTCGAACATCGGCCACACCCAGGCCGCGGCCGGAGCCGCCGGGGTGATCAAGACGGTGATGGCGATGCGGCACGGTGTCGCGCCGCAGACCCTGCACGTGGACGAGCCGACGCCGGAGGTGGACTGGTCGGCGGGAGCGGTGGAACTGCTGACCGAGGCGCGGCCTTGGCCCGCAGCGTCGGCAGCGGGGCGTCCGCGTCGGGCCGCGGTGTCCGGCTTCGGCGTCAGCGGCACCAACGCGCACGTCATCCTCGAACAGGGCCCGGAGCAGGCGGACACCGATCCACTGCCGGCGCAACGGCAACCGCTCGAAGACACCGTGTTTCCTTGGGCGTTGTCCGCCCGGAACACCGACGCACTCCTAGGGCAGGCTCGGAGGTTGCGGGAACGCTTGGTGGTCGAGCCGGGCCTGTCGGCTGCGGATGTGGCGTTTTCGCTGGGTACCGTCCGTTCGTCGTTCGAGCAGCGTGCGGTGGTGGTCGGGGAGACGCGGGACGAGCTTCTGGCGGGGCTTGAGGCGTTGGCTGAGGGTCGGGAGGCGTCGGGGCTGGTGCGTGGTTCGGCCCGGGGCAGCGTGAATCTGGGCTTCCTGTTCTCTGGTCAGGGTTCTCAGCGGGTTGGTATGGGCCGGGAGTTGGCGGAGCGTTTCCCGGTGTTCGCCGGGGTGTTCGGTGAGGTGTGCGGGTTGCTGGATCCGTTGCTGCCGAGGCCGTTGGGTGAGGTGATCGCTGCTGGTCCGGGGGTGTTGGGGCGGACGGTGTTCACGCAGCCGGCGTTGTTCGCGGTGGAGGTGGCGGCGGCGCGGTTGTTGTTGTCGTGGGGTGTGCGGCCGCAGGTGGTGGCCGGGCATTCGGTGGGGGAGATCGCGGCGGCGCACGTTGCCGGGGTGTTGTCGCTGGAGGACGCGTGCGCGCTGGTGGCGGCGCGGGGTCGGTTGATGGAGGCGTTGCCCGCCGGCGGCGTGATGGTGGCTCTGGAGGCGACCGAGGAGGAGGTCGCGGAGCTGCTGGAGGCTCATGCGGGTGCGCCGGTCGGCGTGGCAGCGGTGAACGGTCCCCGGGCTGTGGTCGTCTCCGGCGACGCGAGCCCTGTCGGAGAGATCGCGGATGTGGTGCGCTCGTGGGGGCGTCGTACGAAGCGGCTTGAGGTCTCGCACGCGTTTCACTCACCGTTGATGGAGCCGATGCTCGCCGAGTTCACCGACGTCGTCACGGGACTGTCCTTCTCCGCACCCCGGATCGGGTTCGTGTCGGCGGTCACTGGTGGGCTGGTCGGGGCTGATGTGGTGTCGCGCCCGGAGTACTGGGTGGAGCATGTGGCCCAGCCGGTGCGTTTCGCGGACGCGGTACGGGCGGCCGTGGACGAGGCGGGTGTGTCGCTGTTCGTCGAGGTGGGCCCCGGTGGTGCGCTCTCGGCGATGGGTCCGGACTGCCTCGACGAGACCGTCGGGGACAAGCAGCCGGTGGTGTTCGTGCCGTCCCTGCGCGCGGACCGTCCCGAGCCGCTGGCGGTGACGACTGCGCTGGCGACGGCCCACGTCAACGGCGTCCAGCCCGACTGGCAGGCCGTCTTCGCCGGCACGGGCGCGGCCCGCGTGGAACTGCCGACCTACGCCTTCCAACGGCGGCGCTTCTGGCTGGACGGCGGACGCTACGGCAACGGGGGCGGTGTGGCTTCGGCGGGCTTGGCTTCGGCGGGTCATCCGTTGCTGGGTGCGGTGGTCGAGGTGGCCGGTGATGATCGGACGCTGCTGAGCGGCCGGTTGTCGTTGGCGTCCCATCCATGGCTGGCCGATCACGCCGTACGAGGTGTCGTGCTGGTTCCCGGCGCTGCATTTGTCGAACTCGCTCTGTGCGCGGGGGAGCGGGTCGGCTGTGGCGCGGTGGAGGAGCTGACGCTCCAGGCTCCGCTGGTGTTGCCGGTGGAGGGTGCTGTTCAGGTCCAGTTCGCGGTGGAGGCGCCGGACGAGCGGGGGCATCGGGCGTTCACGGTGTACGGACGGTCGGACGAGGCCGCAGAGCCGGTCTCCTGGCAGGAGTACGCCTCGGGTGTGCTGGAGCTGGAAGCGCGTCCCGAGCCGGAGGGGCTGGCGCAGTGGCCGCCGGCGGACGCCGAGGCGGTGCCGGTCGAAAGCCTGTACGACCTGCTGCGCGGCTTGGGCTATGAGTACGGTCCGGCTTTCCAGGGGTTGCGGCGGGTGTGGCGTCGTGGCGAGGAACTCTTCGCGGAGGTCAGCCTCGCCGAGGAACTGGACGGCCAGGCGGACCAGTTCGGCATCCACCCGGCTCTGCTGGACGGCGCCCTGCATACCTCGGCGGTGGCTCTGCTGGAGCACGACGATGCCGACCACAGGGAAGTGACCGGGGTACGTCTGCCGTTCGCCTGGCGGGGTGTGTCCTTGTTCGCGACGGGTGCGTCCGCGGCCCGTGTGCGGCTGTCCCCGGCGGGGCAGGACGCGGTGTCCGTGCTGGTCGCCGATCAGGACGGTGTGCCGGTGGCGCGGGTGGAGGGGCTGGTGTCACGGCCCGTCGCGGAGGAGCAGCTCGGGGCAGGGGGTGGGGTGGGGCGTGACTCGCTGTTCGGTGTGGAGTGGGTGCCGTTCGCCGGAGGGGACTCCGATGCGCTGGCGGCGGATGTCCTGGAGGTGCATCGTTTCGACGGCCTCGTGCAGGATCCGCAGGGGGTGCGCGAGGCGATTGAGCGTGCTCTTGGGCTGATCCAGGGGTGGCTGGCGCGGGAGCGTCCGCGTGGTTCGCGTCTGGTGGTGGTGACGCGGGGTGCTGTCGGGGGCGAGGTGTCGGACCTGGCGGGTGCGGCGGTGTGGGGTCTGGTGCGGTCGGCGCAGTCCGAGCACCCGGGTCAGTTCGTGCTCGTCGACACAGACGGGGACGCTCTTGCGGGTCTGCCCGCGGATGAGCCGCACGTGATGGTGCGTGAGGGTCAGGTGCTGGTCCCTCGGCTTGCGCGGGTGGTGCCCGCGACGGAGGGCGGCGCCGGTGGTGTCGTATGGGATCCGGAGAAGTCCCTGCTGGTGACGGGCGCTTCGGGTGTTCTGGCGGGGCTGGTGGTACGGCATGCGGTCGCGGAGTGGGCCGTACGGCATGTGGTGCTGGTCAGCCGTAGCGGAGCCGACGGGCTGGCTCAGGAACTGGCCGAGGCGGGCGTGTCCGTCCAGCAGGCGCGTTGCGATGTGGCGGACCGGGAGGCTGTGGCGGCCGTGCTGGCCGGCATCCCCGCGGAACACCGGCTCGGCGGTGTGATCCACACGGCGGGTGTCCTGGACGACGGCGTGATCGAGTCGCTGACCCCGGAGCGCTTGGCGCCCGTACTGCGGCCCAAGGTGGACGGCGCCTGGTGGCTGCACGAGCTGACCGCCGACGTTGACCTGTCGGTGTTCGCGGTGTTCTCCTCCGCGGCCGGTGTGTTCGGCGCGGCGGGCCAGGGCAACTATGCCGCCGCCAATGCCTTCCTCGACGCCCTCGCCCTGTACCGGCACCGTGAAGGCCTCCCGGCGACCTCCCTCTCCTGGGGCCTGTGGGCCGAACGCAGCGGTATGGCCGGTCAGTTGGCCGACGCCCAGCTCGAACGACTGGAACGTACCGGCGCCCGCCCCCTCTCCTCCTCCGAGGGACTCGCCCTGCTGGACGCGGCGCTGGCCACGGGCCGCCCCTGGCTGGTCCCGGCCCGGCTGGACCTCGGTGTGCTGCGGACCTCGGACCAACCGGTCCCGCCCTTGCTGCGGGGCCTGGTGCGCCGGATCACCCGCCGCGCGGTGACCGCAGGCGCGAACGGCGCCGACTCCTTCGTGCAGCGGATCGCCGGGCTCTCACCCACGGAGGCCGAGCGAGCGGTCCTGGAACTGGTGTGCGGCGAGACCGCGGCCGTCCTCGGTCACGCCAACGCCGGCGCTGTCCCGCCCGGGCAGGCCTTCCAGGAACTCGGCTTCGACTCCCTCTCGGCCGTGGAACTGCGCAACCGCCTCAACAGCGCCACCGGCCTGCGCCTGCCCGCCACCCTGATCTTCGACTACCCCACGCCCGCCGTCCTCGCCGCCCACATCCACTCCGCCACCGCAGGCACCACCGCCGGCCCGATCGCACCCCTCACCGTGCCAGGGACCGCCGTCGACGAGGCGATCGCCATCGTCGGGATGGCGTGCCGTTACCCGGGCGGGGTGGCCTCGCCCGAAGACCTGTGGCGACTCGTCGCGGACGGGACGGACGCCATATCCCGCTTCCCCCAGGACCGCGGCTGGGACCTGGAAGGACTCTTCGATCCGCAGCGGGCCAGAGGCACCAGCCTGACCCGCGAGGGCGGGTTCCTTTACGACGCCGACCAGTTCGACGCCGCGTTCTTCGGGATCTCCCCCCGCGAGGCCCTCGCCATGGACCCGCAGCAGCGGCTGCTGCTGGAGACCTCCTGGGAGGCGTTGGAACGGGCGGGCATCGACCCGGCGACGCTCCGAGGCAGCGCCACCGGCGTCTTCGCCGGCGTCATGTACCACGACTACGCCACCCGGATCCTTGAGGCACCCGAGGAGGTCGAGGGCTATCTGGCCAACGGCAACGCGGGCAGCATCGCCTCCGGACGGGTCGCCTACACCTTCGGTCTCGAAGGACCGGCGGTCACCGTGGACACCGCCTGCTCCTCCTCCCTCGTCACCCTCCACCTCGCCGCCCAAGCCCTGCGCCAAGGTGAGTGCTCGCTCGCCCTGGCCGGTGGCGTGACGGTGATGGCCACCCCCGGGACCTTCATCGAGTTCTCGCGTCAGCAGGGGCTGTCCTCCGACGGCCGCTGCAAGTCCTTCTCCGCCACGGCGGACGGCACCGGCTGGAGCGAGGGCGTCGGCATGCTGATACTCGAACGCCTCTCCGACGCCGAGCGCAACGGCCACCCGATCCTGGCCGTCGTACGCGGCAGTGCCGTCAATCAGGACGGCGCGTCGAACGGCCTGACCGCCCCGAACGGCCCCTCCCAGCAACGCGTGATCCGCCAGGCCCTGGCCAACGCCCGCCTGACCCCCGCCGACATCGACCTCGTCGAGGCCCACGGCACCGGCACCCGCCTCGGCGACCCCATCGAGGCCCAGGCCCTGCTCGCCACCTACGGCCAGGACCGAACCGACGACCAGCCGCTCTGGCTCGGGTCCATCAAGTCCAACATCGGACACACGCAGGCCGCCGCCGGTGTCGCCGGAATCATCAAGGCCGTCATGGCGATGCGACACGGCACGCTGCCCGCCAGCCTGCACGTGGACGAGCCCACCCCCGAGGTCGACTGGGACGCCGGAGCGGTCGAACTCCTCACCCGGGCCCGCCCCTGGCCCACCACCGACCGCCCCCGCCGCGCCGCAGTCTCCTCCTTCGGTATCAGCGGCACCAACGCCCACGTCATCCTCGAACACGCCACCGACACAGTCCCGGCCACGGACCTGACCGGCACCGCCTCCCCACTGTCCCCCGCCGCCACAGTCGTCCCCTGGGTGCTCTCCGCCCGAGGCCAGGACGCCCTCCGGGCGCAGGCCCAACGGCTGCGGGACTCCCTGCACGACCGACCGGACCCGGCCCTCGCCGACATCGGCCTGTCCCTGGCCACCACCCGCGGCGCGCTGGACGACCGGGCCGTCGTCCTCGGCGGGGACCGGCAGCAGATGCTGGACGGGCTGGCCGCCCTCGCGGCCGGTGAACCGTCGGCACGGCTGGTGCTGGGCCAGGCCCGGCCCCGCCCGCCCAGGGTCGTGTTCGTCTTCCCCGGCCAGGGCTCGCAATGGGGGGGAATGGCCGTCGAGTTGATGGACACATGTCCGGTGTTCGCCGAGTCGATCGCCCGTTGCGGGCAGGCGCTCGCCCAGGTCGTGGACTGGGACCTCGAAGAGGTGCTGCGCGACGGCACGTTCGAGCGGGTCGACGTCATCCAGCCGGTGCTGTGGGCGGTGATGGTGTCGCTGGCCGAGCTGTGGCGTGCGTGCGGGGTGCGTCCGGACGCCGTCGTGGGCCACTCCCAGGGCGAGATCGCGGCGGCCTGCGTCGCCGGGTCCCTGTCGGTCGAGGACGCCGCCCGCGTCGTCGCGCTGCGCAGCCGGGCCCTGCTGGACCTGGCCGGACAAGGAGCCATGGCGTCGGTCTTCGCCTCGGCCGAGCAGACCGAGCTGCTTGTGGCCGAAGCAGCCGGAGCAGCCGGAGCGGTCGGCGCGACCGGCGCGACCGGCGTAACCGGCGAGGCCGATGCGGCCGATCGGGAGGGTCGCCTGTCCGTCGCGGCCGTGAACGGACCCGAGAGCACGGTCGTCTCCGGGGAGACGGCCGCGGTCGAGGCATTCCTCGACCTGTGCGAGCGCCGCCAGATCAGGGCCCGGCGCATCCCCGTCGACTACGCCTCCCACTCGGCCCAGGTGGAGGCCGTCGCCGACCAGGTCCGCGAGGCCCTGTCGGGAGTGACGGGCCGTACGGGCGACGTACCGCTGTTCTCCACGGTGACCGGCGAGTGGGTCGACGGCGAGGCACTCGACGCCGACTACTGGCTGCGCAACCTGCGCCGACCCGTGCGGTTCCACGAGGCGGTGCGGCACCTCGCGCGGCAGGGCCACGACCTGTTCATCGAGGTGAGCCCGCACCCCGTACTGACCATGGGGCTCGAGGACAGTGTGACGGCGCCCGGCCAGGCGACCACACCAGCGGCCGACCCCACGGACACTCCCACGACCGCCACCGCGCCCCCAGGCGTGGTCGCCACCCTGCGCCGCGACGAGGGCGACTGGTCGCGTTTCCTCGCCTCACTGGCCGAGGTCCACGCGTACGGGCAGCCGGTGAACTGGGCCGCCGTCCTCGGCCCGGCGCGGATCGTGGACCTGCCGACGTACGCCTTCCAACACCGCGGTTACTGGCTGTCGGACATCGGCGGCCGCACCCCGGACGTGGCCGCCGCCGGGCTGGATCCCGCGCGGCACCCGCTGCTGGGCGCGGCCGTGGAGACGGCCGGCGGCGAACAGGTCCTGCTGACCGGCCGACTGTCGACCGGCACCCACCCTTGGCTCGCCGACCACGTCATCGGCGGCACCGCGCTCCTGCCGGTGTCCGCGTTCGTCGAGATGGCGCTCCGCGCCGGGCGGCACGTGGGCCTGCCCCGCCTCGACGAACTGACGCTGCACACACCCCTGGTGGTGTCCGCGGCGGACGTCGTACGGCTTCAGGTGCAGCTCGACCCCGATGACGGAACGGGCCGCCGACCGGTGCAGATCTTCGCCCGGACCGCCGACGCCCCATGGGTCCGGCACGCCAGCGGCACCCTGACCGGTGACGCCCCCGCCGACTTCGGCCTGCTCGTCTGGCCGCCCGCCGACGCGACCCCGCTGCCGGTCGAGGGCCACTACGACCACCTCGCCGCCCTCGGCTACGCCTACGGCCCGTCCTTCCAGGCCCTGCGCGCGGCCTGGCGCGACGGCGACGACCTGTACGCCGAGGTCGCACTGGACACGAGCGAGAACACCGCCGACTACGGCCTCCACCCCATCCTGCTGGACGCGGCCGCGCAGACCCTCACCCTCGACCACCGGGCCGACGCCGACACCGGCGCCCGTATGCCGTTCGCCTGGACCGGCGTCACGCTCCACGCGCCCGGCGGCGGTACGGCCCGTGTGAAGGTGAGCCCCGCCGGGGACTCGGCCGTCACCATCCGGATCGCGGACGCGGCCGGGCAGCCGGTGGCGTCGGTGGAGTCGCTCGTCCTGCGGCCGGTGTCCCTCCAGCAGATCGCCGCGGCGAGCAGCGTGACCCAGAACTCCCTGTTCCTGGTCGACTGGACGGACATCCCGGCGGGCCCCGCGACGACCACCGGCGACACGGACCGGCGGCCCGTGCTGCGCAGCAGGGACGAACTGGAAGCACTGCGCAGGGCCGTCGCCGACGGACAGCCGGCACCCGCACTGGCCGCCTTCATCTGCGCCGCCCCAGGCGCCACCGAGGCCCCCGGCACTGATGCGCTGGGCAACGACCTCGCACAGGCGGTCCGCGCCACGACCGCCGACACGCTCGACGCGCTCCGCGCCTGGCTCGACGACGACCGGCTGGAGGAGTCCCGCCTCGCGATCGTCACCTGCCGCGCGGTCGTCACCGGCACCGACGGGGCCGGGGCCGGGGGCCTCAACCTGGCCCAGACCCCCGTGTGGGGCCTGGTCCGCTCGGCACAGGCCGAGAACCCGGGGCGGTTCCTCCTCGTCGACGTCGACGACCTCGACGCCGTACCCGATGTGCTCGCCCGCCTGGAAGGCCCGGAAGGCCCGGAAGGCCTGAACGAGCCACAAGTGGCCGTACGCGGCGGACAGTTCACCGTCCCACGCCTCGTCCGTCCCGCCACACCGACCCCGACCGCCGACACGGACACCGCCGCCCGCGACCTCGACCCTGACCTCGACCGGTGGAACCCCGACGGCACGGTCCTCCTCGTCGGCGCCTCCGGCGGGCTGGGGCAGGTGCTGGCCCGTCACCTGGTCGTCGAGCGAGGTGTCAGGAGGCTGGTTCTCACCAGCCGTCGCGGCGAGGCCGCCGACGGAATGGCCGAGCTGCGTGCCGAACTCACCGAGGCGGGCGCCGTCGTCGACATCGCGGCCTGCGACGCCACGGACCGGGACGCGCTCGCCGCCGTACTGGACGCGATACCCGAACGGCACCCGCTGACCGCCGTGGTGCACGCCGCCGCCGTGCTCGACGACGGCGTCGTGACGGCGCTGACCCCCGAACGGCTCGACCGTGTGCTCCGGCCCAAGGTCGACACCGCGCTCCTGCTGGACGAACTGACACGAGGCCTCGACCTGGGGGCGTTCGTGCTGTTCTCCTCCCTCTCCAGCACCCTCGGCAGCCCCGGCGTGGCGAACTACGCGGCCGCCAACGCCTTCCTGGACGGCCTCGCCCAACGCCGCCGCGACGCCGGCCTGCCCGCCACCTCCCTGGCGTGGGGTCTGTGGGCGCAGAGCGGCGGCATGGGCGACCGGCTGTCCGACGCGGACCTGAGCCGGATGTCCAGCGGCGGCGTGACGGCGCTGACCACACAGGAGGGGCTGGCCCTGTTCGACCGGGCCCTCACCCTCGACCTGCCCGTGGTGGTCCCCGCCAAGATCGACCTCGCGGAGCTGCGCAGGCTCTCCGGCGACCTCCTGCCCGCGCTGCTGCGCGGCCTGGTGCCCGGCACCGTCCGTACGGCCGCGCAGACTGCGGACGTCCGCACTGCGCCGGCACTCGCCGAACGCCTCGCCGCACTGGGCGAGGAGGAACGGGCACGGGCGCTGCTGGACCTCGTACGCAGTCAGGCGGCCGCCGTGCTCGGCCACGCCGACGTCACCGCCGTACAGGCCGACACCCCCTTCCGGGACATCGGCGCCGACTCGCTGGCCGCCGTGCAGATCCGCAACCGGCTGGCGGCGGCGACCGGCCTGCGCCTGAAGGCGACGCTCGTCTTCGACCATCCGACGCCCGCCGCGGTCGCCCGTCTGCTTCTCGACGAGCTGGCCCCGGAGCCCACCGACGCGCAGCCCGCGGTCTTCGCCGACCTCGACGCCCTGGAGGCCACGCTCGCCGGCCTCACCGAAGCCGGTGCCAACTCCGGTTCCAGCGACGGTGCCGGTACTGACGACGCCGTACGCGACCGCGTCACCGCACGGCTGAAGTCGCTGCTGTGGAAGTGGACCGACGCCCAGGGCGGTGGCGAGGACATGAGCCGTCCGGAGGCGGGCGGCGACACCGCGCCCGTCAGCGACGACGAGATGTTCGACCTCATCGACAAGGAACTCGGATCCCTCTGACCCGGCTGTCCGCTGGTCGACTACTGAAGGAACGTGAGATCGACATGACCAACGAAGACAAGCTCCGGGACTACCTCAACCGGGTCATGGGCGAACTGCGCCAGAGCCGGGCGCGGCTCAGCGAGAGCGAGGCACGGGACCACGAGCCGATCGCGATCATCGGGATGAGCTGCCGCTTCCCCGACGGAGTGCGGAGCCCCGAGGATCTGTGGCGGGTGCTCGTCGACGAGCGGCACTGCCTGACGGACTTCCCCGCCGACCGCGGCTGGGACCTCGACGCGCTGTACCACCCGGACCCCGGACACTCCGGCACCTCGTACACCCGCAAGGGCGGCTTCCTCCACGAGGCCGCCGGGTTCGACCCCGAGTTCTTCGGCATCTCGCCGCGCGAGGCACTGGCCATGGATCCGCAACAGCGGTTGCTGCTGGAGACGTCCTGGGAGGTGTGGGAGCGGGCCGGACTGGACCCGGCGGCGATGCGGGGCAGCCGTACCGGCGTGTTCATCGGCAGCAACGACCTGGACTACGCGACCCGGCTGCGCTCGGTCCCCGACGGTGTCGAGGGCTATCTCGCCACCGGAAACCTGGCCAGCGTGCTCTCCGGCCGGCTCTCCTACACGTTCGGCCTGGAGGGCCCCGCCGTCACGGTGGACACCGCCTGCTCGTCGTCGCTGGTGGCGATGCATCTTGCGGCCAAGGCGCTCCGCTCCGACGAGTGCTCCCTCGCCATGGTCGGCGGCGTGTCCGTGATGGCCGCCCCGGGGACCTTCCTCGAATTCTCCCGGCAGCGCGGACTCGCCCAGGACGGCCTGTGCAAGGCCTTCGCGGACGCCGCCGACGGCACCGGCATGGCCGAGGGAGTCGGCGTACTGCTCCTCGAACGACTGTCGGACGCCCGGCGCAACGGCCATGAGGTGCTGGCCGTGCTGCGTGGCAGCGCCGTCAATCAGGACGGCGCCTCCAACGGCCTGACCGCCCCCAACGGCCCCTCCCAGGAACAGGTGATCCGCCAGGCCCTGGACAACGCCCGCCTCACCCCCGACAGCGTCGACGTGGTCGAGGCCCACGGCACCGGCACCCGGCTCGGCGACCCCATCGAGGCCGAGGCGCTGCTCGCGACGTACGGCCAGGACCGGCCCGAGGAGCGCCCGCTGTGGCTGGGCTCGGTCAAGTCCAACATCGGGCACACCCAGGCCGCCGCAGGCGTGGCCGGCGTGATCAAGATGGTCATGGCCCTGCGCCAGGAGACCCTGCCCGCCACCCTCCACGTGGACCGGCCCTCGACCCAGGTCGACTGGTCGTCCGGCGCGGTCAGCCTGCTGACCGAAGCCCGGCCATGGGCCCGGAACGGCCGACCGCGCCGGGCGGGCGTCTCCTCCTTCGGCGTCAGCGGCACCAACGCCCACGCCATCCTGGAGGAGGCACCGGCCGCGACCGGGAATCCGACGGAGGCGGACACGGACCAGGAGCCCGCCGCTTCGGCCTCGCCGGACCGGACGACGACGCTGCCCGCCGTGCCCTGGCCCCTGTCCGGCCACACCCCCGAGGCCCTGCGCGCACAGGCCCGCCGCCTCCACGACACCCTCACCACGGTTGCGGACGGTGAGCCCCAGCCGAGCCCCCTCGACCTCGGCTGGTCGCTGGCCACGACCCGGTCGACACACCGGCACCGCGCGGTCGTGGTCGGCGCCGACCTCCCGCACCTGCTGCAGGGCGTCGACGCGTTGGCCTCCGGCACACCCGCCCCCCACCTCGTACGCGGGGTCGCGGGCGACACCAGGACCGCGTTCGTCTTCCCCGGCCAGGGCTCCCAGTGGGCCGGAATGGCACGTGAACTGGCGGACAGCTCACCGGTGTTCGCCGAACGGCTCCGCGCCTGCGAGGAAGCGCTCGCCCCGCACGTCGACTGGTCGCTCCGTGAGGTACTGGACGGCTCCGACCTCGAAAAGGCTGACGTCGTGCAGCCGGTGCTGTGGGCCGTCATGGTGTCGCTGGCCGCGCTGTGGGAGTCCCACGGCGTACGCCCCGACGCGGTCGTCGGCCACTCGCAGGGCGAGATCGCGGCGGCCTGCGTGGCCGACGCGCTGTCGCTGGAGGACGGCGCACGTGTGGTCGCCCTGCGCAGCCGCGCCCTGGGCGTCCTGGCCGGACGCGGCGGCATGGCCTCATTGGCACTCTCCGCCGAGGAGACCACGGCCCGCCTCGCGGCCTACAAGGACCGGCTCTCGATAGCCGCGGTGAACGGACCGCACTCGACCGTGGTGTCCGGCGACGTCGAGCCCCTGCACGAACTGGTGGCGGCCTGCGAGGCCGACGGCGTACGCGCACGGATCGTCCCCGTGGACTACGCCTCCCACAGCGCACACGTGGAGGAGATCCACGACACCCTCCTCGAACTGCTCGCCCCCGTCACACCCCGCCCGTCCCGCGTGCCGTTCTTCTCGACCGTGACCGGCGAGTGGATCGACACCACCGTCATGGACGCCGCCTACTGGTACCGCAACCTGCGCCGGACCGTGCAGTTCGACGTGGCCACCCGGACGCTGATCGCGGAGGGCTTCGGCCTTCTGATCGAGGCCAGCCCCCACCCGGTACTGGCCATCGGCATGCAGGAGAGCGTCGAGGCCGCCGCCGCGAACTGCGCCGTGCTCGGCACCCTGCGCCGCGGCGAGGGCGGCCTCGACCGCTACCTGCTCTCCCTGGGCGAGGCCCACGCACACGGCGCCGACGTCGACTGGCCCGCCGTCTTCGCCGGCACGGGCGCGGAACGGGTGGAGCTGCCGACGTACGCCTTCCAGCGGCGGCGTTTCTGGCTGGACGGCGGGCGTGACGGCGCCGGTGGTGTGGCCTCGGCGGGCCTGGCTTCGGCGGGTCACCCGTTGTTCGGCGCGGTGGTCGAGGTGGCCGGTGGTGACCGGACGCTGCTGAGTGGTCGGTTGTCGGTGCTGTCGCATCCGTGGCTGGCGGATCACTCGGTGCGGGGTGTGGTGCTCGTGCCCGGCGCTGCGTTCGTGGAGCTGGCGCTGTGCGCGGGGGAGCGGGTCGGCTGTGGCGCGGTGGAGGAGCTGACGCTCCAGGCTCCGCTGGTGTTGCCGGTGGAGGGTGCTGTTCAGGTCCAGTTCGCGGTGGAGGCGCCGGACGAGCGGGGGCATCGGGCGTTCACGGTGTACGGACGGTCGGACGAGGCCGCAGAGCCGGACGCCTGGCAGGAGTACGCCTCGGGTGTGCTGGAGCTGGAAGCGCGTCCCGAGCCGGAGGGGCTGGCGCAGTGGCCGCCGGCGGACGCCGAGGTGGTGCCGGTCGAGGGGCTGTACGACCTGCTGGGTGGGTTGGGCTATGAGTACGGTCCGGCTTTCCAGGGGTTGCGGCGGGTGTGGCGTCGTGGCGAGGAACTCTTCGCGGAGGTCAGCCTCGCCGAGGAACTGGACGGCCAGGCGGACCAGTTCGGCATCCACCCGGCGTTGCTGGACGGCGCGTTGCAGACCTCGGCCGTTGCCTTGCTGCAGCACGGTGGTGAGGCTGCTGAGGTGCGTCTGCCGTTCGCCTGGCGGGGTGTGTCCTTGTTCGCGACGGGTGCGTCCGCGGCCCGTGTGCGGCTGTCCCCGGCGGGGCAGGACGCGGTGTCCGTGCTGGTCGCGGATCAGGACGGTGTGCCGGTGGCGCGGGTGGAGGGGCTGGTGTCACGGCCCGTCGCGGAGGAGCAGCTCGGGGCAGGGGGTGGGGTGGGGCGTGACTCGCTGTTCGGTGTGGAGTGGGTGCCGTTCGCCGGAGGGGACTCCGATGCGCTGGCGGCGGATGTCCTGGAGGTGCATCGTTTCGACGGCCTCGTGCAGGATCCGCAGGGGGTGCGCGAGGCGATTGAGCGTGCTCTTGGGCTGATCCAGGGGTGGCTGGCGCGGGAGCGTCCGCGTGGTTCGCGTCTGGTGGTGGTGACGCGGGGTGCTGTCGGGGGCGAGGTGTCGGACCTGGCGGGTGCGGCGGTGTGGGGTCTGGTGCGGTCGGCGCAGTCCGAGCACCCGGGTCAGTTCGTGCTCGTCGACACAGACGGGGACGCTCTTGCGGGTCTGCCCGCGGATGAGCCGCACGTGATGGTGCGTGAGGGTCAGGTGCTGGTCCCTCGGCTTGCGCGGGTGGTGCCCGCGACGGAGGGCGGCGCCGGTGGTGTCGTATGGGATCCGGAGAAGTCCCTGCTGGTGACGGGCGCTTCGGGTGTTCTGGCGGGGCTGGTGGTACGGCATGCGGTCGCGGAGTGGGCCGTACGGCATGTGGTGCTGGTCAGCCGTAGCGGAGCCGACGGGCTGGCTCAGGAACTGGCCGAGGCGGGCGTGTCCGTGCAGCAGGCGCGTTGCGATGTGGCGGACCGGGAGGCTGTGGCGGCCGTGCTGGCCGGCATCCCCGCGGAACACCGGCTCGGCGGTGTGATCCACACGGCGGGTGTCCTGGACGATGGTGTGATCGAGTCGCTGACCCCGGAGCGGCTGGAGCCGGTGTTGCGGCCGAAGGTGGACGGCGCTTGGTGGCTGCACGAGCTGACCGCCGACGTTGACCTGTCGGTGTTCGCGGTGTTCTCCTCCGCGGCCGGTGTGTTCGGCGCGGCGGGTCAGGGCAACTATGCCGCTGCCAATGCCTTCCTCGACGCCCTCGCCCTGTACCGGCACCGTGAAGGCCTCCCGGCGACCTCCCTCTCCTGGGGCCTGTGGGCCGAACGCAGCGGCTTGACAGGCCGGTTGGCGGAGTCCGACCTGGGCCGACTGTCACGCCAAGGAGTGCTGCCGCTCTCCTCCGAGCAGGGAGTCGCCCTGCTGGACGCGGTGCTGGCCACAGGCCGCCCCTGGCTGGTCCCGGCCCGGCTGGACCTCGGCATACTCCGGACCTCGGACCAACCGGTCCCGCCCTTGCTGCGGGGCCTGGTGCGCCGGATCACCCGCCGCGCGGTGACCGCAGGCGCGAACGGCGCCGACTCCTTCGTGCAGCGGATCGCCGGGCTCTCACCCGCGGAGGCCGAGCGAGCGGTCCTGGAACTGGTGTGCGGCGAGGCCGCAGCCGTGCTGGGTTACGCAAGCGCCGGTGCGGTGGCTCCCGGGCAGGCGTTCCGGGAGCTGGGCTTCGATTCCCTCACCGCGGTGGAGCTGCGCAACCGCCTGAACGGAGCCACCGGCCTGCGCCTGCCCGCCACCCTGATCTTCGACTACCCGACACCGACTGCTCTCGCCACCCACATCCGTTCCTCCGCCGCAGGCACCACCACCGGCCCGACCGCACCCGTCGCGATCGCCGGGACCGCCGTCGACGAGGCGATCGCGATCGTCGGGATGGCGTGCCGTTACCCGGGCGGGGTGGCCTCACCGGAAGACCTCTGGCGGCTTGTCGCCGACGAGGCCGACGCCGTATCCCGCTTCCCCCAGGACCGAGGCTGGGACCTCGACGCCCTGTTCGACCCCGAGCGGCCCGGCGGCACCAGCCTGACCCGCGAGGGCGGGTTCCTTTACGACGCCGACCAGTTCGACGCCGCGTTCTTCGGGATCTCCCCCCGCGAGGCCCTCGCCATGGACCCGCAGCAGCGGCTGCTGCTGGAGACCTCCTGGGAGGCGTTGGAACGGGCGGGCATCGACCCGGCGACGCTCCGAGGCAGCGCCACCGGCGTCTTCGCCGGCGTCATGTACCACGACTACGGCACCCGGGTTCTGCACGTCCCGGAGGAGGTCGAGGGCTACCTGGGCAACGGCAACGCGGGCAGCATCGCCTCTGGACGCGTCGCCTACACCTTCGGGCTCGAAGGACCGGCGGTCACCGTGGACACCGCCTGCTCCTCCTCCCTGGTCACCCTCCACCTGGCCTCCCAGGCCCTACGGCAGGGCGAGTGCTCCCTGGCCCTGGCCGGTGGCGTCACCGTCCTGGCCACCCCGGGCGTGTTCACCGAGTTCACCCGGCAGCGCGGACTCGCCGAGGACGGCCGCTGCAAGGCGTTCGCCGCCGCTGCCGACGGTACGGGCTGGGGCGAGGGCGTCGGCATGCTCCTGCTGGAGCGCCTGTCCGACGCGGAACGCAACGGCCACCCGATCCTGGCCGTCGTACGCGGCAGTGCCGTCAATCAGGACGGCGCCTCCAACGGCCTCACCGCCCCGAACGGCCCCTCCCAGCAACGCGTGATCCGCCAGGCCCTGGCCAACGCCCGCCTGACCCCCGCCGACATCGACCTCGTCGAGGCCCACGGCACCGGCACCCGCCTCGGTGACCCCATCGAGGCCCAGGCCCTGCTCGCCACCTACGGCCAGGACCGACCCGAGGGCGAGCCCGCGTGGCTGGGTTCGGTGAAGTCCAACATCGGCCACACCCAGGCCGCCGCCGGTGTCGCCGGCGTGATCAAGTCCGTGATGGCGATACGGAACGGCGTGCTGCCCGCCAGCCTGCACGTGGACGAGCCCACCCCCGAGGTCGACTGGGACGCCGGAGCGGTCGAACTCCTCACCGAGGCCCGCCCCTGGCCCACCACCGACCGGCCCCGCCGCGCCGCCGTCTCCTCCTTCGGCGCCAGCGGCACCAACGCCCACGTCATCCTCGAACAGGCCGCAGACACCGGCCCCGTACACGCCCACGAAGGCGACACGACTCCACCGTCCGTGATCGCCTGGCCGATCTCGGGCCGGGACGAACAGGCCCTGCGTGAGCAGGCGGCCCGGCTGGGCGCCTTCGTCGGCGCCGACGCGTCGCTGAGCGCCGCGGACGTGGGCAACTCCCTGGCCCGTACCCGCGCGTCGTTCGAGCATCGCGCGGTGGTCGTCGGACGGGACCGCGACGAACTGCTGGCCGGCGTGCAGGCGTTGGCCGCGGGCGAGGCGGCGGCCAACGTCGTGACCGGACGCGCGCCCGCCGAGGGCGCGGGCCGGGTGGCGTTCGTCTTCCCCGGCCAGGGGTCCCAGTGGATCGGCATGGGCCTGGAACTGGCCGAGCAGTCGCCGGTCTTCGCCGCCGCGCTGGAGGAGTGCGGTCAGGCACTCGCCGAGCACGTCGACTGGGACGGCCGCTCGCTGCACGAGGTGCTGCGGCAGGCCGAGGGCGCGCCCTCCCTGGAGCGGGTGGACGTCGTCCAGCCGGCGCTGTGGGCGGTCATGGTGGCCCTGGCCGCCGCATGGCGGTCGTACGGGATCGAGCCGGACGCGGTCGTCGGGCACTCGCAGGGCGAGATCGCCGCCGCCTGTGTGGCCGGGGTGCTGTCCGTGGAGGACGGAGCCCGCGTGGTGGCCGTGCGCTCCCGGGCCATCACCGCGCTGGCCGGGCGTGGGCAGATGGTCTCCGTTCCCCTCCCGGAGGCCGACACCGTCGAGCTGATCCGTCCGTGGGCCGACGACGGCCAGATCGCCGTCGCCGCGGTCAACGGCCCCGCCTCCACTGTGATCTCCGGTGACTCCCAGGCCGTGGACGCCCTCCTGGAGAAACTGGACGCGCAGGAGATCCGCGCCCGGCGGATCCCCGTGGACTACGCCTCCCACAGCCCCCAGGTCGCCCTGATCCACGACGAACTCCTGCGTGTCCTCGACGGATTGACGCCCCGCGCGGGCACCGTCCCGCTCTTCTCCACGGTGACCGGGCAGTGGCTCGGCGCGACACCCATGGACGCCGACTACTGGTACCGCAACCTGCGCGAGACCGTCCGCTTCGAAGCGGGCACCCGCGCCCTGGCCGCCGAAGGGTGGGGCGTGTTCGTCGAGGCCAGCCCGCACCCGGTCCTCACTCTCGGGATCCAGGAAACCCTGGAGGCACTCGACCACCGGGGCGTCGTCACCGGCTCCCTGCGCCGCCAGGAAGGCGGCCAGGACCGTCTCTTTGTCTCCCTGGCCAAGGTCCACACCCACGGCGGCGGCCCCCTCGACCGGCCCGCCTTCCACACCGGCACCGGCGCCCCTCGCGTCGATCTGCCCACGTACGCCTTCCAGCGCCGCCGCTACTGGCTGGAAGCACCCGCCGGCGTCCCCGGCGACCTCTCCGCCGCCGGGCTGCAGACCCTCGAACACCCCCTGCTCACCGGCGTGGTCGACCTGGCCGACGAGCAACGGACCGTGTTCACGGGCCGGTTGTCCCCCGCCACCCACCCCTGGCTGGCCGATCACGCGGTGTTCGGCTCGGTGCTGCTGCCCGGCACGGGCTTCGTCGAACTGGCGCTGGCCGCAGGCGAGCACGTCGGACACGGTCACCTCGACGAGCTGACCCTCCACGCCCCGCTGTTCCTTCCGGAGGAGGGCGCGGTCCACCTCCAACTGGTCCTCGACGGCCCGGACACCTCCGGACGGCGGGCCGTGACCATCCACTCCCGCGCCGAGGACGAAGCCGGAGGACAGGAATGGACCCGCCACGCCGGCGGAACGCTGGCCGTGGACGCGGACCACGACACGCCCCCGGCGTTGACCTCATGGCCACCGGCCGACGCCGATCCGGTGGACCTCACCGAGGTGTACGACCGCTTCGCCGCAGCGGGCTACGCGTACGGCCCCGCCTTCCAGGGCCTACGACGAGTGTGGCGCCGCGACGGCGAACTGTTCGCCGAGGTCGAGCTGGCCGGGCCAGAGCGGGACGCGGCGAGGCGCTTCGGCGTGCACCCGGCGCTGCTGGACGCGGCCCTGCACCCCCTGCTCCTCGGACACGGCGCACCACAGACCGAGAGCGAGGGGCAGGGACGGCTGCCCTTCTCCTGGACCGGTGTCTCCCTGCGTGCCACAGGGGCGACGACGGTTCGCGTGCGGCTGACGACGGACGACGCCGACACCGTGGCCGTCACGGTCACGGACACCGCCGGCACGCCGGTGGCATCGGTGGACGCGCTGGTGACACGACCGGTCACGGCCGCACAGTTCGCCGCCGGACGGCCGTCCGGGCAGTCGGGGCTGTTCGAGGTGGAGTGGGCACCGGTACCCACTCCGGCTGCCGGGACCGCGAGTTGGGCGGTCCTCGGCGGCGGAGAGGTCGGCGGCGTGGGCCTCGGATCGTACGACGACCTCGCCGCACTCCGACGGGCCGTGGACTCCGGCGCACCGGTGCCCGAGGTGGTCCTCACCTTCTGCGGCGGCAGGTCCGAGACGGCCGTGGTCCCCGGGACGCACACGGCGACCCGCGAGGCCTTGGCTCTGCTCCACGAGTGGCTGGCCGACGAACGCTTCGCCGGGGCCCGTCTGGCGGTCGTGACCAGCGGCGCGGTGGCCGCAGGCCCGGACGACGAGGTGACGGACCTGGCGGCCGCGGCGGTCTGGGGCCTGGTGCGCTCGGCCCAGTCCGAGCACCCGGGCCGTTTCGTCCTGCTCGACGTCGACGGCCGGGCGGTCGCAGGCGCCGCTGTACCGACCGCCCTCGCGACGGGCGAGCCGCAGGTCGCGGTGCGCGGTGGCGAGCTGCTCGTGCCACGACTGGCCAGGGCGGCCAAGGCCCGGGAAGTCGGCCGGGACGCCGCCGGTGTCGTATGGGATCCGGAGAAGTCGCTGCTGGTGACGGGCGCTTCAGGGGTCCTGGCCGGGCTGACCGTACGGCATGCGGTGTCCGTGTGGGGCGTACGGCACGTCGTACTGCTCAGCCGCGGCGGAGCCGACGCACTGGCCCAGGAGTTGTCGGAAGTGGGCGTATCCGTACGCCAGGCCCGATGCGATGTCGCCGACCGCGAGGCCGTGGCGGCCGTACTCGCCGACATCCCCGCCGCACACCCTCTGGGCGGTGTGATCCACACGGCGGGTGTCCTGGACGACGGTGTGATCGAGTCGCTGACCCCGGAGCGGCTGGAGCCGGTGCTGCGGCCCAAGGTGGACGGCGCCTGGTGGCTGCACGAACTGACCGCCGGCCTGGACCTGTCCGTGTTCGCGCTCTTCGCCTCCGGCGCCGGTGTGTTCGGTGCGGCGGGCCAGGGCAACTACGCCGCCGCCAACGCCTTCCTCGACGCCCTGGCCCTCCATCGGAGCCGTAAGGGCCTGCCCGCGACGGCCCTCTCCTGGGGGCTGTGGGCCGAACGCAGCGGTCTGACCGGCCAGTTGACCGACGCCGAACTGAACCGGATGACACACCACGGCGTGCTGCCGCTCTCCTCCGAGCAGGGGCTCGCCCTCCTCGACTCGGCGCTGGCCACCGACCGACCCTGGTTCGTGCCGGTCCGGATCGATCTCGGCGCCGTGCGCCGGACGGGCTTCGACCACCCGTTGCTGCGCGGGCTGGTCCGCGTACCGTCCCGCCGTACCGTCGCGGCCCTCGACAACGGCACCCCGGCGACGGATCCGGCCTCGCTGTGGGGCCGTCTCGTGGCACTGTCCCCGGCGGAGCAGGAGGCCGCGCTGCTCGACCTGGTCGGCGCGCAGGCGGCGGCCGTGCTCGGGCACACCGACCCGGAGCAGGTCACCACGGACCGGCCCTTCCTCGACCTGGGCTTCGACTCGCTCACCGGCGTCGAACTACGCAACCGGCTGACCGCGGCGACCGGGCTGCGGCTGCCGACCACGCTCGTCTTCAAGCACCGGACCCCGGCCGCGCTCGCCGCACAGCTGCGGACCGATCTGGTCGCAGTGCACACCGACGGCTCCGGCACGGACACGGCAGCCCCGGTCGAGGCCGCACGCGTCCCGACCAACGGGGGCGGCACCGCCGAGGCGTTCGGGGAGCTGTTCGTGGAGGCGTACCGGCAGGGCAGGTCGGAGGAGTTCTTCCGGCTGCTCCGCCTGGCCTCCGAGTTCCGTCCGACCTTCGACGCCGTACGGGCGCGCGAGAGCGTTCCGGAGCCGGTGCGGCTCGCCGAAGGACCGGCCGAAGGGCCGGACGGTCCCATGCTGGTCTGCTTCCCGTCCGTGGTCGGCCCGTCGGGCCCGCACCAGTACGCGCGGTTCGCGGGCCCGCTGCGCGACCGGCGGGAGGTGTGGGCCGTGGCCCCGCCCGGGTTCGTCCAAGGGGAACTCCTCCCGAAGGACCTCGCCACCTACACCGACGCGACCGCGGATGCCGTGGCCCGGCGCGTCGGCGAGACGCCGTTCGTGCTGGTCGGCTACTCGTCCGGCGGCTGGCTGGCCCACGCGGTCGCGAGCCGCATGGAGGAACAGGGAGCCGCCCCGGCGGGCGTGGTCCTGCTGGACACCTACCTGCCCGAGGGTGTGGTGGGGCAGCTCGGCCCGGAGCTGGTGGGCGGACTCCTGGAGCGGCGCGAGAAGTTCCGGTTCGACTTCGGCGACGACGTCTGGCTCACCGCTATGGGCGGCTACTTCCGGCTGTTCGACCACTGGCGTCCGGCCGCGATCAAGGCCCCGAGCCTGCTCGTCCGGTCGAGTGAGCCGATGCCGGGCGTCCCGTCCGACACCGACTGGCGCAGCAGGTGGGACCTGCCGCACACCGCCGTCGACGTGCCCGGAAACCACTACACGCTCATGGAGGACCACGCGGCCGAGACCGCGCGGGCCGTGCGGGATTGGGTCGGCTCCCTGTCCTGATCTCCAGAGATGACGAGCAGGCGTACGCCCTCGCTCGACCGAACCACGCACACACCCAGGACCGACCTACAGGAGAAGACATGACCGACACGACACTCGTGGAAGCCGGCGACCCTGCCGAGGACGCCCCGGAGTGGCCCATGAAGCGGGACACCGGCTGCCCGTTCGACCCGCCGCCGGGCGTGCGGAAGCTGCTCGCCGAGAAGCCCCTCTCGCGGGCGCGGATCTGGGACGGCAGCACGCCCTGGGTCGTCACCCGCCACGCCGACCAGCGGGCCCTGCTCAGCGACCCGCGCGTCAGCCACGACGGCCTCCGCGACGGTTACCCGCACATCAGCGCGGACTTCAAGTTCCTCAGCATGGCCCAGCCGTCCTTCGCCGGGCAGGACGACCCCGAGCACGGCAGAATCCGCCGGATGGTCACCCTGCCGTTCACGGCCCGGCGGATCGAGGCCATGCGGCCGGCCATCCAGAAGATCACCGACGAGCTGATCGACGGGATGCTGGCGGGCCCCAAACCGGTCGACCTGGTGGAGGCGCTCGCCCTGCCGGTGCCGGTCCGGGTGATCTGCGAGATGCTCGGAGTCCCCTACGAGGACCGTGAGTTCCTGCAGCAGAACAACAACGCGATGATCTACCGCGACACCGCTCAGGGCGACGCGCAGAAGGCCGCCATCGCGCAGGCCATGTATCTGAAGGAGCTGGTCGGTACCAAGCTCGGCGACCGCGGCGACGACATCCTGTCCGACCTCGCGGTGCAGGTCGAGGCCGGCGAGATCACCCAGGACGACGCCGCCGGCATCGGCATGATGCTGCTCGGCGCCGGACACGAGACCACCGCCAACATGATCGCGCTGGGCACCCTCGCCCTCCTGGAGAACCCGGAGCAACTGGCCGAGGTACGCGACAGCGACGACCCGAAGGTCATCGTCAACACGGTCGAGGAACTGCTGCGTTATCTGACGATCGCTCAGGACACCGTGCGCCGGATCGCCGCCGAGGACATCGAGATCGGCGGTGTGGTCATCAAGGCGGGCGAGGGCATCGTCTTCCCACTCAACGCCGCCAACTGGGACCCGGACCTCTACCCCGAGGCCCCCGACCGCCTCGACATCCACCGCGCCAACGCCCGCCGCCATCTGGCCTTCGGCTACGGCGTCCACCAGTGCCTGGGCGCCACCCTGGCCCGGGTCGAGCTCCAGATCGTCTACAGCACGCTCCTGCGCCGCATCCCCACCCTCGCCCTGGCCGGCACCCTCGATGAGATCCCCTTCAAGCACGACCAGATCGCCCACGGCGTCTACGAACTGCCCGTCACCTGGTGACCGACAGCGGCCCCGCCCTGCCTCTGGTTCGCACCACGGCGGACCTGAGGCAGGGCGCGAGCCGCCGCCAGAACTACTCGGTTGGGGGAGATGAACGACCGTGCGGGCGCGTTACGTTGGCGGGAAGAATCCGAGCAGGACGTTTGTGCTGCGGAAACCCGTCCGTGAGCTGGAAGGACCGCGATTGTCGGTCTTCCTCAAGCCTTAGAGGGCGTCACTTTCGTATGGGACCAGCGAATTCGGAGGGAACGATGTTCGACGCGTTCAGCCGCGAGGTCGGCGACTATTACGACCAGGCCAATGAACTGCTCCGCGCCATGTTCACGGACAACGTTCACTATGGGTACTGGCCGGATCCGTCCAGCATCGATCCGCTCGCCGAGGCCGGTGAGCGGATGACCGAGCAGCTCTACGAACGGCTCGACGTGAGCGCGGGGCACAAGGTGCTGGACGTGGGATGCGGCGTAGGGAAGCCCGCCGCGTGGCTGGCCCGGAAGACGGGCGCCACCGTGAAGGGCGCCAACGTCAGCCGCAACCAGTTGGAGGTCGCGCGGGACCGGGTCCGCTCCGAGGGACTGGAGGACCGGGTCTCGTTCGATCTGGCCGACGCCATGCACCTCCCTTACGCCGACGATTCCTTCGACCGGATCTGGGCCATCGAGTCGATGATCCATATGCCGGACCGCGATCAGGTGATGCGTGAGATGGCGCGTGTCCTGCGGCCTGGCGGACGCCTGGCGATCGCCGACATCGTGGTGCGCGGAACCCTCGACGACGTGGCGACAGCAGTGGTGGAAGGTTTCTGCACGCTCAGCACGGCAC
This sequence comes from Streptomyces graminofaciens, assembly GCF_030294945.1. Taxonomy (NCBI): domain Bacteria; kingdom Bacillati; phylum Actinomycetota; class Actinomycetes; order Kitasatosporales; family Streptomycetaceae; genus Streptomyces; species Streptomyces graminofaciens. Next base: position 509,151 of record NZ_AP018448.1, on the reverse strand, counting down.
GCTCCCTGGAGCACATCGACAACTACCCCGCCCTGGTGGAGAAGGCCGGGCTCGACCTCCTGGAACTCACCGATGTGAGCGAGCAGACACGGCCCACCGGACCGGCGGTCCTGCCCGCCTTCGACGTCCTGCTGCCGACGCTCGGCGAGGAAGGCGTCGCCCAGTCGAAGAAGGCCTGGGGAGACATGTTCGACCTGCCCCAATACGGCTACGTGCTGCTCACCGCCGGCAAACCGTGACGGCCGACGCCGGCGCGGGCGGCGCTACGGCCGGGCCCCTTCAGACGTGGGCCCGGCCGTCGGCCGTCAGTGATGTGCCGTCTCACCGCCCGGATGCCCGAGCCAGCGGAGGAGGGCCTGCGAACGGCTTCGCACGCCGAGCTTTCCGTAGATATGGCTGAGATAGTTCCTGACCGTCTTCTCGGCCAGGCGCATCTCGACGGCGATCTCACGGACCGAGAGACCCGAGGCCAGCCGGGTCATGATCTCCCGCTCCTGCGGCGAGAGAGCCAGGGAAGGAGAGGAATCACCGGTACGGCCGGTCGCGCTCCCGCTCGTGTCCGGTCTCGCCACGGCCGCTGTCTGCCGTAGCGCGCCCCCCGGGCATGACGTGACCCTCGCGTGCTCGGCGATCTGTGGGGCGAGGATGGTGTGACCGTGCGATATGCAGTGCAGGGCCGCCGCGAGCAGGTCCGGATCCTCGATCTCCAGCAGATAGCCGATGGCTCCGCTGTCCAGGGCGAGGCACACGTCGTCCCAGTCGAGACAGGTCGCGAGGACGGCGAACGGCGGGAGACCGCCGTTCGCCTCGGTCGAGAACCGCCTTAACTCTTGGCCCATACGCGGGCCGTAGAAGAGGACGACATCGTCGGACGGACGGATCTCACATGGTTCGTGGACCCTCCTGCTGTGGAACCCCGTGACTTCGCAGGGGTCGGGGCATCGGTGGCTGACCAGCGCGACCGACAGGGGCGCTGACTGGGTGGGGACAGGGGTGGGGGAGACGGTAGAGGGTGGTGTCACTGCTGCTCCGTGCATGGGGGTGGAGAAGCCCCGGCGGGTGACTCGCTTCTCTATTTGGATCTTTTAGCACGTCGCTCACAGCTTCGCGAAGGGTTAGGAAAAATGGTCTGCACCTTACCGGCGCGGCAGGTGATGGCCGTCGTCATGGTGTCGGCCCGGCGAGTCCCTGAACGGTCCCGTGGACGGCAAGGGGCGATGAGCCCCAGGTGCCCGCGCATCAACACCAGTCCCCAGCGGTTGACTCTGCGAGTGTCGGCGCGCGCGGGATCACGGGCCCGGACGCGCGGAACGGAAGCACTGTGGTGCGCAACCACGCCCGCAAAGCCGATGCCCGCCGCCGTACCGCAGCCGGCGACGGCAGCCACCGTCGCACCGCGGTACCTGCCCCACCCCGGCGGCGCGTCGCGACCGGACTGTCCGACCTGGACGACCTGCGCGGTGGCGGGCTGAGCACACTGTGATCACCGCCCGCACGGCCATGGGCAAATCGATGCTGGCCATGACGGTCGCCCGTCACTGCGCCCTGCGCGCGGGCCGCCCGATGTCGACACCGTGACGACCGCCGACGAGTCCATCACCTTTGCCCTCCCGCACGAGCTCCGTCGCAATCTGCGACGACAGCAGCCACGGACTGCGCGCGGGGGCGGCGACGACGGCGGATCCGCGACAGCAGCGAGCTCCCGGTGCCCAGCCAGGCCGGGGGCTCGCTCACGCATTCCACGGGAATTGTGGAAGTACGTCCCGCAGTATTTCCACGACGCTCCTGCGCCCCAGACACGGCCTGCTCCCAGGGGAAAATCCGTGCGGCGGCGAAGGGGACGCCGGCGATCTCCCGGTGTGGGTGAGAAGCGAGTGGCCTTGGTGGTGGGCGCAACGTGACACGGATCGAGACCGACTTCTCCTGCTACTCTTCGTGGCAAAGTGATCGCTTTGCGTAGCAATGGGAGTGGGTGTGAAGATCACGTGCGTCGGCGGCGGGCCCGCGAGCCTCTACTTCTCGATCCTGATGAAGCGGCAGGACCCGTCCCACGACATCACCGTCCATGAACGGAACCCCGCCGGATCGACCTACGGCTGGGGTGTGACCTACTGGGCCGAACTGCTCGACAGGCTCCGCGAGGTCGATCCCGAGACGGCCCTCGCCATCGGCGCCGACTCCGTCAGCTGGAACGCCGGGGTCGCCCACGTCCGGGACCGCTCGACGGTCCAGCCGGGCGACGAGGCCTTCGGCATCGGCCGACGCCGTCTGCTCGAACTGCTCGCCGAGCGGGCACGATCGCTCGGCGTACGTGTCGAGTACGAGCACGAGATCAGGCCGGACGATCTGCCCCACGCCGACCTGATCGTCGCGGGCGACGGAGTCAACAGCGCCCTGCGCACCCGCCACGCCGACCACTTCGGCACCGACATCACGCTCGGCCGCAACAGCTACATCTGGCTCGGTACCACCAAGGTCTTCGACTCCTTCACCTTCTCCTTCCAGGAGACCGACCACGGCTGGATCTGGGCCTACGCCTACCGGTTCAGCAACGAGCAGAGCACGCTCGTCGTCGAGTGCTCCCCGGAAACCCTCACCGGCCTCGGCCTCGACCGCCTCGACGAGCCCGACGGGCTCGCCCTCCTGGAGAAGCTCTTCGACGGCATCCTCGACGGCCACGCGCTCATCGGCCGGGACAGGGCCGACGGCACACCCCAGTGGCTGAACTTCCGCACGCTGACCAACCGCACCTGGCACCACGGCAACCTGGTCCTGCTCGGCGACGCCGCCCACACCACCCACTACTCCATCGGCGCGGGCACCACCCTCGCCCTGGAGGACGCCATGTGCCTGGCCGAGGCCCTCGCCACACACCCCGAGACGGAGACCGCGCTCGCCGCGTACGAACGGCAGCGCAAGTCCGACCTCCTTCGTCTGCAGAGCGCGGCCCGCCACAGCGCCCAGTGGTACGAGAACCTCCAGCGCTACATCGACCTCCCCCCGGAGCAGATGTTCGCCCTCCTCGGCCAGCGGCACTCCCCGCTACTGCCGTATGTGCCGCCGCAGCTCTACTACCGGCTCGACCGCGCCGCCGGGCGGCTCGAGGCCCTGCGGCGCTTCAAGCGCTGGCTCGGCCCGCTGCTGGCGCGCACGTCGCAGTCCCGCGCACTCGCCGCCCGCGAGTAGCCGGGGGTCGCCCTCACCGCACGCCCTGCGGCCGGAACTGGATGCTGATGCGCGGCCCCACCGCACGCGTCGACTTGGGCACGGCATGGTCCCAGGTGCGCTGGCAGGAGCCGCCCATCACGATCAGATCGCCGTGCCCGAGCGGGAAGCGGAGCGAGTCGCCGCCCCGGCGCGGCCGCAGGGCGAGGTCGCGGGGGTCGCCCACGGACAGGATCGCCACCATCGTGTTCTCACGCGCTCCCCGCCCGATGCGGTCGCCGTGCCAGGCGACACTGTCCCGGCCGTCCCGGTAGTAGCAGAGCCCCGCCGTGGCGAACGGCTCGCCCAGCTCGGCGGCGTAGTGCGCGGTGAGCGCGGCCCGTGCCTCCGCCAGGACGGGATGCGGGAGGGCGTCGTCGGCCCCGTAGTACGCGAGCAGCCGGGGCACGTCCACGACCTGCTCGTACATCTGCCGCCGCTCGGCCAGCCACGGCACCTCCTCGGCCAGCCGCGCGAACAGCTCGTCCGCCCCGGTGAGCCAGCCGGGCAGCAGATCGATCCAGGCCCCGGCGCCCAGCTCGCGGCGCCGGATCCCGTCGAGGGGCGCGAGGCGGAGGTCGTCGGACTGGTCGAAGAGGGAGCCCTGGAGGTGCATGGCCATGCGACCAGCGTAACTCGTTAATCAGAAACATGTTCGATATGGGTCGCGTGGGTCGACATGGGCAGGGGTGTGCCCCGCTGCCCCGCTGCCCTGCGACGAGGCGCCCGCGGCCTTTGAAAGAGCTCGATGAGACTGGTCGAACTCCATTGAGACGGGGCACCCGCCGTACAACACGGCGAGGCGCCCCCTGCCTATCCGCTCTCAGTGCTGCTGCGCCTTCTGCGGCGTCAGTTCGCTCGGCCGTACGACCACGAAGCCCTCGCCCTCCAGCTTCAGCTGCACCGCCTCGCCGGAGCCGCCGCGGATCATCGAACCGAAGGACTGCGACCGGTGCAGCGAGGTGTGGAGGTTGGCGGACCAGCCCACCACCGCGTCCGTGTCGACGTACACGGGCAGCTGCTGCGAGACCGGGATGACCAGCGGATTGCCGTCACAGACCAGGCCCAGCCGCCCCTGGCCGGTGAACACACTGTTGAACAGGCCGCCGCCGGTCATGCCGGCGCCCTTCACGGTCTTGATGTCGTACGACAGCGAGGCGTCGAAACAGAGCACGTTGCGGCCGTTGACGGTGAACACGTCACCGGGCTCGATGTCGACGATGAAACAGTTCTGCGCCTCGTGCGCGAACCAGGCCTCGCCCTGCCCGCGCACCGCCATCAGCGGCAGGCCCTCCCCGGTCACCGCGCGCTTGAGCATGCCGCCCACGCCCTGGCCCTTGCGTTCGAACTGGAGATTGCCGCGGTGGGCGATCATCGCGCCCTGCCGCGCCAGCATCTCGCCGTTCACGACGTACTTGACGGACTTGGCGTTCTGCACGCTCATCCCCGGCGCCTGCGCCGGCTGCACCATGTGCTCACTGGAGAAAAGATCACTCTTCATACGGGCATGCTGTCCCGGAGTGCCCGATTCCGCCAAGCGACGCGCACGACAGGCGAATTGAGCCGCCTGGCAACGGCCGGATCGAAATGGTAAAAGCGGACATGACCAACAAGACCGTCGGCATCGACACCCCGGACCGCCGGGGACGCACCGGACTCGACCGCGTCGGCCGGGACCTCACCGGCAACCCGCGCGTCAGGGTGCGGGACGTGAAACTGCTGTCCTGCCACTGGTACGTGGAGCGCACGACGACCTTCGACTTCCAGCACGGCGACGGCACCTGGAGCACCCAGGAACGCGAGACCCACGACCGGGGCAACGGCGCCACCATGCTGCTGTACGACGCCGACCGCGAAACCGTGCTGCTCACCCGGCAGTTCCGCTACCCCGTCTATGTCAACGGCCACCCCGACGGCATGCTCGTCGAGACCCCCGGCGGACTGCTCGACGAGGAGGACGAGCACCCCGAGGTCGCCGTCCGCCGCGAGGTCGTCGAGGAGACCGGCCACACCATCGGCGAGGTCCAGCACGTCTTCGACGTCTATATGAGCCCCGGCTCGGTCACCGAACGCGTGAGCTTCTACGCCGCCTCGTACGGCCCGTCGACGCGTACCCACGAGGGCGGCGGCCTCGAAGAGGAGGGCGAGGACATCGAGATCGTCGAACTGCCCTTCCGGCGCGCCCTGGAGATGATCCGCACCGGCGAGATCGCCGACGCCAAGACCATCATGCTGCTGCAATGGGCGGCGCTGGAGGGGCCGTTCAAGACCTGATCCCGGTGGCCTTCGTCCCCGACCGCGGTCGTCAGGGGGCCAACGCCTCGGCGGCCTCGGCGGCGACCGCCTCCGCCACGGCTGTCAGCGCGGGAGAGTCCAGCTTCCACTGCTGCCAGAACAGGGGAGCGTCCACGGCCTGCTCGGGCGCCAGGTCGACGAGCCGCCCGGCGGCGAGCAGCGGCCCGGCCTGGGCGGCGGGCACCATGCCCCAACCCATCCCGGCGGCCACGGCGTCGACGAAGCCCTCCGAGGTCGGCACGTAGTGCCGTCGGGCGCCGGCCGGGCGGCCCCGCGTCAGCTCCCGTACGAAGGTGTCCTGGAACTCGTCCCGCCGGTCGAAGAACACCACCGGCGCGTCGGCGATCACTTCATCGAGGGGCCTGCCCGATCCTCTGCCCAGCCACCGCTCCGCGAATGCGGGGGCGGCGACCGGCAAGTACCGCATCCGGCCGAGCGGACGCACCGAGCAGCCCGCCACGGCGTCCGGCGCCGCCGTGACCGCCGCCATCACCAGCCCCTCGCGCAGCAGCCGCGCCGTGTACTGCTCGTCCTCGCGGCGCAGCTCGTAGCAGGGGCGCAGCTCCTCGGGCACCCGCGTCAGCGCGGGCAGGAACCAGGTCGCCAGCGAGTCGGCGTTCACCGCGATCGACACCCGGGTGGCCTCGCCGGAGCCGGTCATACCGAGCGCGGTGTGCGCGTCGTGTTCGAGCCGGGCCAGTTGGCGCGCGAACCGGACGATCACCTCGCCCGACTCGGTCGGCCGCACCGGCTTCTCCCGGATCAGCAGGACCCGGCCCACCCGCTGCTCCAACGCCTTGACCCGCTGACTGACCGCCGAGGGCGTCACATGCAGCACACCGGCCGCCGCGTCGAACGTGCCCTCGTCCACCACCGCGAGCAGGGTGCGCACCAGATCGAGCGGAAGCTCCGAGACATGGGTCGACATCACGAGTGCTAATGATAGGTAAGAATCTTTAGCTGTACTACGCGCTCCGGAGTTCCTAGCGTCGTGGTGTGAACAACGCACTGACCGTCCTCGCCGCCGGCTTCGGCACCGGCCTGTCCCTCATCGTCGCCATCGGCGCCCAGAACGCCTTCGTCCTGCGCCAGGGCCTCCACCGGGACGCCGTACTCCCCGTCGTCGCCATCTGCGCCCTCTCCGACGCGGTCCTGATCGCCCTCGGCGTCGGCGGCGTCGGCGCCGTGATCGTCGCCTGGCCCACCGCCCTGACCGCGGTGGCCCTCGTGGGCGGCGGCTTCCTCGTCGTCTACGGCGCCCTGGCCGCCCGGCGCGTCCTGCGGCCCGACGGAGGTGCCCTGCGAGCGGCCGAGGTCGGCACCGCGGGCTCACTGCGCCGGGCTGTGCTCACCTGTCTGGCGCTGACCTGGCTCAACCCGCACGTCTACCTCGACACCGTGTTCCTGGTCGGCTCCATCGCCGCCGACCGCGGCGACCTGCGCTGGACCTTCGGGCTCGGCGCGGGCCTCGCGAGCCTGTGCTGGTTCGCCGCCCTCGGCTTCGGCGCCCGGCTCCTCAGCGGTCTGCTGGCCAGCCCGAAGGCCTGGCGGATCCTGGACGGGCTGGTCGCGGCGACGATGCTCGCGCTCGGCGTGACACTGATCGCCGGGGCGTGATCCGGTGGCCGCTGTCCTAGGACGGACCGACAGCATGTGAGACGGCGTCGAATCCGCCTGTCCCGGTGGCGGCGGCCTCCGCGATAGTGGTGTCCGTATCGAAAGATGTATCGAGCAACAGGATGCGCGTGGACACCACCAAGAGCAGCACCGGCGACGACACAGCCCCGGAGGACGACGCGAAGACCGCCCCCCGCCGGGGCTGGCGCCGCTTCGCGATGGACACCAGGCCGCTGCGCCGTCCCGCCTACCGGCGCCTGTGGTCCTCGACCGTCGTCACGGCGGTCGGCAGCCAACTGACCGCCGTCGCCGTGCCCAAGCAGATCTACGACATCACCGGCTCCTCGGCCTGGGTCGGCTACGCGAGCCTCGCCGGACTGCTGCCCCTGGTGGTGTTCGCACTGTGGGGCGGCGCGGTCGCCGACAGCGTGGACCGCCGCACGCTGCTGCTGATCACCAACACCGGTATCGCCGTCACCTCGGTGCTGTTCTGGGTCCAGGCCGTCACCGGTCTCGAATCGGTGTGGGCACTGATGGCGCTGCTCGCCCTCCAGCAGGCGTTCTTCGGCCTCAACTCGCCCGCCCGCAACGCCTCCGTGGCCCGGCTGGTCCCCGCCGGCGAACTGGCCGCGGCGGCCGCCCTCGGCTCGACCGTGATGCAACTCGGCCTGGTGGCGGGCCCGTTGCTCGCCGGTGCCCTGATCCCGGTGATCGGCCTGGCGGAGCTGTACCTGATCGACGCGCTCGCCCTCTGCGTCACCCTGTGGGCGGTCTACAAGCTGCCCTCCCTGCCGCCCCAGGACACCTCGACGACCCGGCGCGCCGGCTGGCGGGAGGTCCTCGCGGGCTTCCGCTACATCTCCTTGCACAAGGTGCTGCTGCTCTCCTTCCTCGCCGACATCATCGCCATGGTCCTGGGCATGCCCCGAGCCCTCTTCCCCCAGCTCGCCGACACCACGTACGCGCCCTACGGCGAAGGCCTCGCCCTCGGCCTGCTGTTCGCCGCGATTCCCATCGGGGCCGTCGTCGGCGGTCTGATGTCGGGCACCTTCTCCCGCTCGAACCGGCACGGCCTCATGGTCATCGCGGCCGTCATGGCCTGGGGCGCGGCCGTCACGGGCTTCGGACTGAGCACCAGCCTGTGGCTCGCCGTGGTGTTCCTCGCGGTCGCAGGTGTCGCCGACATGGTCTCCATGGTCTTCCGCGGCGCCATCCTGCTGTCCGCGGCCACCGACGAGATGCGCGGCCGTATGCAGGGGGTCTTCACCGTGGTCGTCGCCGGTGGTCCCCGCCTCGCCGACGTCCTGCACGGCACGGCCGGCTCGGCCTTCGGCGCCCGTACGGCCGTCGCGGGGGGCGGCCTGCTCGTCATCGGCGCGATGCTGCTGCTGGCGACGGTGACCCCAGCGCTGCGCCGCTACCGGATCTGATCGGGTCCGGCGCGAAGAGCACGCGCAAAAGGATGGGAAGGGCACGCGCGCCCTCTCGTACGCTGCCTCTCAGGCGCACACCCCACAGGCAGGAGTAGCGACGATGCAGTACGTGAAGCTCGGTTCGACGGGTCTGGACGTGTCCCGGATCTGTGTGGGCTGCATGAGTTTCGGTATCCCCGACCGAGGCACCCACGAGTGGACCCTGGACGAGGAGGCGTCACGCCCGCTGATCCGCCGGGCTCTTGACGCCGGGATCAACTTCTTCGACACGGCCAACGTCTACTCCGACGGCACCAGCGAGGAGATCGTCGGCCGGGCGCTGGCGGAGTTCGCACGCCGCGAGGAGATCGTCCTCGCCACCAAGGTGAACGGCGCCATGCACCAAGGGCCCAACGGCCGGGGCCTGTCCCGCAAGGCGATCATGACGGAGATCGACAACAGTCTGCGCCGCCTCGGCACCGATTACGTCGACCTCTACCAGATCCACCGCTTCGACCCGGACACCCCGGTCGAGGAGACCATGGAGGCCCTGCACGACGTGGTCAAGGCGGGCAAGGCCCGTTACCTCGGGGCGAGTTCGATGTACGCCTGGCAGTTCGCCAAGCTGCAGCACACCGCCCGGTCGAACGGCTGGACACGGTTCGTGTCCATGCAGAACCACTACAACCTCCTCTATCGCGAGGAGGAGCGCGAGATGCTCCCGCTGTGCGAGGACCAGGGCGTCGCCACGCTGCCGTGGAGCCCGCTGGCCAGGGGCCGCCTCACCCGCGACTGGGGCACCGTCACCGAACGCAGCGGCACGGACGACTTCGGCAACACCCTGTACCAGGAGGGCGACCGCGACATCGTCGAGGCCGTCACCCGTATCGCCGACGAGCGCGGGGTCCCGAGGGCGCGAGTCGCTCTCGCCTGGCTGCTGAGCCGTGCCACCGTGGCCGCCCCGATCGTCGGCGCCACCAAGCCGCACCACCTCGACGACGCCGTGGCAGCCCTCGATCTCACCCTCACCGAGAAGGAGACCGAGGAACTGGAACGGCCGTACACAGCCCGGGCGATCGCGGGCCACTGACCCTGGGCGGGCTCACTTCCCCGGGTGCGGACCGAGCCACCCGGGGGAGGGCGCCCCGGTCACCTCGCCGATGGACAGTGTGAGCTGCCGACCGAAGTGTTCGACCGGACCGCGGTGGCCCACGAACTCCTGGAAGCCGCCGAGCAGGCCGTCGCCCGTCGTGTCACGGTCGCCCACCGATTACCCGGCGCCTCAGGGGCGGGCGTACTCCCGGCGGACCGTCGCGGCGAGCCGTGTGAGCGCCTCCTCGGCGCCCTCGCGGTCCGTCCTGTCCAGTAGCGCGAGGGCGTTCGCCGCCGCCTCCCGCACGGAGTGCGGCACCTCGTCGAGGGCCGCCATCCGGTAGGCGATGGTGCGGCGCGCCACGCGCTCCTCGTCGGTGACTCCGGCCGGCCCGGTGCGCGGGAACACCGCCGCCTCGTAGGCGGTCACGTGGATGAGGACACCGTGCGCGATGCCCTCGGCGTACCCCCGCTGCCCGGCCTGCCGCTGGGCCACCGCGAAGTGCGCCATCGCCCGCCGCCGTACGACGAAGGACCCCGCCGCCCCGAAGGCCCCCGCCCCGACCGCCGCTCCCAGGGCGACGAGGGCACCGCCGAGCAGCATGCCGATGAGGGCGCCACCGGCCGCCAGCAGACAGGTCAGTCCCGTGGTGAGCGTCAGCAGCGCGCGTGAGGGGGTCATCGAGGCCATGAAGTGCAGTGTGACAGGCCGTACCCGGTGCGTGTGCGGCTGTTCGCCAGTCTTGGGAGGTGAAGAGCCCCCCCGTGCCTACAGGCCGCCGGCCGCCCGCAACCCGCGCCGCACCGCCCGCAGATGCTCCGCGAGCGGGCCGAGGCCCACGTCGTGGCGGCGTTCGTCGACGGACTCGGGATGCCGGACCGGGTACGGGAACAGCGTGCGCGGGTCGATGCGGGTGCCGTAGAACTGCGGCTGGCCCAGCTCGACCGCGCAGTGGTCGGCGATATAGGCGTGATGCACCGCCGGGCAGCCGCCGTCCGCCACCGCCTCGGCGATCAGATCCCGGCACGAGAGCTGGAAGCCCAGGTCGGAGGAGTGCAGCAGGATCACCAGGGCCGCCGTCGACGCGGGCTCCGCGACCAGCGCGGCGGTGGGCCAGCCGTGCCGGGCGACGATCTTCTCCAGGGCCAGGGCGTTGTCCGTACGGCACTGGGCGATACGGTGCCGAACGTGCGCGGTGGGCGCCGACCGCGCCTCGTACGCCAGCCGATGTTCCGCCTCGGCCCTGCGCAGCAGTTCGGCGGCGAGGTCCTCCTCGCGCGCGGTGGTGCTCGGTGTCTCCTCCATGGCCGACGCGCCCGTCAAGGCGTTTCCCAGGAGGGCTCCCGGACGACGAGCGAGAACCACACCTTCTTTCCCACGGCACCCGGTTCCGGCGGCTCAGTGCCCCAGTCGTCGGCCAGCGCGGCGACGATGGACAGCCCGCGCCCCGACTCGGCGGACCCGTCCACCGCACGCCGCACGGGCAACGCGGGCGAGGAATCGGCGAGTGTCACCCGCAGTTCGCGCTCGGAGCACTCCAGGACCACGGCGACGGTGTCGGAGGAGTCGGAGCTCGCGTGCCGGACGGCGTTGGCGAACAGCTCGTCCGTGGCGAGCACGGCGTCGTCGAGGAGCGCGGTGAGGTCCCACAGCTCCAGGTGCGCGGCCACCGCGCGCCGCACTCCGGCGGCGCACGACGGGTGCGCGGGCACCGCCATCTGGAAGACCCGGGACCGCCTGAGCGAGATCAAGGCAGCCTCACCACGCCCGTACCTAAGCCGACGGCCAGGGGCCCGACGGCCCCGCCGACGGAGCCGCCGTACACACTCCACCCGGGGTCCCGTCCCGGTGCGGCGGGGAGCGGGCCGTGAGGCGCGCCGACACTGGCTGCCGTCATCGATGTCCTCCTTGGTGCTGTGGGGGGGCAAGGCGGCGCGCCGCCGGTGCTGTTGTCGCAGACAACAGCACCGGACACACAAAACACCAGGTGGTGGAGGGGTTGTGCAGTTGCGGGCAAGTAGTGACGCGAGCGGTGTCCGCACGGCCATGGTGAACGGCATGCGAGGCAAGAGGGTGGTGGTCACCGGTGGCAGCCGGGGGCTGGGGGAGCAGATCGTACGGTTGTTGCTCGCCGAGGGGGCCCTGGTGGCGACCTGTGCCCGCGAGGCGGCGGGACTGAAGGCGCTGGACGCGTCCCTGAGCGAGGAGGCGCGCACCCGGCTGCTCACCGAAGAGCTGGACGTGACGGAGCCCGGCCGGTTGGAGGACTTCGTCAGCACTGCGGCGAAACGTTTCCGCGAGTCGGTCGGGCCAGCGGCACCCGACGATGTGAGAGCAGCGGCGGAAGCCGACGCACTGGACGGGATCGTGGCCTGCGTCGGCGGCTCCCGGGGCGGTGCCTTCGAGCAGACGGACATCGCGGACTGGGCCGCCACGTGGGAGATGAACATCGGACACGCCGTACGGCTGACCCGGGCGGCCCTGCCGTGCCTGCGGGGCGCGGGCGGCGGCTCGATCGTGCTGATCACCTCGATCTCCGGCTGGAAACCGGGGCCGCCCGCCCAGTACGGGGCGGCGAAGAGCGCCCAGATCCACCTGGCCGCCTCCCTCGCCCGCGAACTGGCCCCCGACGGCATCCGCGTCAACGCCGTCTCGCCCGGCTCGATGCTGATCCCCGGCCGTCGTTGGGACCGAATGCGCAAGGAGGACCCGAGGGCGTACGCCGCCTTCGCCGGAGCCGAACTCCCGGGCGGTGAACCGGTCACGCCGCAGGAGGTGGCACGCGCGGTGGTGTTCCTGCTGTCCGACTGGGCGAGCGGTGTCTCCGGCGCCCATCTGCCCGTGGACCGGGCGCAGAACGCGCCCTCGCCGTACGGCTACTGAGCAGCACTTGACCTGACGGCAGGTCAGGCCACCGCCCCGAGCACCACCCGTGACCTGCGTTCGAAGTCCTGCACGAGCGGCTCATGTCGACGGGATGCCAGCCGCCCCCGGAAGTCGCGCAGTGCCTGGATCGACCGCTCGCTGTGCACTCCGCTGAGCGCCTCCAGCGCTTCGCAGGCCGTGGCGATCGCCTCGTCCAGGCGGTTCTGCTGGAGATGGGCCGTGGCCAGCACGGACCGGCTGATGGCCTGGCGGCGCCGCCGGTCGGCGTGGGCGCGCACCGACTCGCTCGCGGTGTGCTCGGCCTGGGCGGAGAGCCCCAGGTCCCGGAAGCAGACGGCCGACTCGGCCTGGAGGTAGTGATGGTCGAGGAACCGCACCCAGGGCGACTCCTGGGCGGACCCGCGACTGTTGTCCAGCTCCTTCTCCGCCGACCGCAGCGCCTCGGCGGTCTCACGCGGCCGGCCCATCGCCGCGTGTCCGCGCGCGGACATGGCGTGCAGCCGCATCAGCCCGAGCGGGCTGCCCGCGTCCCGTGCCGTCGCCACCCCGGCACGGGCCAGCGCCACCCCCTCGTCGGGGCGGCCGAGGCCGGTCGCCAGATGGGACAGCCCGGCGAGGATCTGCCCGCCCAGCACCTGGTCGCGGCCCTCCGCGCAGAGCCTGAGCGCCTGCGTCATATAGCGCTGGGCGAGGCCGTACTCCCCGGCGTCGTACGAACTCCAGCCCGCCATCGCCGCGAGCCGGGCCGCGGCGGCGAACAGCTCCCGCCGCTGGTTCGCCGCTGTGCCGCGCTGCTGGAGCAGGGGGATGACCTCGGTGGTCAGATACTGCACGATGCTCGTGCGGACCCCGCCGCCGCCGTAGTGGTTGTCCATCTCGTCGAACATGCGGATCATCGCGTGGACCTGCTCCACCGGCCCCGCGCCCGAAGCGGACGCGAGTCGGGTGGCGCCCTGGCTCTCCACCAGCCAGAGCAGCCAGGCCCGTTGGGGGTTCGCCAGCGCGCCGGGCACGAACGGCACCGAGCCGAGGAGACTGCGCCGGGAGATGTCGGTCGAGCCCAGCTCGGCCAGTGTGTGCAGGGTCTCCGCCACGTTCTCCCCGTACACCAACGCCCGTGCCGTGACCGGGCGTCCGCGGTCGAGAGGGAAGCCCAGATCCGCCGGGGCGAGCGCCCGGCCCAGCCGCTCGCCGAGCACCGCCGCGATCAACTCCGGTGTGGTGCCCCGGGGTTGCTGGCCCTGTAACCAACGGGTGACCGACGCCTTGTCGTAGTTGGTGTCCAGGCCCTGGCAACGGCCCAGCTCATTGACCCGCAGGGCGAGCGAGGCGTACGAGCAGCCCGCCTCTTTCAGGGCGGCCGCCAGCGGTTTGTTGGGCCCGCTGGAACCCTTGACCGGAGTCCTCGTCTGTCCGTTCGTCACGGCGGCCATCCAGATGTCGCATCAGGTCGGCGCACGGCTGGAGCCCGTACCCGCCGAGGCGCCAACTACCGGACGGGCCGGAGGAGTTCGAGGAACGCTGCCGAAAGTGTGCGGCAGGTCACTCGATCACTATGGTGGCCGAACAACTCAGCTCGCAACCTGCGTTCTGATAATTTCAGAACGAACTGCAAGGACCTGTCCGTGTCAATGGAACGCGTGGCACACTGCACGCTGTGAATCCCGCCCCGGGAGGTTGCGCGTGAGTGAGACCCGCTCAGGAGGCAGCGCCCCCGCGGCGCCGACGGTCCTGCGCATGGTCCTCGGCAAGCGGCTCAGGCAACTGCGAGAGCAGGCCGGAGTCTCCTTCGACGAGGCCGCGCGCGCCATCGAGGTCACCCCCCTGACGGTCCGCCGCATGGAGAAGGCGGAGGTCGGACTCCGCATCCCCTACGTGAAGGAACTGCTGCGCACCTACGGGGTCGCCGGCGCCGAGATCGAGGACTTCGTCTCCCTCGCCCGCGAGGCCAACCAGCCCGGGTGGTGGCACAAGTTCCGCGATGTGCTGCCCGAGTGGTTCAGCGCCTATGTGAGCCTGGAGAGCGAAGCCGCCGTCATCCGCCTCTACGAACCCCAGTACGTGCCCGGCCTCCTCCAGACCCACGACTACGCCGCCGCCCTCCTGCGCGTCGGCTTCCCCAACGCGAGCCCCGAGGACGTCGAACGCCGGGTCGCGCTGCGCCTCAGGCGCCAGGACCTGCTGGCCAAATCCGAGGCACCCGCCGTCTGGGCCATCCTCGACGAGACCGTGCTGCGCCGGCCGGTGGGCGGCCCCGAGGTGATGCGGGCCCAGATCGACCGGCTCACCGAGGCGACGGAACGGCCCAAGGTCAGGATCCAGATCATGCGGTTCGCGGCCGGACCGCACCCCGGGGCGTACGGCCCCTTCCACTACTTCCGCTTCGGCTTCTCCGAACTCCCCGACATCGTCTACACCGAAGGCCTCGCGGGCGCCCAGTACGTCGACCAGCCCGCGGACGTCGTCACCTACCTGGAGGTACTGGACCGGATGTCCGTGCAGGCGGAACCGGTGGCCAGAACCAGGGACATCCTGGCGGCCCTACGCAAGGAGTTGTGAACATGGCATCCGACGGCCCCATCCGCAGCGGCATGCCCGCCCCCGACCTCGGCCCCGAGGGCTGGCACAAGCCCTGGAGCGGCACCAACGGAGGTTCCTGCGTCGAGGTCAAACGCCTGCCCGACGGCAGCGTCGCCTTCCGCCAGTCCACCGACCCCGACGGCCCCGCACTGATCTACTCAAGGGAGGAGATGACCGCGTTCCTGGAAGGGGCGAAGGCGGGCCAGGCCGACTTCCTCATCGCCTGACCCCGCCCACACGGCCGACAGGGACGCCACCACGCCCGCACAACCGGACAACCCGCACAGCCACTCCCCGCACCCGCGCGCCCCGCACACACTGTGGAGCCGACGACCGTCGAGCAGTACAGGAAGCAGGAAGGGGGGAGCGGCATGCGCACGCCGCCTCGTGCCCCGGGCCGGGCCGCTCCCGAGGGGCTCGGATGACACTGTCGGCCACGGTCACCCCGTACCGGACCCTGATCATCGAGGGCCACGAAGGGCGCGGCAGGGCCCGGCTGACCGCCGAACTGGCCCACCTCGGCTTCGAGGTCCGGCGCCTGCCGCCGGGCCTGCACCACCTCGACCCCGCCCTGCCCTACCGCGAACTGCTCGCCGGGCCCGGCCGGCTCGCCGTCGACGGCGGCCTCGTCCGGGAGCTCGTCTACGGGCCACTGCGCCGGGGCCGCTCCCGGGTGACCTGGATCCAGGCACTCGACTTCGCCGAGGCGGTCGCCGAACGCGACGGCGCCCTGCTCCACCTCACCGCCACCGGCCGCACCACCCGCGCACAGTGCCCGGAAGCCGCCGAGGCGGCCACCGCGTACGCCCGGGCGTACACCACCCTCGTCCAGCACGTGCCCGTCGTGACGCTCGACGTCGGCGATCCGGGCGAGCCGGGTCGTCCCGCAGGTGGCCCCGTACCCCGTCAGTCCCAACTCTGGCCAAATGCAGGGCAGTTGACGATAGGTTGGCCAGGACCGCGCGATGCGAGGCAGGAGAGAGCCCATGGCAGACAGCCGCCCCACCCCTGACCAGGAAGCACTGTCGAAGATCGACACCACGGTGCCCCACTCGGCCCGCATCTGGAACTACTGGATGGGCGGCAAGGACAACTACGACGTCGACCGCGTCGCCGGCGACGCCTACCGCGAGATCGCCCCCAACATCGAGACGATGGCCCGCGCCTCCCGCGTCTACCTCATCCGCACGGTCACCTTCGTCGCCCGCGAACTCGGCATCCGCCAGTTCCTCGACATCGGCACCGGCCTGCCCACGTACGACAACACCCACCAGGTCGCCCAGAAGGTCGCCCCCGAGTCCCGCATCGTCTACGTCGACAACGACCCCCTCGTCCTGCGGCACGCCCAGGCCCTGCTCACCAGCACCCCCGAGGGCGTCACCGACTACATCGACGCCGACCTGCACGAACCCGACAAGATCCTCGAAGCCGCCGGCGAGATCCTCGACTTCGACAAGCCGGTGGCCCTCATGCTCATGGGCATCCTCGGCCACATCCAGGACTACGAGGAGGCGAAGGACATCGTCCGCCGCCTCCAGGCCGCCCTGCCGTCGGGCAGCTACTTCGTGCACTACGACAGCACGGACACCGACGCCGAACTCAAACGCGCCCAGGAGGGCTACGACGACACCGGCGCCGTGCCGTACGTCCTGCGCAGCCCCGCCCAGCTGACGGCGTACTACGAAGGGCTCCGACTGCTGGAGCCGGGCATCGTCTCCTGCCCGCTGTGGCGCCCGGAACCGGGGACGGACCCGGAGCCGACCGACGTCTACGGGGGAGTGGCGTACAAGCCGTAAGGGGCGGGACCCGCCGGGCGTCAGTCCTTCGCCTTGGCGTACTCCTGAGCCATGCCTCCGGCGAAGTCGTACACCACACACGGCTCGTCGCCCACGACCCAGGCGTCGTGTCCGGGCGGGCACACGAAGACGTCGCCGGGGCCGACCTCGCCCTCGCCGCCTTCATCCATGGTGATGTGCATCCGTCCCTGGGCGACGTAGCAGTTGTGGTGGATCTGACAGCTGTCCGTGCCCGCGATGGACGCCACGGACTCCGACCAGCGCCAGCCGGGTTCGAAGGTGCCCACGGCGAAGTCGAGTCCGGTCATGTGGAGCGCCTCGAGGTGGCCACGGGGGAAATCCCGTCGCTCGTCCGGCTTGTCGGTGGTCTTGATCTCAAGCATGACGGCTCCTTCCGTTCCGGCCCACCTCCTCATCGTCCGCCTGTCAAGCCGGGGCCGCCATCCGGGGGAGGCCGCTGCGCCGCGCCCCGGCTCAGGGCAGGGCCTGTTCCGCCCAGATGACCTTCCCGGCGGGCGTGTAGCGGGTGCCCCAGCCCTCGCTGAGCTGGGCGATGAGGAACAGTCCGCGCCCGCCCTCGTCCGTGGCGGCTGCATAGCGCAGATGGGGCGCGGTGCTGCTGGCGTCGGAGACCTCGCAGATCAGCCGGCGGTCGTACAGCAGACGGACCCGGATCGGGCCGTTGCCGTAACGGATCGCGTTGGTGACCAGCTCGCTGAGGATCAGTTCGGTGGTGAACTCCAGCTCTTCGAGCCCCCACTCCGCGAGCTTCCCGCTGACCGAAGCCCGCATCTGACCGACGGCCGCCGGTTCGGCCGGCACCTCCCAGTCGACGACGCGACCGCTGTCCAGCGCGAGCGTACGCGCGACGATGAGCGCGATGTCGTCGCTGGTCCGGGCCGGTGGCAGGGCCTCCAGCACGGCCTGGCAGGTCGCGTCCGGGGACCCGTCGGCCTGGGCCAGGGCCGCGCGCAGCAGCTCCAGACCGTCGTCGATGTCCCGCTCCCGGTCCTCGACGAGCCCGTCCGTGTACAGCACCAGCCGACTGCCCTCCGCCAGTTCGAGATCGGTCGTCTCGAACGGCAGACCGCCGAGGCCCAGCGGCAGACCCGTCGGGATGTCGGGGAAGTCCACGCTGCCGTCGGGACCGACCACCGCCGGCGGCGGATGGCCCGCCCGGGCGACGGTGCAGCGCCGCGCCACCGGGTCGTAGATCGCGTACAGGCAGGTGGCGCCGGTGACCGGTACCGCGTCGTCCTGCGCGTCCTCGTCCTGGTCGATACGGCTGACCAGCTCGTCGAGGAGGCCGAGGATCTCGTCCGGCGGCAGGTCGAGCGCGGAGAAGTTGTGCACCGCCGTACGCAGCCGCCCCATGGTGGCCGCCGCGTGCAGACCGTGGCCGACGACGTCACCGACCACGACGGCGACCCGGGCCCCGGACAGCGGCAGCACATCGAACCAGTCGCCGCCCACCCCGGCCTGCGCGGGAAGGTAGCGGTAGGCGACGTCCAGGGCGCTCTGCTCGGGCAGGGTGCGCGGCAGCAGGCTCCGCTGGAGGGTGACGGCCATGGTGTGCTCGCGGGTGTAGCGCCGGGCGTTGTCGATGGAGACCGCGGCCCGGGCGACCAGTTCCTCGGCGAGGGCCAGCTCCTCCGCGTCGAACGGCTCCGGCTTCTCGGAGCGCCAGAAGGTGACCACGCCCATCACCAGCGGGCCGACCCGCAGCGGCACGGTGATCAGCGAGTGGATGCCGTACGCCACGACCTGCGCGGAGCGTTCGAGGTCCTGGGCGGCCCATCCGGCGGCCTGCGAGAGGTCGGGTTCGAGGAGGGCCTGCCCGGTGCTCAGGCTGTGCCCCTGGGGTGAGGAGGCGACGAAGGTGATGTGCTCGCCCAGCGCGTGGAGCGGGGCGTCCCTGCGGATGCCGGCGACGGCCGTGCGGCGCAGCGGGCGCGCCGTCACCGCCTCCGGTTCCTCGCCGCTCAGCACGGTGTCCGCCAGGTCCACGGTGACGAAGTCCGCGAACCGCGGCACCGCCACCTCGGCCAGCTCCTCGGCCGTACGGGTCACGTCCAGGCCCGTGCCTACGCCCACCCCGGCGTCGTACAGCAGCCGCAGCCGCTCGCGTGCCGCCTCGGCCCGGCCGGACAGGGCGCGCAGCTCGGTGGAGTCCCGCAGTGTCGCCACACTGCCGGACAGCTCGCCCTTGGGGTCGGTGGGCCGCTGGTTGACCGCCAGCAGCCGTTCCCCGACGAGGTGCACCTCGTCCGTGGCCATGCGTCCCGAGTGCAGCAGTTCGGCCATGTGCGACTCCAGGCCGAGTGCGCCGACGTACTGGCCCTCGGCGTGGGCGGGCAGGTCGAGCAGGCGGTGCGCCTCGTCGTTGGCGAGCAGCAGCCGTCCGCCACCGCCGGTGATGATCACGCCTTCCCGGACGGCGTGCAGCACCGCGTCGTGGTGTTCGTACATCCGGGTCATCTCGGACGGGCCGAGGCCGTGGGTCTGGCGCAGCAGCCGCCTGCTGACGAGCGCGGTGCCCGCCGTGGCGAGGGCGAGCGCCGCGGCCGCGGCGGCCAGCAGCAGGGGCAGCTGCCGGTCGGCGACTCCGCCCACGTTCTCGGTCGTGATGCCCGCCGACACCAGGCCCACGACGTTGCCGTCGTCGTCCTTGACCGGTACCACGGCCTGCACCAGTGGCCCGAGCGTGCCGATGACGGACTCGGTGAAGGAGTGGCCCTCCAGCGCGGGTTCGAGGGTCCCGACGAACTTCTTCCCTATGCGGTCCGGCTTGGGGTGGGTGTAGCGGATCCCGTCGGTGTTCATCACCACGACGAAGTCCACCTCGGACTGCACACGGGCGGCCTCGGCCCGTGGCTGGAGCACGGCCGTGGGGTCCGGGGCGCGCAACGCCTCAGCGGTCCCCGGGGCGTTGGCGAAGGTCTCGGCGACGGCGAGCGAGCGGTTGCGGGCCTCCTGCGTGCTGTCGTGGCGCGTCTGGAGCACCAGCGCCACCACGGCCGACACGACCAGCACCAGCACGATCACGACCTGGAACAGGAACACCTGACCGGCGAGACTGCGTCCGCCCACTGCCGAGCGCAGCCCCACGACCGCTCTCCAGCGGGACACCCGCCCCAGCCGATGTCGGCTGACCGTGTCGTTCCGCACGTCATGCGCACGCTGTTCGCGCGCCTCGTGAACGCGGCCGTCTCGGTGCTGCGCGCGCAGGCCGAGGGGGCCGCGGGCCGACTGAGTCCGAGAGCGCCCCAAGAGTCGGACCATGTGCCCATGTCTACACTGCCCCGCGCGATGAGGCGAGAGACATCACACACGGTGACATTGTGTGATCGCAGTGGAACGGTCGATTGCCGTTCCGCAAGCCCCGAAACGGCGAAAACGCCGACGGAACGGTCCCGGCCGCCGGAGGCCCCGCCACCGGGCGAACTCTCGGCCGACGCCGAGACGTTGGTCGATCGCTGACCCGTCGAAAGGTTGCGTAGACAGGCTACGTAGAACTACGGACGACCGGGCGGCGTGAATCTGCGAAAGTCGGTCCATTCAGGTGCGACGGGGACAGGTGGGGCGGGGAGTGGCGGGCAAGGCGCAGGTCATCAGCAGGGATGCGGCACGGCGGGCGTGGCCGGCCGTACCGACGGCCGTTCCGGCCGGGGCGCGTGAGGCCGCATGGAAGGGCTCGGACAGCGGGTAGTCCTCTTCTGCGCCCTACGTTCCGGGCGGCACTCCGCGGCCTTGGCTGGTGGTCCACTTGGGGGAGACGTCACGACCGTCCACGCGGCACGGGGCCGAACGGCCCGGCCCCGGCGGTGTGCTGAACCGTCACCACATGCCGTTCCCCGGCCCGTCCTCGCGGCGCCGGCTTTCCGGCGTTTCCCGGTCGTTCCATCGCCTGAGCGGACCCCGTGGCGTAGCAGCCCGAAGGGCCGGGACTCCGGCCGGACCGGCCGACGCGTCCTGATCACGGGTTCCGCCTTCCTCCCGACACCTGCCGGGGCGCAACCGTCCGACGCCGGGCAGGCCGTCCTCCGCAGCGGGTTCCGCCGCTGCCGCATCCCACCGACCGAGAACACGAGGAGAACCCGATGCACGAAAACCCCGAGGGCGTCCCGGCGGGCGCCCAGCCCCCCACTCCCGCCCCGACCCCGACCCGGGTCGACACACCGGCCCAGCCCCAGGCGTCCGCGCCCCCGGCTCTCCCCGCCGCCATGCATCCCGGGCCCGAGAGCCCGGCCCAGCCCCAGGCTCAGCTCCCGGCCCAGTCGCAGGCGCCTCAGCCCCAGGCGGCGCCGAGCGCCTACGCCTATCCCGCGCCCCAGCCGGCCGCCGGTTACGGCCCTCCCACCGGCCCCGTGCCCGCGCAGCCCAACCCGTACGGTCAGCCGGCCGCCTGGCCGCCGCCCGCCGCGCAGCCCGGGACGGGCGCCGCCGGCCGTGCCGTGCTGTTCACCGTGCTGGGCGCGCTGGTCGCCTCCGCGGCCTGGGCGGGTGGGGTCTTCCTGCTCGGCTGGGGCGGCGGCGGGCCCGAGGCGGACCTGCGCGGCTACGAGGCCAAGGCCAACCTCTGTTCCTCGGTCGACTACTCGAACATGAAGACCGAGTATCCGGAGGAGGACACGGCTCCCGTGCACAACGGGTTCAAGCACGAGGCCCTCGACGAGAGCTACTGCAGCATCTCCCTGAAGAAGTCCTCGACGTCCTCCTACTCCGACGCGTACTTCTCCGTGACGATGGACCTGCACAAGAAGACCGACCCGGCCGCCGAGTTCACGGCGATGTGGTCCGAGTACGACCAGCGCTACGAGGACTACGACGTGGAGAAGATCACCGGCTTCGGCGACGAGGCCTATCTCGTCACCGAGGACACCACCGCCGGCGACGACAAGAGCGGCAGCCGCGCGGTCATCCTCGCGGTGCGCGACGGCTGGATGACGTACCAGATGAGCTGGAGCGCCTACGGGACCTCCTACGACGACTACGAGATGCCCGACGTGGACGACGTCGTGCAGTGGGTCCGAGACGACACCGAGTCGACGCTGGAGAACCTCGCCTCGAACTGACCGGTCCTGCCACCGCCGCAGTTCCCTGGCCCCGGTGGAATCCGCACGCGCCCCGCGTGCGGATTCCACCGGGGCCTCCGCGCGTTCACGGGTAGCTCGTGCGTTCATGAATATGTCCAGCAATCATATACGCGTCTATTGACGCGTTCAGGACAGGGACTCTAGCGTCTGCTCTGCCTTACCGGAAAGCGCTTTCCCCCACTCGTCGGCCAACCCCGCATTGGAGACGAACGATGCGCCCGAACCCCCTACCCGCCCACGCCGGAGCCCTGACCCTCCTCGTCGGCACCCTCGCCGTCCTGTCCACCGGCACCGCGGCCTCCGCACCCGGTCCGGTCACGGCCTCGACCACCTTGTACGTGGCGACCAACGGAGACGACGGGGGCACGGGCACGTCGTCGACCGCGCCGCTGCGCACGATCCAGCGGGCCGTGGACCTCGCACAGCCCGGCTACACGATCCTGATCCGCGGCGGCACGTACGCGCCGACCTCGAACATCCAGCTGCTCAAGAGCGGCACGGCGAGCCAGCCGATCACCCTGCGCAACTACGAGCGTGAACGCGTCGTCATCGACGGCGAGAACATGCCGTACACGCCCGGCGCGGTCGGCTCCAGCATTCCGCGCGCCCAGCGCGGCGCGATCCACCTGGAGGGCGAGTACTGGCGGCTGGGCGGACTGGAGATCGTCCACGGCCCGTACGGCGTCTTCGGCGTGGACACGAGCGGCAATGTCCTCGACCGGCTGATCACCCGGGACAACTACGAGTCCGGACTCCACCTCCAGGGCGCGTCGAGCTCCAACCAGATCCTGAACCTGGACAGCCACGGCAACCGTGACCCCCGTAAGAACGGGGAGAGCGCGGACGGCCTCGCCATCAAGGAGGGCTCCGGCACGGGCAACGTCGTACGCGGCGCCCGGCTGTGGAACAACGCCGACGACGGCCTGGACTTCTGGGAGTTCCTCTCACCGGTGACGGTCGAGAACAGTCTCGCGTACGGCAACGGCTACAACCGCTGGAACATCCCGAACTACACGGGTGACGGCAACGGCTACAAGCTCGGCGGCGGTGGGGACGAGGACCTCCCAGCCGCGCATGCCGTCCGCAACAGCATGGCGTGGGACAACTCGGCCGGCGGCTTCATCGACAACGCCAACCCCGGCAAACTGGTCGCCGACCACTGCACGGCGTGGCGGAACAAGGGCGCCGGGTTCGACTTCGCGGACGCCGACGGCACTCTGACGAAGAACGTGGCCGTCGCCAACGGCACCAACGCCTCGCTCGGCTCGCACTCCGGCGGCAGCGGCAACTCCTGGGACCTCGGCGGCACCTGGTCGTTCGCGAGCACCGACCCGGGCGCCATCACTGGCCCCAGGACGGCCGACGGCACGATCCCGGGATCCGCGTTCCTGCGCCCGGCGAGCGGCGCGGACGCGGGGGCGCGGTTCTGACGAGGCACGAGGCCCCGGCGCGGCGCCCCCGCCGTCCTTTCAGTTGTCGAGGATCTCCTCGGCCTCGACGAGCAGCTCGGTCACCCGGAGGGCGAAGGCCGCGTCGCACGGGTGCGGCCTGCCGGTGCGGGCCGCGTCCAGGAGGCCGTCGGCGGCCCGGGTGAGGGCTTCGACGGCACCTTCTGCGGACGTCGGCAGGACCGCGACACCCGACTTGCCGCGCAGCTCGACGGTGGCTCCGGCAGCCTCGGGCGGGGCGGTCAGGCTGAGGGTCAGGGTGCTCGACGCCCCGCCGGAGTGCCCCAGGACCAGATGGACGGTGTCCTTGGGCCCGCGCGCGGCGGCGGCCACCCGCTCGACCTCGCCGAGCGTGGGCAGCAGTACGGACAGGGCATGGGGGCCGACATCCCACAGGGCCCCCTTCTCCCGCCGCCACGGCGACGCCGCGAACGGGCTGTCGCTGGAGAACACCGAGCCGAGCCACTCCGCACGGCCCGTGAACCAGCCGTCGGCGGCGGCCTGTTCGCCGATCCACGCCTCGACGGCCGTCTGGAACCGGGCGGTGAAGAAGACTACGGAGGCGACACCGGCCTCCCGGGCCGCCTCGACGACGGCCCGGCCGTCCTCGACGCTCGTCGCGAGGGGCTTGTCGAGCAGCAGATGACGGCCCGCCCGCGCGGCCCGTACCGCCAACGGGGCCTGCACCGCCGGTGGCAGGGCTATGGCGACCGCGTCCACCTCGGTGAGGAGGGCGTCGACGTCCTCGTACGCACGCGTGTCATGGCGGTCGGCCAGACTCCGGGCCGCCTCCGCCCTCCTGCCCCACACACCGACGAAGTCCAGCCCGCCGTGCGCCTGCAGCGCGGGGGCGTACGCCATCTCGGCCCACGGCCCCGTCCCGAGCAGCCCGATCCGCATACCGCCACCTCTCCTCGTGTCCCCGCGGGGGATCCCCTGGAGCGTCCGACACCCGCCGACCGCCCGAGTGCCACTGAGCCTTTCACGCGGACCCCGGCCCGCGCAGCCACCCCCGGGAGGCGAAGCACGTGGTGCTGGAGATGCCGGAGTGAGAGGAGGGACGTCTAATGGAGGCGTACGGGGAGAACGGGGATCGCTCCTGCTGGAGAGGCCGATGCGCTCAAGTCGTGCGAGCCGTGGAGGCGAGGGCGAAACCGCCAAGGGATGGCTGCGGCGGCTGGGCGAGTGGTGTGCCCGTCACTTCGTGCTCGTCATCGTCGCCTGGCTCGTGGTCCTCGCCGCAGTGCAGGTCCTGAACCGCTCCTTCGGCGGGGAGTACGAGGACAACTTCTCCCTTTCGGGAGTGCAGTCCACGAAGGGCCTGGACGTCCTGGAGAAGCACGATCCGGCGGCCGGCGGCTACAGCAGCCAGATCGTGCTGCACGACTCCGACAAAGCGCTGACCTCGCTGGACTCCCAGATGTCCCAGACGGTCGGCGACCTGCAGAAACTGCCGCATGTCCTGTCGGTCCAGAACCCGTTGACCGCCCCCTCCGGACAGTCGTCCCAATCGTCCGGGCAGTCGCAGCCGAACGTCGGCCCCCTGTCCTCCGACCAGAAGACGGCGTACATCACCATCCGCTTCGACGAGCAGCCGTCGACCCTCGGCGACGACTACCTCGACGGCGTGGACGACTCCGTGAAACCACTGCGGGCGGCGGGCGCCGACGTCGAGTACGGCGGGCAGCTCGGCGAACTGGCCCGGCCCGCGGCCGACGACCGGGTGAGTGAAGCGATCGGCTTCGCGGTCGCGATCGTCGTACTCCTTGTCGGCTTCGGCAGTGTCATCGCGGCCGGACTGCCCCTGATCACCGCACTCCTCAGTGTCATCGGCGGTCTCGCCTGCCTCGGCCTACTGGCCTCTGCCTTCACGTTCGCGACGGTCTCGCCGACCCTGGCCACGATGATCGGGCTCGGCGTGGGCATCGACTACGCCCTGTTCCTGATCACCCGTCACCGGCAGAACCTGATGAACGGCTCCGACCCGGTGCACGCGGCCGGACACGCCACGGCGACCAGCGGACGCGCCGTGCTCGTCTCCGGCTGCACGGTGATCATCGCCCTGGCGGGCCTGTCGGTGTCCGGAGTGTCCTTCATCGCAAAACTGGGCCTCGCGGCCGCGGTGACGGTCGTCTCGGCGGTGGCCGGTGCCCTGACCCTGGTCCCCGCCCTGCTGGGGCTCATCGGCAGACGCATCGACCGCTACCGGGTCCGCCGCCCGATCGCCGAGACCGGCACCGAGGACGAGGACGCCCCGGTGGAAGGAACCTGGCACCGCTACGCGCAACGCGTGGAACACCGGCCCTGGCAGTTCCTGGCGGCGGGCGTCACGGTCGTGGTCGTCCTGGCGATCCCCGTCTTCTCCATCCAACTCGGTCACATCGGCGACGGCGCCGACCCCACCTCCTTCACCGACCGACGTGCCTACGACCTGATGAGCGACGCCTTCGGCCCCGGCTCCAACGGTCCGCTCACCGTCGTCATCGACCAGACCTCGGTCCCGTCCTCCGACCGCGACTCCCTCCAGAGCAAGACGCAGAAGAACCTTCAGGCGGCGGACGGGGTGTACGTCGTCACGCCACTGTCGCCGACGCAGGACGGGGACGTCCTGGTCGGCACGGTCTACTCCAAGGAGTCCCCGCAGAACGCCGACACCACCGACCTGGTGAACCGTCTCGTCGACGACACACTCCCGGCCTCGGTCTCCGGCACCGAGGCCGAGGGCTATGTCACCGGCACCACGGCCGCCCAGGTCGACTTCCGGGACATCGTCGCGAGCCGGCTGCCTCTGATCATCGGCGTCGTCGTGGCCCTGGCCTTCCTGATCATCCTCATCGTCTTCCGCGGCCTGCTCGTCGCCCTGAAGGCGGCGGTCCTCAACGTCCTGTCGATCGCCGCCTCGTACGGCGTGGTCGTCGCCGTCTTCCAATGGGGCTGGGGCGGTCCCGCCCTGGGGGTCAACGGCAAGGTGCCCATCGAGAGCTATGTCCCGATGATGATGTTCGCCATCATCTTCGGCCTGAGCATGGACTACGAGATCTTCCTCCTCTCCCGCGTCCATGAGGCCTGGCTGCGCACGGGCGACGCCCGGGACGCGGTCGCCCACGCCCTGGAGATCACGGCACGGGTCATCACCTGCGCCGCCCTCATCATGGTCAGCGTCTTCGCCGCGTTCATCATCAGCGACAACATCGTGGTCAAGATGCTGGGGCTGGGCCTCGCCGTCAGCGTCCTCATCGACGCGACCGTCGTACGCCTCCTCCTCGTCCCCGCGGTGATGACCCTCCTGGGCCCCCACGCCTGGTGGACACCCCACTGGCTCGACCGCATGCTGCCGCACATCGACGCGGAGGGGGAGGACGGGCGCGGTTGAGATCGCACGTCTCCGGGCGCCCTGCCGCGCCCCGGCGCGGGCGGAGCGCGAGGGCCCTCGTGAGCGCTTCGCCCGCTCCCGTGCGGCGGGCGTGCCGTGGCGTACAGGTCAATGACATCGGGTAGTGCATGAGTCACGAAGCGTCACCGACGTTCGGTCTGACAGGCCGTCGCGTCCATCCAGGGGGAGACCACCATGCCTGCGACCTGTCGGCCGTCCGGGCCGGGTGCTGCCCGATCCCGGGCCGGTGCGCGCGCCGTCGCCGCCTCGGCGGTCTGGGGCATGGCCCTCGCCCTGTTGCTCGGCCCGGCGCACGGGGCGCGAGCCGCGCCGGCACCCGCCCCTGCGGGCCTTCAACAGGCACTGGACGCCGTGGTCGAGGACGGCAGGGCCACGGCGGCCCTGGCCGAGCTCGACGACGGCGGCGACGCCGTCTGGCGCGGCACCTCCGGTGTGGCCGACCTCGCGACCCGTGCCCAGGTACGGGTGGACGGCCTGTTCCGGGCCGGCAGTGTCACCAAACCGTTCGTCGCGACCGTCGTGCTCCAGCTGGTCGGCGAGGGCCGGCTGGGGCTGGACGACCCGGTCGACCGCCATCTGCCGGGCCTCCTCACGACCCCCGGCCA
Organism: Streptomyces graminofaciens; assembly: GCF_030294945.1. Taxonomy (NCBI): domain Bacteria; kingdom Bacillati; phylum Actinomycetota; class Actinomycetes; order Kitasatosporales; family Streptomycetaceae; genus Streptomyces; species Streptomyces graminofaciens. Next base: position 481,725 of record NZ_AP018448.1, on the reverse strand, counting down.
CGAGGAGATCACCGTACGGATGCTGCTCAACCACACCGCCGGGCTCTTCGAGTACACGGATGACCCGAGATTCGAGGTGACCGAGGCGGACATACCGCGCTGGCTGACGGTGGACCGGTGGCGCCACCACAGCCCGCGGCGGCTGGTGAGGATCGGTCTGAGCCACCCGCCGTACTTCCGCCCGGGGGAGGGCTTCCACTACTCCAACACCCACTACGTGCTCGCCGGACTGCTCATCGAGGAGATCACCGGGCGTTCCTACGAGGACGAGATCACCGACCGCATCCTGCGCCCCCTCGGGCTGCGCCACACCTCCCTGCCGGGCGACCGCCCCACCCTCCCCGGTCCGCACGCCCGCGCCTACCTCAGGCTCTCCACCGGGCCCGTCGACGTGACCGAGTTCAACCCCACCTACTACGGCGCCTCCGGAGCCGTCGTCTCCACCGCCGCCGACCTCGACCGGTTCCACGCGGCCCTGCTGGGCGGCGATGTGCTGCGGCCCGCCGAACTGGCGGAGATGAAGCGCCTCGTCGACACCGGCGGCGGCGAACAGGCCTTCGGTCTCGGCCTGTTCCGCCTGAGCTCGCCCTGTGGGCCGCTGTGGGGTCACAGCGGCGGCGCCGTCAGCTTCGGCACCCTCCTGCTCGGCTCACCCGACGGCCGACGCCAGGTCACCGTCTCGTACAACGCCTACGACCCGGACGCGGACGAGGCCCTGGAGGAGGCGGTCGTGGCCTTCGTCTTCAAGGCGCTGTGCGGCAGTGACGGATGAAGGCCCCCGGGAGCCGGTCGGAGTAGGCGGAGAAGTGCCGGAGGAAAGCAGCGGAGACGGGGTATCCCCTATCTGAAACGGTCTGTGCGCTGTCGTTCGGGGGGCGATGGGGTGGGCGGGAACGTGGGCGGGGGAAAGCGTGTCCCGGACATCGTGGGGTTCGGGGCCTTGAACGTCGACTACATAGCGAGTGCTTCCAGGCTGTCGAACCGGATGGCCGAGCAGATCTCCGAGTCGACGGCCCGGTTCGAGTGGAACACCGAGGGGCCGGTCGACGAACTGACGATCAGAAGGGTCATCGAGCGGCTGGGCGCGTCGTCCCTCGACGCGTCGCTGGGCGGCTCGGCGTGGCTGACGGTGTTCACCCTGGCCCAGATGCGCCTGGGCCTGCGGCTCGGCTACGTCGGCGTGCTCGGACGCATCGAGACCGCTGGGCTGTCCTTCGTACGCCAGATGGACCTGCTGAACATCGACCGTCGCTGGGTGGCCCGACACTCGCACCGGCTGTGCGGGATCTGTCTGTCCTACCTGGACGACGTGGAACGGGTGATGCTGACGCATTCCGGCGCGAACTACCTGATGGCCGAGCACTTACAGACGCACGGCGACCAGATCGCGCGCTACCTCTCGCGGGCACGCCTGGTGCACGTCACGTCCTTCCTGGACGACGTGACCCCACCGCTGATGCTCGGCCTGCTGAAGCAGGCCCAGAGCCTGAACCCCGCACTGCGCATCAGCTTCGACCCGGGGTACGACTGGGCCGCGCACCGCTCGGACACCATCGACGGCATCCTCGCCCTGAGCGACCTGCTGTTCGTCAACCACCGGGAGTTCAAGGTCCTGGGCCGGTACGCGCCCGGTGAGACGGACGAGGTGCTCGCCCGCAGGGTGCTGGCCCGCTGCGCGGAGGGCTGCACGCTGTTCGTCACCAAGCGGTACGACGCCATCGAGGTGTTCCGCTCCTCCGGCTCCGACGTCCGGCGGCAGCGCTTCCAGCGCAGGCGGCCGCTGCGCGAGACGGACCTGGAGGACGCCACAGGGGCCGGCGACGTGTTCTCCGCCTCCGTGCTGGCCGCGCTCACCTCGCGCAGGCTCCAGGTGGAGCTGGGCTCCTTCCTGGGGCTCAGCCTGGCCCGTCATCGCTCGGCGCACCGGCATCTTCCGGCCAGAGTGGTGCCCGCCCTGGAGCCCGACGGGTTTCTCCAGTCCCGTGAGACACCCGTCAGCCCGCCGAGTCAGCCCCGTGCCGTGCTCGTCACCCATGACGGGGGAACCCAGTGGGAGACGCTCCACCGCTTCCTGAAGGAGGACTGCCGCCTGACCGTGCACTCCCTGAGCACGGATCCGCAGGGCGGCGTCGACCCTCTGACCTTGCGTGAGCAGGTCGTGCGGTGCGGATTCGCGGTGTGCGTGCTGTCGGCCGACCGCCTCATGGCGGGCGGCAAGCGCCGCGCCAACGAGGACATCGTCCACCGGGTGGGCATGTTCCAGGGCTACTACGGTTTCGGGCGCGTGGCGATCCTCGCCGAGGAAGGCTGCGAGCCCTGGTCCAACAACGCAGGGCTGATCCGGATGGATTTCGCCCCCGGCCACATAGATAGCGCTTTCGTTGAATTGGAAAGAATGCTGGCGCGAGAAGGATTCCTGGGACCGGGGAGGCAGCGACGTGACCAGTAGGCCGAGCGGCGGGCTCACAACGGCAGCACGGGGCGGCTTCGCCCTGGACGTAGTAGGCATCGGCGCACTGAATCTCGACTACCTCACCCACTCCGACGCCACCCCCGGAGCCCGGGAGCCCTGGCTGCCGCTGAGCACCCGCATCGCCGAACTGCTCGACGACGGCCGCCCGGCACCCGAGTGGGGCACCGAGGCGGCGGTCGACGAGGCGACCGTCTACGCCGCGCTGGAGGCGGCCAACCCCTCGGCCCTGCAGACCTCCCTGGGAGGCTCGGCCTACAACGCCGTCAACGCCCTCGCGCAGATGCAGCTCGATCTGCGGCTGGGCTACGTCGGCGTCGCGGGGCGCGTACCCGGGCCCGGCCTGTCGGCGATCCGCCAGCTGGAGAGCCTCGGCGTGGACCACCCTTTCGTCTTCCGCGACGACGACCACCTGTGCGGTGTCTGCTTCGCCTTCACCGAGAACGGCGAGCGCACCCTGCTCACCCACGCGGGGGCGAACGCCGCCATGGCCGACCACATCGACGCGGCCTTCGACGACCTGGTCGCCTACCTCGCCACCGCGCGCGTCGTCCACGTCACCTCGTTCCTGGACGACCGGACGCCGCGCCGGCTCCTCGACGTCCTCCAGGCCGTCAAACAGGCCAGCCCCGGGACCCTGATCAGCTTCGACCCCGGCCACGTGTGGAGCCACCAGAGCACACCGGAGATCGAGGCCATGGTGTCCCTCGCGGACTTCCTTCTCCTCAACCATCGCGAATTCCGGGAACTCGGCCGCTGCGCGGAGCAGGACAACGACGAGATCGTGGCGGCACGCCTGCTGGACCGCCTCGCCGACGACCGGGCCGTCATCATCGTCAAACGCCGCACCGGCATCCACGCCTGGCGCCGCGACGAGTCCAAGGTCCTCGACGACTTCTACCCGCAGATCGTGCTGGCCGACGACGAGATCGAGGACGCCACCGGCGCGGGCGACGTCTTCGCGGCCGGCCTCCTCGCCGCACTCACCGCCGACCGGCTCAAGATCGAGCTCGGCTCACTGCTGGGGATGACCCTGGCCCGGCACAAACTCCGCTACGTCGGCAGCCACGGCCACTCCCAACTGGCCGGTATTGCCCAGGACTTCATCCCCGCCCTGGACGCCGCCCGCCGTACCGCCTCCCTGCCCGAGGGCGTCTTCGTCGCCCATGGCCGCAGCCCGCAGTGGCTGGCGGTGAAAGCCTTCGTGGAACAGCGCTTCGGTGTGCCGGTGTACTCCTTCGAGTCCCACTCGTGGGGCAGCCGTCCGGTCACCGAGGCGCTGACGGAGTACCTGCACCGGTGCAGCTTCGCGGTGTGCGTGCTGACCGCCGAGGACGCCACCGGGGACGGCCACCTGGTCGCCCGCCAGAACGTCATCCACGAGATCGGCCTCTTCCAGGGCCACCGAGGAACCGACCGCGTACTGGTGCTGGTGGAGGAAGGCTGCGATTCGGTGCCCGCCGCCGTGGCCGCCTACACGGCCATGTTCCCCCGCAACGCCATCCATCAGGCCCTGTGGCCCCTGGACCGGGCACTGCAGAGCCACGGCTTCGAGCACGTGTGACCCGTGGGCGACTGTTACTCGTCCGCCGACACCTTCCTGATCGCTTCGCGGATCCGGGAGTACGTACCGCAGCGGCAGACGTTCTCGATGCGGTCGATGTCGGCGTCGGTCGGGCGGCCCTTCTTCTTCAGCAGGGCCGCCGCGGCCATGATCTGGCCCGGCTGGCAGAAGCCGCACTGGGCGACGTCGCAGTCCAGCCAAGCCTGTTGGACAGGGTGCAACTCATCGCCGTCGGCCAAACCCTCGATCGTGGTGACCTCGTGGCCCGCGCAGTCCGCGACCGGGACGACACAGGGCTGGAACTCCCCGCCGTCCAGATGACTCGTACACGCACGGCAGACACCCACGCCGCAGCCGTACTTGGGCCCCGTGACGTTCAGCATGTCCCGCAGCACCCACAGCAGGGGCATCTCGGCCGGGGCCTCGACGGTGACCGGTTTCCCGTTGAGGACGAAGGAGTAGGAGGGCATCGGCACCTTCTCGGAGGCTGGCGGAATCGAAAGGCTGTCGGCTTCGGTGTCTGTCGGGATCGGAGGCTCAGAAGTTCAGGGGGAAGCGGCGGGGCTTGGAGCCGGTCGCCCGGGCATAGGCGTTGGCGACGGCACCGGCCGCGGCCGGCACGCCGAGTTCGCCCGCGCCGCCGGGTTCCCGCCGGGAGGGCATGATGTGCGCCTCGAAGCGCAGTGGGGCGTGTCGTTGGCGGGCGTAGTGGAAGTCGGCGTAACTGCTCTCGCGGACGGCGCCCCGGTCGATGTGCAGACCGGCCTGGAGGACGGTGGAGATCCCGTCGATCGCGGTACCCATGAGCTGGGCCTCGAGTCCACGTGGGTTGACGGCCGTCCCGACGTCGGCCGCCATCACCACCTTGGTCACCCTGGGCGCCTTCGCATCGGTGACGTCGATCTCGACCAGACAGGCGACGCACGAGCCGTACTCCTCGTGGACGGCGACACCCTGGCCGTGGCCCTCCGGCAGGGCGCGGCCCCAGTCCCCGGCGGTCGCGACCTTGTCGAGTACGGCCTTGACCGCCTTGTTCCTGAGCGTGGTGCGCCGGAAGGCGACCGGGTCCTTGCCGAGGCTCCGGGCCACCTCGTCGACGATGATCTCCTCCGCCGTGCGCACCGTCCCGGAGTCCACCGACCGCCAGGCGCCGAGGGGCATCGCCAGTTCGACCGAGCCCGAATCGCCGGTGACACGTCCGAAGTTGTACAGACCGTTGTCGCTGGGCAGCGGGCCACTCGCGGCGGCGAACGCCGCCCGGCTCACGGCCCCCACCGCTTCGTACGCCTCACTCACCGAGGCCATGGCGTGGGTGAAGGCCACCACCCTGCCGCGGGCGTGACTGGCCCGGATCCGGTGATGGCTGGCCGGGCGCATCCGGCCGTGGCGTATGTCGTCGGCGCGGCTCCACATCAGCTTGACCGGCAGGCCCGCCGCCTTCGACACGAGGGCCGCCTCGATCGCGGCGTCGTGGTTCAGCCGCCGGCCGAAGGAGCCGCCGCCTCGGACGACATGGACCTTCACCTTCGACGTGGGCAGCCCGACCGCCGAGGCGATGCTCTCTCGGGCGTCCATCGGCGTCTGCGAGGAGAACCAGATCTCGGCCCGGTGCGCGCGGACGTCCGCTATCGCGGTCAGCACCTCCATCGGCGCGTGGCCGACGAAGGCGAACTCGAACTCGCCCTCCGTCTGCGTGGATCCGCCGGGCGGGTCGCCGAGCCGTGGGACAGCCGCCCGCAGCCGTGAGCGGATCGCGGCGTCGGACAGTGACACCAGCGGGCCCGGACTCCAACGGATCCGCAGGGCGTCCCTGGCCTTGAAGGCGTGGTGGAAGGAGTCCGCCACCACGGCGACCCCACCTGCGACCTCGACGACCGCGTGGACACCAGGCATCGTGCGCGCGGCCCGCTCGTCGAACCAGAGCACCTTCCCGCCGAGCGTCGGGGGTCTGGCCACCACGGTCGGCTTCGCCCCGGCCACCGTCAGGTCTCCGGCGTACTTCGCCTTGCCCGTGACGATGTCCCGCGCGTCGATCCGGGTCGTCGGCCGCCCGATCACCCGGTGCTTCGAGGCCGGCTTGGGTTTCGTCGGCACATCGGGCCGCTGGATCCGGGCCGCGCTCGCGGTGAGCGACCCGAAGGTGGCCGAACGCCCGTCCGGCGCGATCACCTTCGTGTCCCGCGTACGCAGGGACCGCGCGGGCAGGTGCCAGCGTCTGGCGGCCGCGGTCACCAGCCTGGCGCGCGCGGTGGCGGCCAGCTCGCGGGCCGGACCGTACAGCGAACGCACCGAACTCGATCCGCCGGTGAACTGGTTGCCTTTGGCGCGGGCGTCGGCGAGCGGGATGTCGACGTCGACGAGCCGGGCGTCCAGCTCCTCGGCGATCATCATGGCGACGGCGGTGGTGACGCCCTGGCCGACCTCGGCGCGCGGCAGCCGTACGACGACCTTGTTGGCCTCGGTGACTTCGAGGACCAGCATCTCCTCGTCGGTGCCGGTCACGAGCACGTCGGACGGCAGGCGGCCGGGTTCGGCGCCTTCGGCGGGCGAGGTGTCACAGCCCATGGAGGCCGCGAGGGTCAGGGTGGACGCCGCGACCGAGTAGACCATGAACCCACGGCGGGACAACTGACGGGCCAACAGGCGCTCCTCTCCGAGTTCCCCGATCGGTTCGACTGGCAGGACGGGTCAACGCCTCCCGGGGTTCCATTGAGGGAGCCGAGAGTCCGGAATGCGTGTCGAATCGGCCTGGGGGCGCTTCGCCCGGGTCCGGCCTCGGTCGACGGATCGGCAACCGAGGGCGGTCGCGTGCCCGTCCATCGGCCGATGCCCGCCGACCTCGCGCCGCCCCAGCACTAGGACGAGGCACCCGGACGGGGAGGCACGACGATCACGCGTATGCGAACAAGGACAGGCCTGGCCACCGCGCCACTTTCCTGGCGCCCGGCGCCCGGCGCCCGGCGCCCGGCCGACGAGGCGCACGAGGAGGAGGGGTGCGGGATCCCCCCCACGACCTCCGCTTCACCGGCAAGGCCCTCCGGCCTCCCCTGTCGTGACGTGACGTCGAACGGGGTACGACAGGGCAAGAGGTGCCATCGGGGGAAGGGGTACGTGTGGACGCTGCTGCCGTCGGTGCTCGTCTGGCGTCGAGCGTGGTCGCTCCGCTGGTCAAGAAACTCTTCGTCCAGGAGGGGCCCGGGGCCGGTCTCGTCTCGGCGCCGGTGAAGGTCTCCGGCCTGGTGTCCTTCCGCGGGGAGAAGCGGATCCTGGGGGAGAAGGAACTGAGCAAGGTCGCGGCGGAACTGGTCGCGCGGGCCGTCGGATCCGCCGGCCCCGTCGAGAGACCGGTCGCCATCGACGAGGAGGACGCCGTATCCATCGCGCTGGCCCGCACGCTACGGGCCCTGGGCGACCTGGACATGGACGACGTCCAGGCGGTCCAGCTCGGTCACCGGGCCCTCGGCAGACGGCTGCGCGACGCCGATCCCCGGGTGACCTTCGACCTGTCCGACGACGCGGCACGGCTGCACGACGCACTCGTGGACGTAGCCTGCCTGCACATCCTGCACTTCTTCACCCAGCGCTCGACCTTCGTCGCCCGCACGCTCGTCGGCCAGAGCACCCGACTCGCCGAAGCCGTCACCCGGATCGACCTGCTGCTCGAACGCACACCGTCACGCCTCGGCGAGGACGCCACGTTCGAGGCGCGCTACGCCGCGTACATCATCGAGAAGTACGGCACGCTCACGATCTACGGCATCGACTTCACCAACTCCCCCGCGGAGTGGCCGCTGGACACCGCGTACCTCAGTCTGGAGCTGGGCGTCGGCGAACGCACGCGCCAGTTGCCCATTCGCGCCGATCACGTGCTGGACGGACGCGACCAGGTACTGCTGCGCGGCGTCGCCGGCTCCGGGAAGACCACGCTCGTACAGTGGCTGGCGGTGACCGCCGCACGCCAAGGGACCACCAGCGAAGGGCACTTGGCATCCCTGACCGGCCGGGTGCCGTTCGTGCTCACACTGCGGACCCTGACCCGCTCCTGGCACGACCTGCCCACACCCGGCCGCTTTCTGACAGCCGTACGCAATCCGCTCGCCGACGCGCAGCCGCACGGCTGGGCCGACCGGGTCCTGCAGTCCGGGCGCGGCCTGCTCCTGGTCGACGGCGTGGACGAGGTGCCGAGCGCCGTCCGCGAGAAGGCCAAGGAATGGCTGCGCGATCTCATCACCGCGTACCCGGGAAACCAGTGGCTCATCACCTCCCGCCCCTCCGCAGTACGCGAACGATGGCTGGACGGCCAGGGGTTCACCGAAGGGTCCCTGGCACCCATGAGCACGGCCGACGTCGTCCACTTCATCCGGCGCTGGCACTCGGCGGCCCGGGCCAGCGACACCTCCGACTGGGACCTGCTGGACACCTACGAACAGTCACTGATGGCGGCCGTCCGCACCAAGGGGGACCTCTCCCGCCTGGCCACCAACCCCCTGATGTGCGGCCTGATCTGCGCCCTGCACCGGGACCGCCGGGGCTTCCTGCCCCGGGCCCGCAAGGACCTCTACGACGCCGCTCTGTCGATGCTGCTCTCCCGCCGGGACATCGAGCGGAACATGGCGCTCACAGACAGCATCGACCTAACCGAGGAGCCCAAGACACAACTCCTGCAGAAGCTCGCGTACAAGTTCCTGCTGAACGGCAAGTCGGAGATCGACACCGTCCAGGCCGAACTGATCATCGCCCATACGCTTCCCTCGGTGGCCGCCGCCGCGAGCCAGGGCTCGGCGCACCAGGTCTTCCGGCATCTGCTGCTGCGCAGCGGAGTACTGCGCGAACCGGTGCCCGGCACGATCGACTTCATCCACCGCACCTTCCAGGACTACCTCGGCGCCAAGGCCGCAGTCGAGGAAGGTGACCTGGCGCTGCTGGCGCTGCGCGCGACGGACAGTCAGTGGGAGGACGTCATCCGCATGGCCATCGCCCACGCCCGGCCCAAGGAACGCGCGGTCCTGCTGAACGAACTCATCGCGCGGGGTGACGTCGCCGGCCCCCGACGCCGCACGCTGCTGCACCTCCTCGCCATGGTGTCCCTGGAGCACGCGACCGAACTCGAACCGTCCATCAGGGCCCGGGTGGAACAGCGCGCGGCCCTCCTGATCCCGCCCAGGAGCAACGCCGAGGCCCAGGACCTGGCACAGGTGGGCCCCGTGGTGCTCGAACTGCTCCCCGGGCCGGAGGGACAGGAGCGTGAGACGGCCGTCCTCACCGTCCGGACGGTGACACTCATCGGCGGCGACGCGGCGATACCCGTCCTCGCGCGATACACAGAACACCCGGATCACGTCGTACGCAGCCATGTCGCCGCCGCCTGGCACCGCTTCGACACCGATCAGTACGCCCACGAGGTCATCGCCCGCCTCTCGGGGGACGACATCTACTTCGAGATCGTGAACCAGGCCGAACTCGCCGCGATCGGACGCCTCGGCGGCCGCCCCCGGCTGCGTATCGGCGAGGACCTCACCGCCGACGACCTGGTGAACGGCATCACCGCCGAACGCCTCACCTGCCTGTGGCTGCGCGCCGACCACGCCCCCACATGGGAGTGGCTGTCCGCCTTTCCCCACCTGCACACACTCCTGCTCGACCGCAGCGCCAACGCCGTGGACCTGTCCTCACTGGCCGCCCATCCGCGGCTGCGGACGCTGGGCATGGACCCGAGACAGCGAACAACCGCAGGGGGAGCACCCGACCCCCGCTTCCAGATCACGAACATCGTCTGACCGCTAGACCCACGTCAGCCGCACGGGGGTGCCGTAGGCTCCGGCCGTGAGCATCCCGCCGGCGACCGACTGGGCTCGCCTGTATCACGCCTACGGCAGGGCGGTGGACGTCCCGGGGCAGTTGGCCGCACTGTCCGGCGCCGATCCGGCGGTCCGTCGCGCGGCCCGGTCGGCCCTCACCGGCAGCGTCCACCACCAGGGCACCCGATGGCCCGCCAGCGCGCATGTGGTGGCCCCGCTGGTCGCCCTCGTCGACACCCCCGCGACACCCGAACGGGGCACCGTGCTTCACGTGCTGCACGCCGTCGCCGTCGGCGACCTGACCGACGGCGAACTGCCCTTCGACCCCCTCCGGGCCTTCGCCGCGGCCGACCGGGTCCGCCCGGTGGACGAGGACGCGGTGCTCCGGGTCCTCTTCGAGGAGGAGGACCCGGGCATCGAGACCGTCGCCGACGTGGCCGACGCCGTGGCACTGCACTGGGCCGCCGAGGCCTACCGCGCGGCCGCACGCCACACGGCGTCCTTCCTGGCCTGGCTACGCGACCGCGACCCGTCCGTGGCGACCCGCGCGGCGGCACTGCTGGCCTGGTTCCCCAAGACCCCGGGGCTCGCGAGCACACTCACCGACGTCCCGTACGACGCCCACGGCCCCCGGGCCTCGGCGAACCTCGCTCTGGCCCACCTCCCCGGGCCACCCGGCTCCGGCGAACTCGCCGCCCTGACCGCATGCCTGGCGTCCACGGACGAAGCGGTGCGGGTCACGGCCGCCGTCGCCCTGGCCCGCCGACAGTCGGTGGCACTTCCCGACGAGGCGTTGACCGTGCTCGTACACGCCGACGAGGGAGAGGTCGCCGGGACCGTACCCGGCTGGGACCGGTCCTTGCGGGGCCATGTCGCGGTCGCGTTGCAGCGCCTGGGTCTGTGACAAGCCTCGGCGGGCTGTGTCAGCGCCTCGACGCGGCGCGACGCTCTCGACCGTGGTCACCGGCCCGGTCGGATGGGCCACTTGACCGCGAAGACCCGGCTCTGCGCCGCCATGTCGGCCACGTCGAAGGCCTCGGCGATGCCGGCGCAGTGGACGACCAGGTCGAATGGGCCACGCGCGTCCGACAGTTCGGCGAGCACGGCCCCGAAGCCGGGATCGGTGACGTCGGTGACGGTGTGCGCGTAGCCGGGCTGCCGGAGCCGCTCTGCCCACGCGACAGGCCGCTCACCTGCCAGCCCGCTCCGAGCAGCAGCCGGGTGCGGGCCGGCTCGATGCCGTCGCTGCTGCCGACGATCAGGGCCCTGCGTACGCCGGTGGTGGCGGTGGGGTCCGTCGGGATGGACGGCCATGGCGCCGGTTCAGCGCCTCCCTGGACGCGAACTGTGTCGACCCTAGAGCCAGTTGAGGCGGCACGACAGATGACGCTCATGATGGTCCCGCGCCCGCCCCCAGACGTGCCGTGGTCTCCATGAGCGAGACGGTGAAGGGGTGGCTCGGCTCGCTGAGGACGCGCTGGGCCGGACCCTGTTCGACGAGCTCGCCGCACTCCAGGACGGCGATGCGGTGGGCCAGGGTCGCGGTGTCCAGGTCGTGGGTGATCAGGACCAGGGAGAGGTCGTCACGATCGCCGAGCAGGGTCATCAGGGTGTCGAGGATGCCGCGCCGGGTGACCGTGTCCAGTCCGGAGGTGATCTCGTCGCAGATGAGGACGCGCGGGTGGGCGAGGAGTGCGCGGGCCAGCGCGGCGCGTTGGAGTTCGCCGCCGGAGAGCTGCCCGGGGCGCCTCTGCACCAGGTCCGCCGGGAGGCCTAGGCGGGTCAGCGTGGTGAGGGCCTCGGTCCTGGCGGCGTGATCGTCGACGCCACGCAGCCGGACGGCGGTCCGGGCGACCTGAGGGAGCACGGGGCGGTGTTCGTCGAAGGCGGCACGCGCGTCCTGGAACACGTACTGCACGGCGGCCAGTTGGGCACGGTCGCGGTCGCGAACGCTGCGGGGCAGGGGGGTGCCGTCGAGGGCGATCTCTCCGTCGTGCTCGCGGTGGAGTCCGGCCAGACAGCGGGCGAGGGTGGTCTTGCCGCTGCCGGAGCGGCCGACGACAGCCAGGCATTCACCCGGACACAGGTCGAGTGCGGGGGCACGCAGGACGACGGTTGTGCCGCGCGCCCCGTCGCGGTGGCGGGCCACCAGGTCGCGTATCCGCAACACGGGCTCACCGGGGGCCGGGTCCGCCGAGGCGGCGGACCGCGGGAGCGACATCTGCCCTTGCAGCAGCGCACGGGTCCACTCGTGCCGGGGTGCGAGCCACAGGCGCTGCGGCGGGCCCGACTCCACGACCCGGCCGGCCCGCATGACGAGGACCTCGTCGGCGAGCGCCCGTACGACGTCCAGGTCGTGGCTGAGCAGGACGACCGCGATGCCCCGGGCGGCGACGGCCGCCAACTGGTTTACGACGCGGCTTTTGGTCAGGGCGTCCTGGCCGGTGGTGGGTTCGTCGGCGACGATCACTCGCGCCCCCAGCAGAAGTGCCTGGGCGAGGACGACGCGTTGTTGCTGGCCGCCGGAGAGCTGGTGGGGGTAGCGGCGCAGAAGGCTTCGCGCGTCGGGCAGTTGGGCCTCGGTGAGGGCCCGTAGGACGCGCTCCCGTGCCGCCTCTCGACGCCGGGCGCGGGGCAGATGACGTACCTGGGGGCGGGCGATGTCGGTGAGGAGGGCGGTGATGCGGCGGGCCGGGTTGAGGACGGCCGCCGGGTGCTGGGGGATGTAGCCGACGAGACCCCCGGCCGCCAGGCGGACGTCGCCGGTCACCCGGGCGCCCGGCGGGTACTCGCCGAGCAGGGCGAGCCCGGTGGTGGTCTTGCCGCTGCCGGAAGCGCCGACCAGGGCCGTGACACGGCCGGGCCGGGCGCTGAGGCGGACCCCGTCGACGATCGCTCGGCCGTCGACCTCGACACGCAGATCGCGGACCTCGGCCACGGAGTCCAGGGCGGTGACGTTCTCGTGGGTCACGGGCTTGCTTCCTTCTCCGTCCGGCGCCGGACACGGAGGCCGGCACGCGGGACCTGGGTGAGCGCGCCGCGTCGTACGCCCTTGTCCAGCGCGGCGTCGAAGAGGAGGTTCGTCCCCATCGTCAGGGTGACGATCAACAGGGCGGGGACGACCACGGCCCACGGCTGGACGGACAGGCCGGTGCGGTTGCGGTCGACCATGACGGCCCAGTCGGCGGCGTCCGGCGCGACACCGACGCCGAGGAACGCGGCCGTGGCGACCAGGTAGAGCACGCCGGTGAGCCGGATGCCGGCGTCCGCGGCGAGCGTGCGCAGATTGGAGCGGCCGACATAGCCGACGGCGATCCGCCACCAGGTCTCGCCCTGCATCCGCAGCGCCTCGACCGCGGGGCGGGCGGCCGCCTCCGCCGCCGCGGCACGCACGAGGCGGGCGGCATCGGGCACGTTGACCAGCGCGACGAGCAGGGCGAGGCCGGTGGCGCCGGGCGTGAACACGGAAGCCACCAGCAGGATCAACAGGAGTGACGGCACGGCGAGCAGGACGTCGAGGGGCCGCATCAGCAGCTCCTCCAGCCGGCGGTGCCGGGTGAGCGCGGCGGCCAGGCCGACCGGGAGAGCCACCAGATAGGCCAGGACGGTGGCGGCGAGCGCGGTCAGCACGACCGGGCGCCCGCCGTGCAGCACCTGCCGCCACACATCACGGCCCACGAAGTCGGTACCGAGCCAGTGACCGCCGCCGAGGGCGAAGGACGTGGACCGAGGGCCCGGCTCGCCCGCGAAGAGCGGCCCCAGCAGGGCGAGGACGAGGGGTACGGAGATGACGGCCACGCCGAGGGCGAAACGGCCCGTACGTCGGTTCCTCACGCGGTCACCCCCGCGCGGGGCGCCAGCCGGTGGGCGACCAGGTCGGCGCCCAGGTTGAGGACCACGGTGAGTACACCGAACACGACGGCCAGACCCTGCACCACGGGTACGTCGCGTTCGGCGACGGCGTTGAGGAGGACCGTGCCGAGTCCGGGGATCACGTAGAGGGCCTCCACGACGATGACACCGCACAGCAACCAGTCGACAGTGCGCGCGAGTTGCTGCGCGGCGGGCGCCAGGGCGCCGGGCAGGGCGTGGGTGTAGCGGACACGTGCCGCCGAGACGCCGTAGCGGCGTGCCTGGGCGACGTACGGGGAGGCGAGCGCGTCGATCATGCCCGCCCGCACCAGGCGGGACAGCGAGCAGACGGGGCGGGCCAGCAGGACGAGCACGGGCAGGACCAGGGCGGCCGGGTGGGCGAGCAGATCCGTGCCGTAACCCAGGGCGGTCGGCGGCAGCCAGCCCAGGTTCAGGGCGAACACGGTCACCAGCAGCACCCCGAGCGCGAACTCGGGGACGGCGTACACGGCGAGCGTCACGGAGCTGATCAGCCGGTCCACCGGGCCTCCTTCCCTGCGGGCGGCCAGCACGCCCAGCCCGAACCCGGCCGGGACGAGCAGCGCCACGGTGAGTCCGGCCAGCAGCAGGGTCGGCCCGAAGCCGTCGGCGATGTACCGGCTCACCGGGCGTCCGGAGGTGAGCGAGGTGCCGAGGTCGCCGTGGAGCAGACCGGCCGCCCAGTCGGCCAGCCGCTCGTACGCGGGCCGGTCCAGGTGCATCGCCGCGCGGATCGCCTCGATGCGCGCGGGGTCGGGCTGGTCGCCGGCCAGGGCGACCGCGGCGTCGCCCGGCAGCGCCTCGGTGAGCGCGAAGACCAGCAGCACCACGGCCACGGTCTGCGCGACGCCGAGCAGCAGCCGCCGGGCGACGAAGGAGCGCAGTCCGCTCACGCGAGCCACACCTTGTCGAAGCGCGCCCAGTCGAGCGTGTTGGCGGGCGCCTTCGTCTCGACTCCCTTCACACCGCGGGCCGTTCCGATGATCCAGTCGGCGAAGCCCCAGATGAGGAAGCCGCCCTCGGCGTACAGGCGCCGCTGCATGCGCTCGTACACGGCGGCCCGCTCGGTCTTGTCACGGGTGGACTGTGCCTGCTGGTACAGGGCGTCGAAGTCCTTGTGCTTCCACTTGGTGGCGTTGGTGGTGGAATCCGTGAGCAGGCGCTGGGAGATGTGGGCCTCGATGGGCATGGCGCCGGAGCGGTAGCAGCACAGGGTGCCGTTGTCGAGGATGTCGCTCCAGTACGAGTCCTTGCTGCCCATCTTGACCTCGACGGTGACGCCTGCCTTCTTCGCCTGGTCACGGAAGATGCTGGCGGCCTCGGTGAACCCGGCGGCCACGGCCGAGGTGTCCAGGGTGACCTTCAGCTTCTCGGCACCCGCCTTCTTCAGGAGGGCGCGAGCCCTGTCGAGGTCCTGCTCGCGCTGCGGGAGATCGTCGGCGTAGTACTCGTAGCCCTTGCCGAACAGGTCGTTTCCGACCACGCCCGCCCCCGACAGGGCGCCGTCGACGAGTTCCTGGCGGTCGGCGATCAGGAAGAACGCCTCGCGTACCCGCTTGTCGTCGAAGGGCGCCCGGTCGGTCTTCATGCAGAACGCCTGCATGGCGCTGTTGCGGAGCCGCACGATCTCGATCTGCCCCTTGCCCTCGTGGGCGCGGGCGGTGGTGGGGTTCAGCTCGTGGGCGTACTCGACCTGGCCGCCGAGGAGGGCGTTGACGCGGGCGGACTCCTCGTTGGCGACGACGAACTCCAGCTCGTCGAGGTGCGGGGCGCCGTCCCAGTAGTCGTCGTTGCGGCGGAAGACGGCCGAGCGGCCGGGGGAGAAGGACACGAAGCGGAAGGGGCCGGAGCCGATCGGCTTCTTGTCGAAGTCGCCGTCGGCGGTGTCCTCCGGCACGATGTACGCGCCGAACGCGGCCAGGATGTTGGGGAACTCGGCGGTCGGCCGCTTCAGCACGAACTCGATGGTCCGCTCGCCGGTGGCGCGGCTGGCGTCGAGGTCGATGGGCTCCAGGGACGCCTTGGCGCGGAACGCCTTCTTCGGGTCGGCGATACGCCGGTAGCTGTAGAGGACATCCTTGGCGGTGACGGGTCTGCCGTCGTGGAAGGTCGCCTCGCGCAGGGTGACCTGCCAGCGGTCCAGGGCCTTGTTGGCCTCCCACTTCGTGGCGAGCCGGGGTTCGGCGGACAGATCGGCACCGTAGTCGGCGAGCTTGTCGAACAGCGCCTTGGCGCGGGCGACGTCGGCGAAGAGGCCGGCCAGATGCGGATCGAGGGTCTCGCTGGCACCGCCTCCGGCGAAGGCGGCCCGCAGCCGTCCGCCGCGCTTCGGTGTACCGGAGCCGCTGTCCGCCTTGTCGTCCGTGTCGCCGCCTCCGCAGCCGACCAGGGCGAGGGCGGCCGCGCCGGTGGTGGCGGCGAGGAAGCCGCGTCGGCGCAGGCCGGGGAAACGTTCGTCGTGCATGACTGATCCTTTGTGTCGGGTGGCGCGGAGAGGCGCGCTGTCGGGTGGTGTGGGGGCGCGCGCTGTCGGGTGGCGTGAGGGTGCGCGTTGTCAGGTGGTGCGGAGGCGCGCGACGACGTGCAGCCGGTCCGAGTCGGCGGCCGTGCCGGGCAGTTCGCCCTGCTGCCAAGGGGGTTCGGTGCGCGGTCCGGGGCCGTCGTGGAGTTCGAGCACCTCGAAGCCGTGCGCGGCGAGGAAATGACGCAGTTCCTGTGGGAGCAGCAGCCGCCAGGCGGAGTGCTGGGCGACGGGCTCGGACCCGTCGTCCGTGTCGTTCGTGGTCCAGACGCGGGTACGGCGCAGGAGTTGGGCCGTGCGGTCGACGGTCAGGGTGGTGGTGGAGCGGTAGGCGATGCCCTGCCAGGTGAAGGCGTTGACCGTCGGGGTGTCGAGGAGGTCGGTGCGGCCCAGGAAGTAGGCGCCGTTGCGCATCTCCGCGATCAGCAGGCCGCCGGGGGCGAGCGCGCGGCGGCAGGAGGACAGGAAGCCGTCGAGCTGGTCGTTGGTGTGGCAGTAGAGCAGGGAGCTGTCCAGGCAGACGACCGCGTCGAACGCGGCCCGGCCCAGGTCGAAGCCGTGCAGGTCGGCCCAGACGTACGAGGGGCCGGGATGGTGGGTGCGGGCGTGGGCCAGCATCGTCTCGGACAGGTCGGCGCCGGTGACGGTCCGGCCGGCCGTGTGCAGATGGGCGGCGTCACGGCCGGTGCCGCACCCCAGGTCGAGGACGCGCGGCCCGGCGGCGTGGCGCCGCAGGCAGTCCTGCGTCCAGCGTCCGGCCAGCCGGTCGGGGTCGGGGAAGCGGGCCTCGTACAGCTCGGGGTTGTCGGTGAGCAGGTTGCGCCCGGTGGTGGGAGACATACGGGGGCTCGGGGTCCTTCCTCAGGCCGTCGCCGGTACGGAGGCGGGCTTCGACGGCGTCGGCAGGGAGCCCAGCCGGTGCAGCCAGGCCACGCCGAGCGCCGAGGCGCAGCCGAACAGGGCGCAGCACACCCACGGCAGCCAGGCGGTGCCCCGCTCCCCGGTGTCCATGGCCCAGCCGACGACGGTGTTGCCGACGGCGGCGGCGATGCCCGAGACGACGTAGAAGATCCCGTAGTAGGTGCCGGTCAGTTCGGGGCGGCCGAAGCCGGGGATGAGTTCCATGACGAACGGCTGGGCGATCATCACGCCCAGGTAGAGCAGCAGGGTTCCGGCGAGGACCGGCAGGGCGCGCAGGGCGGCGTCCAGTGCTCCGTCGGGGCCGCCGGTCGTACCGGCCGTCAGAGCGGGGGGCAGGAACGCGAGTGCCATCAGCCCCAGCCCGAGGGAGATCCAACGGGCCCTGTTTCCACGTGCCTTGAGGGTGCGGGTGATGCGCAGTTGCAGGGCGAGGTTGGTGAGCGTGCCGACGAGGAAGACCAGGCCGGCCGCGCCGTCCCAGCCGGTGGCCTGCCGGGCGCCGTCGGGCAGCAGCAGGTACAGCTGGTTCTCCAGGGTGAACATGCCGACCATGGCGAGCGCGAAGGCGAGGAACGCCCGGTTGCCGACGACCTCGCGCCAGTCGGCCAGCACGGTGCCCTCGCTCGGCTCCGCCTCCCGGGCGGGCAGCACCAGGGCCTGTGCGACGGTGAGGACCGCGAAGATCCCGGCGGCGGTCAGCGCGGAGGTACGGAAGTCCACCAGGAGCAGTGCGCTGCCCAGCAGCGGGCCGATCAGCGCGCCGGTGGTGGCGAACACGTTGAACAGGGCGAACGCCTCGGCCTTGCGCTCACCCGACTCCTGGGAGATGTAGGCACGCACGGCGGGGTTGAACAGCGCCCCGGCGAGCCCGCTGAGCACGGACGCGGCGAGCAGGACGGGCAAGTCGTCGCCGAGCGCGAACAGGGCGAACCCGAGGGTGCGCAGGGCGCAGCCGGCGATAATGACGCCGCGTGCCCCGAGCCGGTCGGCTGCCGAGCCGCCGATGATGAACAGGCCCTGCTGGCTGAGGTTGCGGATGCCGAGCACGATGCCGACGACGGCCGCCGACATACCCAGATTCTCGGTGAGGTGGGTGGCGAGGTAGGGGATGAGCAGGTAGAAGCCGGTGTTCACACCGAGCTGGTTGACCAGCAGCAGCCGGACGGCGACCGGGAAGCCACGTATCTCATGCCACGTCTTCATGGACCACCTCCCGCGGCCGGACTCCGGTGGCGTCGGGTGTCCGGTGCTGTGGCGGGACTCCGGGGGCGTGGGGTGTCCTGTCCTGTGGCGGGGCCTGGAGGCCGGGGGAGTCGGGTGCTCGGCCCTGCGGGGGGACGGGCGCGTTGGGCGTGTCCTGCCGCCGGGCTTCGTCGAGGCCGGGAGCATCGGTCGCCCGGTTCCGCGGCCGGGCTCCGCGCGTGTCCGGCGTCCTCTCCTGTGGCCGGGCTTCGCCGAAACCGGGGGCGTCGGGTGCCCGCTCCTGCGGCGGGCCTTCGGCGTGGGGAACATCGGTCGCCCGGTCCCGCAGCCGGACTCCGAGGCCGGGAGCGTCGGTCGCCCGTACGAAGCCGTCGGTGCCGCCGATGCCGGTCCACGGGTCGTGGGCGAGCAGCAGATGCCCGTCGAGGTCGGCCCAGCGGGCGCGGTCGGCGAGGTGCACGGCGGGCGCGAGCCCGAGGCTGCTGGCGGTGAGGCAGCCGAGCATCAGTTCGGTGCCGCTGCCCTCGATCAGCGCGGCGATCCGCAGGGCCGCGTGGACGCCGCCGCACTTGGCGAGCTTGACGTTGACGCCGTGCACGCGTCCGGCCAGACGGCGGGCGTCCTCCAGGTTCACCGCGTCCTCGTCGGCGATGACGGGCAGGGGCGAGCGTTCGGCGAGCGCGCCCAGGGCCTCCGGGTCACCGGGGGCGAGGGGCTGTTCGACAGCCTCCACGCCCAGGTCGGCGTAGCGCGGCAACAGGGACGTGGCCTGCGCCGCGCTCCAGGCGCCGTTGGGGTCGAGCAGCAGCCGGGCCCCGGGCGCGGCGTCACGGATGACACGTACCCGCTCCACGTCCTCCTCGGGATCGCGCGCGCCCGCCTTGACCTTGATGATCTCGAAGCCGCTCGCAGCGAGCCGGCGGGCCTCGGCCGCCGCGCGCGTGGGGGAGGTGATGCCGATGGTGCGGGCGGTGGCGGCGACCGGCGGTGCCACGGCACCGAGGAGCCGGTGGACGGGGCTGTCGGCCCGCTTGCCGACGAGGTCGAGCAGCGCGGCCTCGACGGCGGCGGTCACGGCGGGCGCGGTGTCGGCTCCGGCGAACTCGCCTGCGCGCAGGGCCTCCAGGGCGCTCTCGGGGTCGGTGAAGCGCGTGACGTCGGTGGCCGCGAGGAGCCGTTCCAAGGTCGCGGCGTCAAGGCCGTAGTACACACTGCTGACGGCCTCGCCGCAGCCGTACAGCCCGTCGTGTTCGATCGTCAGCCACACGGCGTCGCGGGCGGACATGGTGGAGCGGGAGATGCGCAGCGGCTCGGTGAGGTCGAGACGTACGGTGCGCAGGGTGGCCTTCACGGGGTCCTTTCCGAAAGGGGGAGCGCCTGCAGCGGGTCGGTGACGCGGGTGCAGCGCACCCAGCCGCCCGCCTCGGCCGCACGCGGGTGCGGGATCTCGACGGGCCGGGTGGCCGCGGCGGCCGGGTCGAGACCGTGGGCGGCGGCGAAGTCGTCGTCGTAGACCGTGCCGAGGTAGCGGTGGGGGCCGTCGGGGAAGACGGTGGCGACGACCGCGCCCGGGTGGACGCGGGCTGCCCAGGCGGCGACGCGGGCCACCGCCCCGGTGCTCCAGCCGCCGCTGACGAAACTGCCGCGGGCCAGGCGGCGGCAGCTGTCCACGGCCTCGGCGGGGCCGACCCAGTGGACCTCGTCGAAGGCGTCGTAGGCGACATTGCGCGGGTGGATGCTGCTGCCGAGGCCGCGCATCAGCCGGGGCCGCGCGGGCTGCCCGAAGATGGTGGAACCGGTGGCGTCGACTCCGATCAGCCGCAGTGCGGGCCAGTGCCGCCGCAGCGGGCCGATGATCCCGGCGCTGTGTCCGCCGGTGCCGACACTGCACACCAGGATGTCCAAGTGGTCCAGCTGCACGGCGAGTTCGGCGGCCAGCGAGGCGTAACCGGCGGTGTTGTCGGGGTTGTTGTACTGGTCGGGCCAGTACGCGCCGGGCAGGACGGCCAGCAGCTCCCGCAGCCGGGCGAGCCGCGCTGCCTGCCAGCCGCCCTGTGCTGCGGGACGGTCCACGAGTTCCAGCCGCACCCCGTGGGAGCGCAGCAACTGCCGCATGGACGGTTCCAGTTCACTGTCGCCGACCAGCACGACGGGGTGGCCGAGCGCCTGCCCGGCGAAGGCGAGCCCGACGCCGAGGGTGCCCGATGTGGACTCCACCACCGGGGCGCCCGGTCGCAGTTCGCCCCGCTCCCGGGCCCCCAGCAGCATCGACACCGCGGCCCGCGCCTTCATACCGCCCGCCGCGAGCCCTTCGAGCTTGGCCCAGAAGCCCGGGTGGGGCCCCGGCAGCCCGGTGGTGATCCGCACCAGCGGCGTACGGCCGAGCAGGCTGAGCAGCTCGGGGCGAGCGGCGGGTACGACGGCGGTGGTGGTCACCGGAGGCCTCCCTCGGTACAACCGGCGCGGTAGCGGTGGATGGTGCCGGCGCCGCCGTCCAGCCAGAAGAAGGGGTACGGCTCCGCGCACACCGCGCTCACCCCGTGGCCCAGGAGGCGGGGCAGTACGGCGCTGCCGGTCTGGGCGAACATCACCAGCTGCTTGCCGTGCTGCTGCGCGTGCCGTCGCAGGGCTTCGAACGTCCCGTTGCCCAGCGTCATCCCGGACACGAGCAGCGCGTCGCAGCGCCCGGCCGCGGCGAGCGCGTCGGTGACGACCGCCTCGTCCCACTCGGTCGCACCGCCCTTGAGATCGCACGGCACATAGCCGAGTCCGCGCGAACGCAGCGCCTCCAGCAGCGAGTTGACGACACCGACCACGAGCACGGTGGCACCGGTCGGCAGTTCGAGCAGCTCGACTACGGCCCGCGCCCGCGCCCGGGACTTCTCCAGCGACGTCCCGGTGGGCAGGTGGACGGGCTCCGCCCCGTACTCCGGGGTGTGCGGCGCGATGTGCATCAGGTACGCGTCGAGCGCCGCAACGCGCACCGCCGGCAGCGGATGGTCCAGCAGCCGGGCCACATCGGCGCCGACGCACTCCTCGACCGCGCTGTCGGGCAGCGCGCCGGGTTCGACCGCGCAGGAGCCGACGGCCTCGGCGAGCCGCAGGCTGAGGACCTCGTTGCGGTAGGCGGTGCCGCGCCCGTCGTGACGTACGGCCTGCCGGGTGGTGAAGGCGACGGCGATCCGCAGGCTGGCGGGGTCCGGACCGAGGTGACCGGCTCTCGCACGCCCCAGGAGGTCGTCGTACGCCGCGGCGGTCGTGGCGGAGGTCATCGGATCACCAGCCCGGAGCGCACCTCGTCGAGCAGGGCCTCGACCCGGTCGCGGGCGCCGGTGCCGTGCGGGTCGCCCGCCATGACATGCCCGAGGTACTCGTTGTTGCTGCCCGCCGCCTTCACCTGTCTGCCGGGCTCGGCGAGCTGCACCTCCAACACCCCTGGGGTGTCCGGTAGTCGGCTTCCGTCGAGCGCTTCGAGGGTGCCCGCGGTCTCGGGCACGAGGAAGCCGATGGCCGCGCTGCGCAGTCCGGTGTCGGTGCGCTTGAGGTCGGGCTCGTGGCCCAGGGCGACCTCCACGAAGGCCGCGGCGAGGTCGATGCCGGTGACATGGCGTACGAGTTCGGTGATGCGGTTTCCGGCGGGTCGGGGGTTGACCTCGACCACGCGAGGGCCGGTGGAGGTCAGCTTGATCTCGGTGTGCGCGACCACGCCGTCGGTCAGTCCGAGCGCCTTGAGGGCGCCGAGCGCTGTCTGTTCGGCGGCCCCGGCGTCGGCGGAAGTGAGGGCGGCGGGGAACATATGGCCGGTCTCGATGAACGCGGGTGCCCCGCCGATGCTCTTGTCGGTGACGCCGACCACGTGGACGGCGCCCGCGTGCGACACCGTCTCCACGCTCACCTCGGGACCGTCCAGCAGTTCCTCCAGCAGCACCACGGGCGCCCGGCGCTGCCCCCGAGCGTTGACCGGAAAGTCGGCCAACACTCCGACTGCGGCGGCGAGTTGAGCCTCGTCGTCCACTCGCCGCACGTACATGCCCGCGCACAGGTCGACGGGCTTGACGACGAGCGGATAGCCGATCTCCCGGGCAGCCCGCGCGATGTCGGCCCATTCCTCGTGCACCGCGAAGCGCGGCCCGGGTACCCCCGCGTCGGCGAGGACGCGGCGGGTGGCGTCCTTGCGGCAGGCGTTCTCGACGGCCTCGGCGCTCGGGCCCGGCAGGCCAAGTCGGTCGGCGATCCGCGCCACCGTCGACAGGTAGTAGTCGCAGGACGTGATCACCCCGTCGAAGCCGAACACCGTGTGCATCCGCTCGACCTGCGGCAGCAGTGCCTCGGTGTCGTTGGTGTCCGCCGTGATGACGTTGCGCGCGCCGAGCAGTGGGTGCGCCGTGCCCTCGGGCGCGGAACGCACGTAGTGGTGCAGGTCCCGGGTGAGGAACGTGAACTCGTGGCCGCTCTCCCGTATCGCCCGGGGCAGCAGCCTGCTCATGGACCCGACCCAGCTCTCGACCACCAACAGATGAGCCACAGCTCCCCTTCTCCATGCCGTCATGCCATGCGGTTCAGGCGTCAGGGCAGCCCGACGGAGCCTCCTCGCGGTGGCTGCCGGGTTTTGCCGCGAGCCACGTTATCGATAATCATTTTCATTGTCATCTACCTCGCTGGAATCGGCAGGAGGCTTTCCGTGAACCCGTCCGCCCGCAGTGCGGCCCTGCTCCCGCGGTGCGTTCACCGGCCGGGGCGACGCCTGTGTGGACGACGCTGCGGCCGCGCACCTCGTCGACGCGACGGTGCCGACGGCGGATGTGCGCTGCGAGGAATCCGGGCTGCCCGTGGTGTCGTGGACCCCCGTGCCGTTTTTGAAAAGCGTTTTCATCTGGCTAGCATGGCGGGACCCGGGCGGCGCGGCTCCGGGTCCCCCACCAGGGCACCGCCGCGCGCTCGGCGCACGCCAGCCAGGGAGGACCCCAGTGACCCAGACCGCGTACCACGGCGAGTACACCGTGCGCCCCGCGACACCGGCCGACGTCGACGGCGCCCGCCGCGTCATGCTCGACACCTTCTACAAGGAGTTCGGCTACGGATACGTACCCCAGTGGCACCGCGACACCGTGGACCTCCAGGGCACGTACCTCGACGACCCGCGGCACCTGCTGCTCGTGGCCGTGCACGGGGACGAAGTGGTCGCCACCACCGGCGTACGGTCCGGTGGCCCCGCCCACCCGCCGCACCCGCGCCGACTGGCCGAACGCTACGACAAGGACACCACCGCCCAACTGGTCCGCGTCTACGTCCGCCCCGAACACCGACGCCGCGGTCTCGCCCGCACCCTGGTCGAAGCGGCCTGCGACTTCATCACGGACACGCCCGGCTACGAGCGCGTCTACCTCCACACCAACGTCGATATCGAAGGCGCGGAACTCTTCTGGCGAAGCCTGGCCAAGGAGATCTTCGACGCGCGCGCCACGGGCGAACACGGGCCGGGCGTCGCCACGGTGCACTTCGAGATCCCGATGAAGAGCCTCTCGGCATCTTCGGCGTGACCGCGCGATGTCCTCGGGCGGTCGGCTCCTCCTCCTGCTGCTAGGCGAGGCCGTGCCGTGGCGGCGATCCGGGGGTGAACAACCGGCGTGGTCGCCCTGACAGAATCGACCACGACCGACTTCGCATTCGACTTCGACCGTCCGCCACCGGGAGGCACCATGACGCGAGGGACAGGGCGGGGCGGGGGTTCTGCCGCGCCGCGCAGTGTGGATGTGGCCCGGCTGGCAGGGGTCTCGCAGAAGACGGTGTCGCGGGTCTTCAACGACGAGCCGTACGTCTCCGCGGATGTACGCCGCCGGGTCCTCGAAGCCGCCGAGCAGCTCGGCTACCGGCTGAACAACGCGGCCCGGGCGCTGGCCTCCGGGCGCACCCGTTCAATCGGCGTCGTGACCCTGGGCACCGCCCTGTACGGGCCGGCCACACTGCTCATGGGCGTCGAGCGGGTCGTCCGGGACACGGGGTACGCGCTTCGCGTGGTCAACACCATGGAGGGCGACCCCGCAGGCATGGCCGGCGCGGTGGACTCGCTCCTCGACCAGGGCGTGGACGGCATCGTCATCTCCGAGCCGATCGACGAGCCCGGGGGTGACGTCTCGGTCCGGGTCGGTGTGCCTGTGCTGGTCATCAACGCGCCCTCGCCCGTGGCTGCCCCCACGGTGCTCACGGCCGGAGGAGGCGTAGACCTGATGGCACGGGCGGCCACCGAGCATCTGCTGGACCTGGGGCACGCGACGGTGCACCATCTCGCCGGTCCGCGGCGGTGGTACGCGGCCCAGGACCGGCTGGAAGGCTGGCGGGCCGCGCTGGCCTCGCACGGCAGGGAGGTACCGCCGGTCGTCGGGGGAGACTGGTCGGCCGCCTCCGGCTATGCGGCGGGCCATGAGCTGGCCGCCGACCCGGCCGTGACCGCGGTGTTCGCGGCCAACGACGACATGGCGATCGGGCTGATCCGGGCCCTGACGGAAGCCGGGCGGCGGGTGCCGGAAGACGTCAGCGTCGTCGGCTTCGACGACATCCCGGTGGCGGGCTTCGTAACCCCTCCGCTGACCACGGTGCGGCAGCCGTTCGATGCCGTGGCCCAGGAGGGACTCAAGCGTCTCGTGCACGCCATCGAGAACCCGCAGGCGGACCCTCTTCCGGCGAGCAACGCACCGATCGACCTCGTCGTCCGCTCCTCGACCGCCCCTCCGCCTCCTCGGACGACCCCGGGCCGCGCGCGGCGCGCCGCAACCCGTCCCGGCCAGGGGGCAGGCATCTGACCGTGGACGACCGCCAACACCACATACCGATCAGCGACGCTCGCTGACACTGCTGACCAGCACCGATCGCCCCGGCCACCACAACGCACGGCCGGCTGCGCGATCCCGAGGCGAGCGGCCGTACCGTCCGAGCTCAGCCTTTCCCTCCCTGGCCAAGGAGGTCGCCTCCTTCGCGAAGAAGTACCCGGCCGTCAAGGTCGAGGTCGCCCGTCGCCCTCACCGAGCACCAGGCGGGTCGGGACTCCGGCGCCCTCGTGAAACACCCGGTGATCGCCCCCTACGGCGACCCCCGCTTCGTCGGCGCCGAGCCCACCAGGGCCCGGGAGCGCCCTGTTCGCCCCGCCTCCGACGCGCTTTCGACACCTCTCTTGCATGTTCTATGGCATACGACATAAGTTACCAACCGGTAGACCAGTGGGTGCCTGAGAAAGGTTCGGTGGCGTGTGAGCCCCCGCAAGAGTGACAGCCGGGAGCGGATGGTCCTCAGCGCCGCTGTCCTGTTGCGTGAGTACGGCGCCGGTGCGACGAGTATCGACCGCGTCCTCGCGCACAGCGGTGCCCCGCGCGGCTCGGTATACCACCACTTCCCAGGTGGACGCGCCCAGCTGATCGACGAGGCGGTGGCGCTGGCCGGCGACTACATCGCCGGCCTCATCGACGCCGCCGCGCAGGCCGACGACGTGCCGGAGGCAGTGGACGCGTTCTTCGCCCTGTGGCGGGACTGGCTGCTGGAGAGCGACTTCCGGGCCGGCTGTCCGATCGTGGCGGTGGCCGTGGAGACCAACGACGACGCCCCGCAACTCTCCCGCTCCGCCGCAGAGGTCTTCGCCCGCTGGCGCGAGGCGCTGGCCGGCCTGTTCCACCGCAACGGCCTGCCCGAGGTGCGGAGCAGGAGGCTGGCCACGTTCGTCATCGCCGCCGTCGAAGGCGGGGTGATCATGTCCCGGGCCGAACGCAGCACCGCCCCGCTGGACGACGCGGCTGCCGAGACCCACGACCTGCTGGTCCACACCCTGCGAGACGGGCCAGACCCCGACGCCGCTCATCGCTCTCACCCGTGACTGCCCGTCACCGCACCCGCCCATGCCGACCGCCCCGCCCGAAGGAGCCACCATGCCCGTACTCGACCGCCAGGACGACGTCTTCGTCCTCGACCTCGGAGACAGCGAGAACCGATTCCACCCCGACTGGATATCCGCCGTCGCCGCAGCCCTGGACGAGGTGGAGAAGACGGACGGACCGCGCGCCCTGGTGACCGCCGCGACGGGCAAGTTCTACTCCAACGGCCTCGACCTGGACTGGTTGTTCGCCCACGAGGACCAGTACCTGGAGTACGTGATCTCGGTGCACGCGCTCTTCGCGCGGCTGCTGTCCCTGCCGCTGGTAACCGTGGCCGCGCTGCAGGGGCACACCTTCGCCGCCGGCGCCATGTTCTCGCTGGCCCACGACTTCCGGGTGATGCGCTCCGACCGAGGCTTCTGGTGCCTGCCCGAGGCCGAGATCAACATCCCGTTCACCCCGGGCATGTCGTCTCTCATCCAGTCCCGCCTCGCACCGAGGACCGCGCACGAGGCGATGGTCACGGCCCACCGCTACGGCGGCCACGACGCCTTGGTCGCCGGCATCGTCGACCACGCCGTCGACGAGGACGCCGTACGGACGACGGCCGTCGCCATCGCGCAGGCCCAGGCCGCCAAGGCCGGCGACACCCTCGCCACCATCAAGTCCCGCATGTACGCGCCCGTCCTCGCCGCCCTGCGCGACACGACCAACCCCATGGGCTGACGCCACATCCACCACACAGCCGGTCGACCGACCGAGGCCGGCACCACAAGCAAGGAGTGTTCCGTGTCCACGACCGACTTCACCGCACTCTCCGGCCTCGAACTGATGCGCTGGATACAGTCCAAGCGGCCGACCGAGACCGACGTACCCTCGATCGGCAGGCTGCTCGGCATGCGGTTCGACGAAGTGGAGCACGGCCGCATCGTCATCTCGCTCGACACCCGGCCCGACTTCGCCAACCCCCTCGGCGCCGTCCACGGCGGCATCGCGGCGACGCTCCTGGACTCCGTCATGGGGTGCGCGGTGCACACCACCCTCCCCGCGGGCGTCGCCTACACGACCCTCGAGCTGAAGGTCAACTACATCCGGGCCGCCCACACCGGCGGCCAGACACTCACCGCCGAGGGGAACGTCATCCACGTCGGCCGTCGCACCGCCACAGCGGAAGGCAAGGTCGTGGACGAACAGGGCAAGCTGATCGCCCACGCCACCACCACCTGCCTCATCATCGGAGGCGGCGCCTGAAGGACTCCGCTCGGAACGAGCGCCTCCAGTGGGTGAGGAGGAGGGCGTGATCGCTCACGATGCGGCAATTCGCCAGTGGCTGCCGGGTGCTGGTCGGTTCTCCGACCCTGCTCACCGTCGGCGGCCGCGTGTCGAACCGCTCCTCCCTGATCGACGGCTCCGGCTCAACAACAAGACTCAACGCCTACGCCTGACAGGGCGCAATAAACCTCCGTCCGCCGTCCGGCCCCTCTCCGTAAGGGTCCGGACGGCGGACCGGGCGAAGGGCCCGGTGTCACTCCCGGACGTGTGACGTCCTGGTTCGCTCACCGCGTGGAAGGCAGGATCCTCGCCCACGGCGCCTACGAGCTCCTGATCCCGTGGCAGTTGGAGGTCAGCCACCGCATCAAGGCAGCAGAGGCGGGCGACTACCCGCGTTGGACCGGCAGATCTACCGGCAGCGCAACATAGTTGAGCCTTGCTTCGACCAGCTCATGGGGCTTCCACAGGGTCTCCATCCGTGCGAGAAGACCGCCACCTCTTGTCCGAGCTCGCTGCGGCCCGCAAACGTATCGCCGAGCTGGAGGGCGAGTTGGTCACCCGTCGGCGGGCTGCCGAACTGCTGGGCGAGGTGACGTTCCCCAAAGGCCTTTCGAAGCCATCCGCGTGACGGCCTGTGAGCACGTGCCGGTGCGGCCGGCCTGCGGAATGCTGTTGGTCGCCGACTCCGGGTACTACGCCTGACGGGACCGTACACCGTCTCACCGCCTGGCCAAGCATGCCTGGCTGACCATGACCACCAAAGCCCTGGCCCTGGCCATCGGCAACCGCTCCCCGCGGCCGGGTGGCACCATCATCCACTCCGACCGCGAAGTGCGGTTAGGGTCCTGGGCGTTCACCCAGCGCGCGAGGGCCTCCGGCCTGCTGCCCTCAATGGGCTCCAGCGAAGACTGCGTGGACAACACGAAGATGGAGTCTTTTTGAGCACGCGAGCAACTCGACTCCACCCAACTCGGGACAGTCCGGAGCCTCCACCGACGCCGGAGCGGTTCACCCTTCAGGACCGCTCATGGGTTTCCTTCGAGTGCATGCGTTGCCCCGGCGTGACGGCGCGGCGTTCCTGTGCGGCAGCGCTTGTTTTTCCGCCTTCGCTGGCTGTCGGTCGCATGCATTCGATGAGGTAGTCGCCCGTGTCGGGATCGAGGGTCACGCCATGGGTTTCGCTGCGGAATCCGGGGAAGCGGCGGTCGAAGGATTCCAGGGCGGTGAGGTAGCGCAGCAGTGGGCCATCGGGGGCGCCGACGCTCTCGCCGGGCATGAGGACAGGGATGCCGGGCGGGGTGACGGTGATCATGGCGGCGGCCACCTGGCCCGGCGCCTCGGCCAACCGTACGCGGTGGGTGCCACCGCGGATCAGGCGCTGATAGCACAGTTGCGGCGGGGTGACCGGTTCCGGCAGCTGCTGGAAGGCAGTGTCCAGCAGGTCGACGAGGCGGACCGAGCGCAGGTGGTCGTGCATGTCCTGGCACAGCTCGCGCAGGGTTTGGTCGGCGTATCGCCTGGGGTGCTCGGCGACCAGTGCGGGCAGGACCCGGTCGAGAGGGGCCTCCTCGTCGTAGAGGGCCTTGAAGTCCATCAGGGCGTCGAGGAGGGTGCCCCATTTTCCCTTGGTGATGCCCATGGAGAACAGGACGAGCGTCGTATAGCTGTCGGTCTTCTCCACGACGATGTGGCGGGTGGCCAGGTACGCGGTGAGCACTCGTGCCGGGATGCCCCACTCGCCCATCGCGCCGGTCGCGTCGATGCCCGGGCAGGTCAGGGTGACCTTGATCGGGTCGAGCATGCAGTAGCCGTCGGTCAGCCCAGGGAAGCCGTGCCAGGCCGCGCCGGGTTCCAGATGCCAGCAGGTCGGCTCGGTGCGCAGCAGGTCAGCCGGGGTCTCGTCGAACGGCCGTCGGGTGCCGGTGGCCGGGTCGGTGACCGTCTCGGGTTGCCACACGCCGAAGAACCACGGCGGTCGGTCGCCGGCCTCCTCGATACGGCGCCGGATGCGGACCATCTCCTGGCGGAAGCGGACCGCCTCGGTCACCGCCTCGTCGATCAGCCAGCGGCCTTGCGGCCCGTCCATCATCGCTGTCGCCACGTCCAGTGAGGCGATCATCGGATACAGCGGGGAGGTGGTGCCGTGCATCATCAGCGCCTCGTTGAACCGGTTGTGTTCGACGGGGGCCCTCGGGGCGGGCTTGACGTGAACCATCGCGCTCTGGGAGAGCGCGGCCAGCAGTTTGTGGGTGGACTGGGTCGCGAAGACCGTCGGCCGGTCCGGGCCGGGAAAGGTGTCCTCGTCCACCGACATGCCGTACCGGCCCGCGTAGAGCGGGTGGAAGCGGGCGTACGCGAACCATGCCTCGTCGAAATGCAGCCGGGGCGTACTCGCGGCGAACGCCTGTGCCGCCACCGAGGCGTCGTAACACAGGCCGTCGTACGTGGAGTTGGTGAAGACCGCGTACTGAGGGCGGGGCGAAACGGCATCCTGGGTCAGCGGGTTCGCGGCGATCCGGGCCGCGACGGAGTCCGCCGCGAGCTCCGCCGGAGGCAGGGGCCCGGCCAGGCCGTAACCGTTGCGGGTGGGGATCAGGTAGACCGGGCGGGCGCCGGAGACGACCAGCCCGTGCAGCACCGACTTGTGACAGTTGCGGTCCACCAGCGCGATCTCGTCGCGAGTGACGCTGAAGTGGCCGACCACTCGGTTGCAGGTGGAATCCCCGTGCAGCACGAAGTAGGTGAGGCCGGCGCCGAAGACCCGGGCGGCGTTGCGCTCCGCTTCGCCGATCGGGCCGGTGTGTTCGAACAGCGAGCCGAGCTCCTCCACGGAGATCGACAGGTCACTGCGCAACAGCCGTTCCCCGAAGTAGTCGTGGAAGGCCCGGCCTGCGGGCGACTTCAGCAAGGCGACACCGCCGGAGTGGGCCGGGGTGTGCCAGGAGTACTCGTGCGCGTCGTCGAAGCGGCGCAGCGCCCGGAAGAAAGGCGGCAGGAGGGCATCCTGGTAGGTGCGCGCGGCGGTGGTGATCCGGCCCGCGATGAACCCGGGAGTGTCCTCAAGCGGCCACACATAGCCCACGACCGACTCCGACACCCACAGCGGCAGGTCCTGCACGCCGTCGTCGGTCATGACCAGGAAGACCGGCAGTTTCTGGAATCGCCGGCCGATGGAACGCAGCACCGTGGCGCCCCCGGGCTCGCCGTCCGCGCCCCCTTGGCCCGGAAGTTCCCAGGCGACCAGTGCCGCGGCCAGCCCCGCCTCCGTCCGCAGCACAGCCTCGGCGTCCGCGACGCCTACCGCCCGTCGGACGTCGAACCCCCGCTTCTCGATCGCCTCACCAATGCGCACCAACTGCTCGGCACCGGCGCCCTCATCCTGTGGACGTTCCCGTACCGCGAGCAAAATCCTGCTGTCCGCCATGAGACCCCTCCCGGCGGCCCACGCCGCCCCCGCTCAGTCTCCGAGCGGACCGGTTGAGCCCGCAGTTCCACAGCCGTAAACCACCCGCAGGACGGAACAACCCCCAGCTTCCGGCGACCGCGCCGGACCACGCCCGACCAATCAGCCGCCAGCAACCAAGCAGCACTCTGACGCGAACCCGGAATTGCGTGATCAGCATGACCTGCTCGGTGATCAGTACATTGGGGTGCGGACGGGGACGCTGCCGGAGCCGATGCTGACCGCGCCGGCGCCCGTGCCCGACCTGCGGCCGGACTCGGCCGTGGAGGAAGTGCAATCGGCCTGCGACCGGATCGACGGGCGCACCCGCCCGGCCACCCTCACCCGGGTGGATCCGGAGCGATCCGCACCGCACACCCCGCCCCTCTCGATGACGGCCCCGAACGGCCGTGTCAGGTCTGCCTCGCGGTTGAGTACATGCAGCACACCGGGATCGTTCAAGGCCCGGGGGACGCTGAACTTCCTGCGCGCTCAGAAGGGCGCTGGCACTCTCCCCACGGCGGGGGTGCATCGCGTCTGGCGGGAACGCGGGGCCCGCGTGCGTATGGTCTGCTCAACAGCAGGGGGTCAGGGCCACGGTGTTCCTGCCCGAGACCGCCCCGGCGGTGAAAGTGGCCAAGTGCGCGGCTGCGGCGCAGCTGTGCGCCTGGTCGGCTCCGAGTACGCCGAGGCTCTCGCCGCCTGCCAGGCGTTCGCGTCCACCTCCGGCGCACTCGCCGCGCACGCATACGACCCCCCGCTGATCGCGGCCCCGCTTGCCGGATCGCAGCGCATTACCCGTACCGGCCGGGCCGACCGCGCACGCGGCCGGACAAAGTCGTCGCCGGTAAGGCCTACGGCTCCCGCGCGAACCGCGCCTACCGACTTCCGAGAGCGGCACGCCGTGGAATGCGGCATCGCCCGGTTGAAGAGGCACCGGGCCGTGGCCACGCGAAACGACAAGCTGGGCGTCCGCTACGAAGCGAACTGCGCTGGTCGCTGCCATCGACGAGTGGCTTTGACCAGCACTGGGCGGTCAACTATGCAGCTGTCCCCGATCCTGTTGTGTGATTGCATAGCCGGGTACGGATGGCCACCGAACCGTCAGTACTACAGACTCCTCCTCCGCGAACCAGGAGTGGTCGACTCCGCGGCCCCACACGACGTAATCACCCTGCTGCTCCAGGAGAACACTGCGGCCGGGGAGTTCGACGCGGAAGCGACCGCTGATGAGCAGCAGGAGGGCCGTTCGCTCCTCGCCTCTCACCCATTGCCTTCGCTCGTCACCACGAGGATGGACGCCCCATTTGATCTCAACAGCCTCGCTGTGGCGCGGATCGTCGGCGTTCTTGAAGTGTCCGAGGAGCCATCCCCGGTCCAGTGCCGCATCCTTGCCCGCGCTGCCCACGTACACGCTGTCGTTCATGATCCGGACGCTAGCAGCCGCTCTTGGCAGCAGGACCAGGGCTCCCGCAACAGGCCCGAGTCCTGCGGTCGGCCAATGCGCCACCCGTTCGGGAACTCTCCCTGGCCTTGGCGCCGGTGTTGTGGCCCGGTGTTCGACTTCTGGGACCCGACCGCGCGGTCTGGTCAAGGGATAGCGGCCTGCACCCAGGGGTGGGGTAACGTCCTCTCTCAATTCGACGCATTCACCAGGCGCGTCCGGTCCTTCGCGACCATGCTCGCCGAGCGCCAGGGCGAGCGCCTGCCGGACTGGGGCGCCGGCGTCAGGCAGGACGACCTCCCCAGCCTCACACGCTTGCCGCGGACATCGACCGCGACCGTGACGCCGTGATTGCCGGTGTCTCCTTGGTCAAGGTGGATGGGTGCTGCTTCAGGGCGTCTGGAACGATGTGCCGCGTGGATGTCGATGATCAGACCGTGGCAGTGGGCGGGGACGGACGGGAGTGGACAGGAGTGGACGGGCGTGGTGAGCCAGTGCCTCCGTTGCTGTGTTTGTGGTGGGCCGACTGATGGTTCCGAGGATTATGTGCTCGTCGAGCTGACGGCACGTCGGCCCGGCGGCGGGCGGGGCAGAGCAGGGCTTGGCTGTGGTGCTTGCCTTGGGTGATCTTCTTGTCGTGTGGGACGCATCAGCAGCGCCACGATGCTGCAGACAATCGCCAGGATGGCGCAGAGCGACGCCACGTGGATGGGCCATGACTCGTTGGCTGGTGTCGACGGTCATGCAATTCCCTAGCTCAGGCGGTCGAGCGTACGTAAGACCCCAGCCCTGCGATCACGACTCCCCGGTGGGGACCGTGAATCTGTCGGTGTGCGCTCGCTGAGACATCCGCCCGCTTCCCCCGGGGCCCGGCGCAAGCACGGCAGCGTGAGGCGTGGGAGGCACTGGCCTGACGGCGCGGATGAGCCAGCGCGCCTCTCGATCGGGGCAGATGCGTCGAACCACTCGGTACGACAACGGCTACTCACCGGTCGACAAGGCGCGCACCGGATGTGGCGGGACGCCGCTGGCCAGTCAGCCCGCTGCTTGCTGGAGGCCGTCGAGGATGAGGTCCAGTCCGAATTCGAACTCGTCGCCGTAGGCGTACCCGGGACGCATGACGTGAGCGGTCGCGATCTCGGTCATGTACGGGTACTCGCCGTCGCCGAAGCCGCTCATGATGGAATCCGCCAGTTCGGCGATCTCCTCAGGGGAGCCGAGAGGCAGGGTCTTCTCCTGCAGGGCGAACCCGTAGATGTAGCTGTCGAGAACCGAGACGGCGTGGGCGGTCATGGTGAGGGAGAACCCGCCCTGACGCAGGCAACCGAGGACGGCGTCGTGGTGACGCAGAGTGGCCGGGCCCGGAGTGGACCGTGACTCCATCAGCCCGATCGCCCAGCGGTGGCGGGACAGCGTGAGGCGCATGGATATGGCCCGTTGCCGCATCGCCTGTCGCCAGGCGTCACCCGGCGTGGGCACGTCGACCTCGCCGAACACCAGGTCGATCATGCCGTCGATCAGGTCTTCCTTGTTGGTCACGTGGTTGTACAAGGACATTGCCTCGACTCCGAGGGCCTCGCCGAGTTTGCGCATGCTGAGTGTCTCCAGGCCGCCGGCGTCGGCGAGTTCGACGGCGGCATGCAGCACCCGCTGCCGGGTGAGCGTCTCGCGGGCCGACTGCCGGACGGTACGTCGGGTCACGGTGGACATCACTTCCTCTCGTGGTTTCCCAGCATTGACGAGCTTACGCCGTAAGTGCTGTACTTACGGCGTAAGTTTGACTTACGCCGTAAGTGTGCGGGAGACGGAACGGGAGCAGGGACGATGCGGAACATGAGCGAGCCGATCGCAACCACCGGTGGGACCAGGACGATGGCGGCCGTCGTACAGGAGCGTTACGACGCCGAGCCGGAAGCCGTGCTGCGCACGGCGCGGCTCGCCCGGCCCAGCATCGGGCCGGCCGAGGTATTGGTACGTGTGCGCGCCTCCAGCGTGGACCGGGGCACCTGGCACATGATGGCCGGTCTGCCGTACGCGGTCCGGCCCGTGAGCGGGTTGCGCAGGCCGAAGCTCCCCAACCCCGGCCGCAACATCGCCGGTGTCGTCGAGGCTGTCGGCCCCGAAGCGAACGGGTTCGCGCCCGGCGACGAGGTCTACGGCACGGCAGTGGCCGCGTTCGCCGAATACGCGGCCACCCGTCCCGACAGGATCGCTCCCAAGCCGGCCGGGCTCACCTTCGAGGAGGCGGCGACGGTACCCGTCAGCGCGCTCACCGCGCTCCAGGCGGTTCGCGACAAGGGCAATGTCCAGGAGGACCAGCAGGTCCTGATCACTGGAGCCGCCGGCGGCGTAGGCACCTTCGCCGTCCAACTCGCCCACGCCTTCGGCGCCCGGGTCACGGCCGTCGCGAGCACCCCCAAGCTCGACGCCGTGCGAGCGCTGGGCGCCGACCACGTGATCGACTACACGCGCGAGGACTTCCTTGCCGGCTCGCGACGCTACGACGCCATCATCGACATCGCGGGCAACCGCGGTCTGCGGGATCTGCGCCGCGCTCTCACGCCCCGCGGCAGGTTGGTCATCACCGGCGGCGAGACGAACGGCCTCTGGCTCGGCGGCACCGACCGACAGCTCCGCGCACAGATGCTGTCCCCGTTCACCGGCCAGCACCTTGGCACCTTCATCGCCTCCGAGCACGCCGATGGGCTGCGCGACCTGACCGTTCTCATCGACTCGGGAACGCTCAGCCCTGTCGTGGACCACGTCTACCCGCTCGCCGAGACCGCCGCAGCCGTCCGACACCTTCTCTCCGGCCGCACCACGGGCAAGGTCGCGCTTGCCCTGCCCGCGGAGTGACACCGTGGGCCGACGCCGGCAACAAGCCATCCATCTCCCGGACATCGCCACATCTGGCGAACTGACTGCCCCGCATACCCGGCAGCGGCAAGGCGACCACAACCGGCCACAGAGCGCAGATCGGCTTCCCAATGGAGAGGCCAACCTTGATGCAGCTCGTCGGCGGACCTGGTGCGTCAGCTTGGCGTTCTGATCTGTTCTGCTTTGTCGTCGCTCATTGCCGTGTAGTCGGTCCGATCGATGCTGCGACATCTACCTCCTCGGCCGGCGGGTGATGTGTCCGGAACGCACTGCGGACGCGCGCGGGACGGGCACGCGGCTTCGGCAGCGGGCCCGCGCCGGGGAAGTGGCACAAGCTACCTCAGCGCCGTACCGCTGTTGCGGCAGATGCTGAGCTATTTGTTGCGGTGGGTGTTGCGGTGCGTGTTGTGCGGGACTTCCCGGTGTGCCTGGGGCCCCCAGGCCACCATGGGCGTGTGGGCGTGTAGGCGTGGTCGGGGTGCTGACATCCCCGTTGCGGCCGCTCTTGCCCATGTCTCCGGATGGAGTTGAGGAGTCGGAGAGGGGCTAGGCACGCCTCAGTGCGGGCATGAGGCGGAGCGCGTTGTCGCGGTTGATGCCGCGACGTTGGCGGTTGGTGAGGACGGGGTCGGTCTCGATGGCCGGCACCGTGAAGTCGGTGATGATGTCGGCGGAGGCGGCCGGCCAGTCGGTGCCGAAGAGGATCCGGTCGGCACCGGCGGTGGCGACCAGAGTGCCCGAGGGGGCCAGCGGGCCCGCCGTGTCGTAGTAGAAGCGGTGGAGATAGTCCTGTACACGGGCAGCATCGAGGGGTGGGGTGCAGAAGTCGCCGAAGGCTTTCATGCGGGTGGCGATCTGGGGGAGGAATCCGCCGGCGTGTGGCAGGACGACTGACAGGTGCGGGTAGCGGTCGAGTGTCCTGGTACGGATCAGGTTCACAGCGGCACGCGTGGAATCCAGCAGGAAATCGCACATGAAGTTCGGAATTCCGGGGACGGTGGGCACGCCGGGTGGTCCGCTCGGGAGGTCGAGCGGGTGGGTGAAAAGGACCGCGGCGCGTTCGTCGAGTTCTGCGAGGAAGCGGTCGTACGAGGGATCACCGAGGTAGATACCGTTGTAGTTGGCTTTCATGCTGACTCCAACGGCACCGAGCTCGTCGAAGGCGCGTTGGAGAGCCCATGTGGTCACCTCGGGATGGTCCAGGACAGCAGGGCTGAGGATGGCGAAACGGTCCGGGTGTACGGCCACCAAGTCGGCCACTGCCTCGAAGACGACAGTGAGGCCTTCCCTGGCCTGCGCCGCGGAACGGTACCGGTCCTGCATGGTCGGGTTGAGGACCGCGGTTGCGATTCCCACCCGGTCCATCAGCGCCAGAGTGGAATCCAGATCCCAACGCGCCCACCACGGCAGTTCCTGCCGCCGCACCAGGCCCTCACGCTCGGCCCAGTCGACCCATGCCGGAGCGGTGAAATGGTGGTGGACGTCAATCCTTGCCCGGCCGGCGTCATCACCGGTCTCCGAGCCCCGCAGCACCGCTTCCTCTCCGGCCAGAGCACTGGACCCGGCCGTGGCGGCGACGGTGGTCGCCACCGCCCCACCGGTGATCAGCAGACTGCGCCGACTCATGGCCTGGGTCGGTTCCGACATCCGCGTATCCCATCCGTAGCGCCATCAGCTTGTCGCACCACGATGGCCCGGCGACGGGCTCGCGATCAGCAAGGCGTGCCCTGTTCGAGCTCGGTTACCTCGGACGGACGCGGTCCAGAGGGGATGGCCTCGCCAGTTCTCGCCGTCGTCCGGCTTCAGGACGGATGCCCCGTGCCGACCGCGATGGGGGAGGGCGTCATGCACGGCACCGGTACAGATCCACCTGTAGACGGCGCCGGACCACTCGTCCGGCTGGCCAGCTATCAGACGTCGGCAGCCCGCCGGCGCCTCGGGACCGCGCGACTGACCCGATGGCTGCGCGCGCGTGGCGTCCGCAGCCCAGAGGAACTTGCGAAGAAGGTTGTGGAGGCCGCGGAGCGGCAGCACACCTCCGATCCCGGCGAGGCGGTGATCGCCCAGCTCGCTCGGACGCTCGCCCAGGATGTCGAGACCCTGAACAAGAAACTTGAGCGGAATGATCGAGTGCAGACCCTTGGCCCGGATCTGGGGAGAGGACGCTGAGGACGCGGTATGGCACGCCGCCATTGACCTCTTCCTCCTCAACACGGGCAACGCCTATGACGCCCTCGCCTGCCTCTTCGGCGTCCGCAACTCCTTTGGGTTCAGGCCGCTCACCGAGGACCGAGGTCTGCCAGAGGATGCCTCGGACGGACTGCGGAACACGTTCAACGCGTGGGGCGGGCCACGGGACGCGCACGGAAGGACGTGGATCAGCTGGACCGAGTTGGCAGACGCCAACTGGGACGGGCAGATCGGTCCGGCACGCTCAGCCGAAATATGGTCGCCGGGGCGGGGACCCACTGGGCACCGGTCTGGGACGTGATGCGGACGCTTGGCGAGCTGCATGGCCCAGAGCATGTGCGACTCGTGGTCTGGTTCGACTGATCGCGGAACTGGTATCTGCCCCTCGACGCAGCTTGACTTCTCCATTGGGAAGCCAGTGAGTGTTTCACTTGGCCAGTTGAGCGCTCGCGGTCGAGCAAGTGTGACTGGTCGAGATAAGTGTCACCTGGTCGCGATACCTGTCACCGGCGCCAGTATGGCGGGCTGCCATCATACTGAGATGGCCCACGACATAGTGTTCTTCCTCGCTCCCGACGACGAGACTGCCGCAGCGACGCGCCTGCGGGGACCTGGTCAGGCCTTTGAGTCTGTGACCTGCCGTTTCATTGAGCCAGACAGTGCCATCGCCGAGTGGGACATGTACTTCGAGGAGCCCTCGGCCGAGGTCCCGCCGATTGAGCAGCTCCTTGGGTGGTCGTGGCCGGAGTGGGTCACTGCCCCCTTGAACGATGGCGTTGAGGTGTTCGCTCTGCCGCAGCGGTTGACCCGGGCGTTGGCCAACGCCAGCTCCACCGAGTTGGAGGAGCTGGCAGGTCGCTGGACCATGAGGCTCAGATCTGCCGACGGGGACGATATGACCGACGATGATCTACTGGCGGTGCTGCAGGGAGTTGCCCGGCTCGCGGCGGCGGCCGTGAGAACAGGTGGTGGCCTCTACAGCTGGAGCTTCTGACCGTCCGGTGGACCCTCTTCGAGCAGTGAAATCGCCGTCTGCTTGGGTGGCAACCGGGCTGACAAGTCGGAGTAGGTGACAACAAGGACGACTATCTGGTGACAAGTAGCGTTGTTCTCTCGTATCCGACTTGGCGCAGCGCGTCGCCGGTGGGCCGCGGTGCGTCAGATACTTGATCGTCCACAGTTGTCGTACTCTGTCGAACCGGCCGGACGGCTCGCCCGTCCCGAGCGCCTGATCCGGCGATGCGTGCCACAGTGCTCTGACGGGTCGGGGGCGTTCTTCGTCTTGGCCCATGGGGACAGAACGAGGGCACGTTTGCGGCCCCTCAGTCGATACAGAACTCGTTGCCCTCGATGTCCTGCATTGGGATGCACGAATCATGGCCGTCGTACAGCGTTCGCACATGTACCGCGCCGAGCGGGACCAGTCGTGCGCATTCGGCCTCAAGTGCGGCGAGGCGCTCCTTACCCACGAGTCCGGTGCCGACCCGCACATCAAGATGCAGCCGGTTCTTGGCGGCCTTCCCTTCGGGGACGCGCTGGAAGTACAGTCGCGGACCCACACCTGAGGGATCACTGCAGGCGAACCATGAATCCCGCTGCTCAGGTGGCTGCGAGTGCTTGAAATCGTCCCAAGTGGTAAACCCTTCCGGTGGCGGCGGTACGACGTACCCCAACACCTCGCACCAGAAGCGAGCGAGGCGCTCAGGTTCTGCGCAGTCGAAGGTGACTTGGAACTGCTTGATCGACGTCATCGGTCCACCATATTGGCGCATCCGTTCACCGAGATCCCGGGGTTTCATCGCCGTGCGGGTCGAGGTCTCGCGTGACATGAGTAGAACCAACGGGCCAGACCGCCCGAGACGACGAGCGAATCTGCCCAGATCATCTGATACAGCGGCTAATTAGCATGATGTGGGGCAATAGCGAGGAAGCCGGGCCCGGCATGATCAGTGTGATCATCGAGGGTGATGTCACGCTCCGGGGTGTCACGATCCCTCGATCGGATGTCCCGCCGTACTGGTCACGCTGCGTGCATGGCCCGAAAACACGGGCCGGAGGGCCGATTCCGAGGCCCGCGCCGATCAGCGTGACACGGGTCCGGGCCCGGCTACGGTCCGCGTTCGTCCCGTGTCCTGTGACAGCCAAAGGTTGAGCGGGTGTGATGGCGGAGGAGTTGGCTGCGGTCCGGTGTGATCTGGAGGACTTCGCGGCGGAGGTGTTCGAGTCGTTCGCGCGGGCGGATCAGCGCCGGTGGGGCGGGGTGTATCCGCGGGGCCTGTTGTTGGACGGGCGGCGTAAATCGGTGGAGCCGATGGCCGTCCGGCTGGGCGAGGACGGCAACCGGCAGGCCCTGGCCCACTTCATCACCACCAGCCCGTGAGATCCGGCGCATGTCCGCGCCCGCCTGGCGTGGAGGATGCAGCAGGTGATCATGCCGAGCGTGCTGATCATCGATGACACCGGCTTCCTCAAGGACGGCGATTCGTCGGCGTGCGTGAGTCGGCAGTACACCGGCACCGCGGGCAACGTCACCAACTGCCAGGCCGGGGTGTCCCTGCATCTGGCGTCCGACAGGGCTTCGGCGGCGGTCGACTGGCGTCTGTTCCTGCCCGAGAACTGGGATCCCGCTTCGCCGAAGGCCGATCCGGACAAGGTGGCCCGCCGCAAGCCGTGCGGCGTCCCTGTTGAGGTGGGCCATGTCGAGAAGTGGCAGCTGGCCCTGGACATGATCGACGAGACGAGGTCGTGAGGCATCGACATCCCTTTCGCCGTCGCCGACGGCGGTTACGGAGACACGGCAGCTTTCCGGCTGGGCCTGGAAGAACGCGGACTCGACTACGTGGTGGGCATCTCCACCACGACCACCGCCCACCCGGAAGAAGCACAGCCGCACGTCCCGCCCAACGGCGGCCGTGGTCCCCGGCCCCGGCCCGTCTACCCCGAGCCGGCCCAGACGGTGAAGAACCTGGTCATCGCGGCCGGCCGGAAGGCCGCCAGGCGTTGCAGTGGCGGGAAAGCTCCCGCCCCGACAGCGGCCGCAGCGGGGTGAAACGCATGTACTCACGGTTCGTTGCCCTGCGGATCCGTCCTGTCGGCCGCGAGATTCGCAAAGCCGCCGACGGTCCCGAACTGCTGGAACGGTAGCTGCTGGCCGAATGGCCGACCGACCAGCCCGAACCGGTGCAGTTCTGGCTGTCCAACCTTCCCGCCGACACGGCGCTGGCCACCCTGGTGCGCACCGCGAAACTGCGCTGGCGCATCGAGCACGCTCACGGTACTCGTCCAGGCACTCGCGCAGATCCCCGAGATCCACCGGCGCGGCCCCGACATCCTCGTCCGGACCGACGGCGCCGGATCCGCGAAAACCTTTCTCGCCCACGTCCGCGACCTGCGCAAACGAGGAATCCGTATCTACTTCTCGGTCGGACACGCCATCACAGAGCCGATCCGCCGCGCCATTCGGGCCATGCCCGATCGCCTCTGTCATCCCAGCCCTCAACCAGGACGGAATGCTGTGTGATGGCCCAGAGGTCGCTGAACTGAGCGGCTTGATGCAGTTGGACGGCTATCCCGCCGACACCGTCCGGGCTGACTGGCTGGATGGTGCCGATGCACAGGCCGCCCGGTAAGGGATCCCCCGCAGGTAGGCCCGCCAGTCCGCCGGGGACAGACCGGAGCCCACCCGTGCGCAGAGGCGGGCGGCGACTCGGTCGGGGTCTATGTCGTACGCCTGCACCGGCACGTGTGTGCCCGCCGCGTACAGCGTGCCGCCGTCCGGGCCGAAGGCGAGCGAGCGGATCATGTCGCCGGGAGTGGACAGTGCGGAGCCGAGGAGCCGAGGAGCCGAGGAGCCGAGGAGCCGGTGCGAGTCGGTGTCCCATAGTTGGACCGTGCCCAAGTCGCCCGTGACGGCCAGGGTCTCGCCGTCCGGCGAGAAGGCCAGTGCGGCCACTCCTTCGTTCTCCGCGCGGAGGGCTTCTGGGCCGTACTCAAAGAGGAGATCTGCCCCCGCTTCTGGCCCGACTGGGCCACCGCCCGCACTGAGATCTTCGACTTCGTCGAGACCCTCTACAACAGACGAAACTTCAGCTCCCGACGTACTGCCCTGCGCCGACTTAACGAACACCACTACACACACCACCATGCTGGGCGCTAAATCTGCCACTAGCGAGGCAGGTAGTACAGGTCCTTCTGACAGGCAAGGACGAAGGCACCGAGGACGGTCCAAAAATGTTGGGAAGCCTCTCGGTTCACCTTGGCGTGCTCGAGCGATGGAAGGTGAAGCGGCGTAGAGGTTGTTGTCTTTCCGGGCTTGAGGACTGCGTTCTCGCTGGTCAGGCATAGGGTCGGCGGTCTCGTGGCAGTGGTGACGTGTCGTGTCGTTGCTTTGGTGGAGGTCGAGGATGCCGTCGGTCGTGGAACTGCTGGAACAGCGTGAGCTCAC
This sequence comes from Streptomyces graminofaciens, assembly GCF_030294945.1. Classification (NCBI taxonomy): domain Bacteria; kingdom Bacillati; phylum Actinomycetota; class Actinomycetes; order Kitasatosporales; family Streptomycetaceae; genus Streptomyces; species Streptomyces graminofaciens. Next base: position 439,829 of record NZ_AP018448.1, on the reverse strand, counting down.
CGCTCGCCGTTGTGTCGACGATCTGCGGGAGGAGGTCGACCGCCTCCAGGCGGAGCTGGCCGTGGCTGAGCGGGAGTGGAACGAGTGGGTCATCGCCCGCTCACGCGTTGGCGAGGTACTGGCCCCGGGCAACGACGCCGTCGTCGGCCCCGCTGCCTCCGAGGGTCTGCCGGCTCCCGGTGTGCAACCGGCGCGGCCCGAACCGGCGGAGGCGGCGAAGCCGAAAACAGTGGTGACGGTGTGGCGCGCGGGGCTGGCCTGGTCGGCGCTGTCGGTGGACTACCAGCGCATCCTGCAGGCCCTCAGCGACCGTAACCGACTCGGTCAAGGAGCGTTGACATGCCAGGAGATGGCCGCCTGCTTCGGCCTGGACCCCGTACCGGGAAAGGTGGAGGCACTGCGATCGAAGGCCAAGCGGCTGATGGCGCGCGGCTGGCTGATCGAGCCGGCACCTGGCCGATTCACGCTCGCGAAGGACGTGGCCGGGCAACGCGGCGGGTCATGAGCATCGTCATCGACCAGTAGACCATCGCCTCCGCGCTGGCGATGGAACGCTCGAAGTCGGGCACGAGACGGCGACTTCGCATCAAGTGGGCGAAGAACCGCTCGACGATCCACCGCTTGGGCAGCACGACGAAGCCGCGCATGTCGTCGCTGCGTTTGACGATGGCGAGGACCAGGGCGAGGGCCGCGAGGCAGTACTCGACGAGGCTGCCGGTGTATCCGCTGTCGACCAGGTAGCGGATCGCGTCCAGCTTCGCGCGGTGGCAATAAGCCTCCGGTTGTCGGCCCCGGCCCCGCAGCCAGCCCGGCACCGGCAGCAGTGGCCGGACCACCGCCCACTCGGCGTCCGACATGTCGGTGGGATACCGACGCTCGCGCGCCCCGTGGTCTCTGGCGTTCCCGGACCTGTGAGCCAGACAGTCACACGCGAGAGTGGCCGAAGTGGACCCCACTCCCGCGTTGCCGTAGAAATGCGACAACAGGGCCTCCTGGACCGCACGTTGGCTTCGACACCCTTCGAGCTACCAAGAGGCCCTGCTCTCATGCACGGCAGCCGCCGCAGTCACCCGATCGACTGACTTCTCGACGAGATCGGGACGACGGCAGTCGCGTCGCTTCTCGTGATCGCTGGGACGGACAAATTCGCACTGCCCTCCAGGTAGACGGTCGGCTTGGTGACGCCCCGAGGCCGCCTCGCGGGTTTGAGCCCGGTGTCGCGACTGACGAACCTGGCGAAGAGTCGTGTCCTACCGGCTCGAGGCGCGGCCAACCGCCCCCGCTACGTCCTACTTCTCCTCCGGCTCCCAGGCGCGGAGCAGGTCGAGCAGCCCTGCGTCTCCGTCAACGTGCAAGGAGTCGGCCTGGATCCGGTCGTACAGGTAGAGGACCAGCTCACTGGCCGTGCCGTGGACGGAGGCGCCGGCTGCGTCCGAGTCCTCGCCGGTCGCGGCGGTGGGCGCGGGGATGCGGGTGGTGCGTGCGCCGTCGCCGTCGACGGTGAGGCGCCAGGAGCGGCCTTCGGCGGCGTGGAAGTCGAAGGCCGTGGGCTTGTGCGGCCAGGCACTCGGCGTTGCGCAGACGGTGAACAGGAACTCCTCCACACCGTCGAGTGCCAGCTCGACCGGCAGCGGCTGCGGGGCGCCCCCGGCGAGCTGGGCGTCGTAGGTGTGCACCGCGGTCTCCTGGACCCGGTGCCGGGCGGTGCCGCCGGCGGTCTGCGGTTGCTGGACGCGGGCCACCACGTCCAGCAACCGCTCTCCGGTCCCGCCGCGCGCAGGGCGCCCAGCAGAAGCTGCGTCGACGCGTCCAGCCAGGCCACCAGGGCCTCACGCTCCTGCGGCACTTCCAGCGCGGCGCGCGCGGCGACGGCCTCGGCCGGGGGCGCGTCGGCGGGCCCCGCGCCGACGATGGCGGCCCAGAAGCGGTCTCCCCCGCCCAGGTGCTTCACCAGATCGAACAGCGTCCACCCAGGGCAGGTCGGCACCTGTGCGTCGAGACCGGGCGCGGCGGCGACCACGGCGCGGAAGGCGGTCGACCGTTCATCGATCAGTCGCAACAGGTCGGGGAACTCAAGATTCTCTTCCACGCCGGATGTCTATCACCGTGCTCCGGTGATCGGACAGCGATTTTCGCAGTCACCGCCGGTTGGCCATTGCGGACGTCCTCGCCTCCCACCGCTCGGGTGGCAAGCTGCGCACTGCTGCGAGGACGCTGGTGGTGGCGGTACGCCAGGCGTCGTGCCTGTGGGCGCTCTGGCCTCGCCGCGCGGCCTGGCACCTCGGCGCCGTGACGTCCACCCGGTGCGCGCGGTCATGCTGCCGCTCGATGTGATGGACGCGGAGGTCACGACGGCGGGGGGAGGACCGGTCGGGTTGGGAGTTCAGGTGACTCCCGTTCGACCAGCACTCCTCAAGTTCGGAACAACAACAGCCACTAAGCTTGTTTTTTATGGTTTGGGAGCTTTGAGCTGATTACGTTCAGCGATGCTTTCTGGGCGTCTGGTCGATTTGCCCACGTCGTAACGGGTGGCGGGTCGTCGGTTTTTCGAGCCAAGTGGGCGTCCTCGGCCGGGAGTTGAGGGTTTGGGTGCACGGGCCGGACTGTGCAGGTTAGGGCGGAGGTTCCGAAACCCTCGGCGGACGCGGGCCGGGGTGAGCCGGGCGGGCTCGGCCCGCTTCTCCCAGGGGCGGCGGAGATCGGCCGCGGCCTCGCGCGTGAGCCGGAGCTGGGTATGCGCCGCGATCACGAGCCACGTCCACCGGTCCGCGGCCTCGGGACTACGGAGCCTGGGATGGGTCCAGCCGAGCGTCTGCTTCACAAAACGGAAAGTATGTTCAAGATCGAAGCGACTTAAGAACGCTTGCCACCGCAGGTCGACGTCCTCGCTGGTCATGCCGGTCTTGGAGGACCACAGCCAGACGGGCAGTGGGTCACCTCCGCCGGGCAGATGGTCCACCTGGAGGCGGATGAGGGTGCCCTCGATGATGGGGAGTTCGCCGTCGTGGTCGATCCACGCGCTGCGGGTGGTGAGCCGGGGGTGGATGCGGTCCCAGGCCATGGCCTGGGCGGTGCCGTAGCGGTCGGTGACCTGCACCGTCTCCGCGTCGGGCTCACCCCAGGTATCGGACCTGGCGAAGCGGAACTCCTTGCCGTGCTTCGGCGGTCGCCCGCCCTGGGGATAGGACAGGGCGTACTCCTTGAGTGAGGGTGTCGGCCGTCGCATCACACGGTCCGCACGCATCCGTCCCAGCACCTCGACGGGCAGGCCGTGGAGGAGGTAGGCCATGCGAGGGGCGTCGTAGCCAGCGTCGAAGACGACCAGGATGTCCGGGTCGCCCTCCTCCCACTGGCCCTGGCCGATCAAGTCGTTCACGACGCGGCGGACCTGCCGGGCGGTGACCTCGGCGACATCATCGTCGGGTCCGAGGCGAACCGCGTCCAGCAGCTGGCACCACGAGGTGCGGCCCGTCTCCAGCGCGGCGACGAACGAGTACGGCCAGCCGGGAATGAACTGGTCACTGGACCGTCCCGAGCGTCCGTAGACGTGGCAGAACAGACGGCCCGGGCTGGTCGGCGCGTCCGGACGCAGCCACGGCGAGACATCGACGGCCAGGGCCAGGCGCCCGTCGGCGGCCTTGGGCTGCGGCAGCACGGCCAGTGCCCTGCGCAGTCTGTCCGCGTCGATGCGGCCCTGGTTGAGCGCGTCGTACAACGCGCCGTGCCCACGCCGGTGTTCAGCCAGCAGCGTCAGGTCGACCGGCGAGGTCACCGGCCCGTTCTCGCAGAGCATCGCGTCCGTGACTTCGAACAACGTGTCACCGCGCCGGGTCAGGCATCCGTAGAAGTCCTCCCGAAAGTGGGACGTGAAGTCGAATGCCTCGTGCCGGGCATCGTGGTGCAGCAGACTCACCCCTGCGGCCTTCGTATGAGTGCGGTTCTGTGACGGAACGCATGCTCATGCGGGGGCCGTCCGCCTGTCCGGCGAATGCCCAGGTGCGCGGCCTAGTTCGAGGAGCATTTCGACTCATCGGTAGCCTGCATCACCATGATGCGCGCTTGGACCTTGCCGATGCTGCTGGTACTCAGCGGCTCAGTCGTCGCTGCTGGGCAGATCTTCAAGGGGAGCCCCGGCGCAGCCGCAGCACTCCTGCTGGCGTTCCTGGCGCTCGCCGGCGTGAACTCACCCCTGATCTTCCCGAGGTCGATCGGTGCGCAGGAGGCACAACGCCGCAGCGCGGTCGACGGCCGACCGGTCGTCTTCTGGCGGCCGGGCTGCAAGTACTGCATACGACTGCGCATCCGGCTGGGCCGCAACGCCCGCCAGTTGCACTGGGTCAACATCTGGCGCGACCCGACAGGAGCCGCAGCGGTGAGAGCAGCCAATGACGGCAACGAGACCGTGCCGACCGTCGTCGTGATGGGCCAGCCACACACCAACCCCGATCCCGAATGGGTGCGCGAACAGCTCTCCCCTTCCGCGTGATCAGAACCGCGGCCTATGACGAGGCACCCGCAGACACAAGCGCACAGAGGTTAAAAGACAAGCTAAGGCGGCACTGACCTCGGCGTCGACATCTACCACGCTCGTATTCCCGATCAGGAAGAGTTCGACCGTGGCCTCGTTCAGCGCGTCCCGGGTCTGGGGCATCGCCCGAGCTGCGGATGTACTCACTTCGCGTCACAGAACAGCAACATCATCGCCACGCGGCACACGTCCCGTGCATGATGCCCCGTCAGTATCGATCATTCTTGGGGGGAACCATGCGCACCCGTACAGCCATCACAGCCGCCCTGCTCGCCCTCGTAGCCACCACGGCCGCCTGCAGCAGTGACAAGGCCGACCCTGCCGCCTGCAAGGCCGCCATGGAGAAGCAGTTCAAGGACGCCGCCGACGGCAAGGAAGGCAGCCGACCGGACGAGTGCGACGGCATCGACGACAAGACGGTGCGGAAGTACGCCGCGGACATAGTCAGCGACCAGGCGAACAAGGAAGTGGAGAAGTCCCTCGACGACGTCGAGCAGGAGATTGACGACACTCTCGAAGATCTGGAGGCCTCCACACCCTGACCCCTACGGAGGAGGGCGCCCATGGCCGGCAACCCGCGCAACGGGCGCCCCTACCGCCGGCGCGTCGAGCGGCTCCGCGCCCAGCGGCTGCCGTGCTGGATCTGGGGTCACAACATCGGGTACGAACTCGACGCCCGACACCCGCTGTCCTTCACCCTCGATCACCTCGTGCCGCTCTCGCGCGGCGGCGGCCTCCTCGGCCTCACCAACACCCGGCCCGCACACCGACGGTGCAACTGCTCTCGTGGAAACCGGACCCCCGCCCCCTAGCACGAGCTACCACAGGTGGTGACACAGCGTGCTGCACGTCGGCACCGGCCCACCCGCCGCAGGCAAGTCCACCTGGATCGACACGCACACCACAGCGCGTGACATGGTCATCGACCTCGACCACATCACCTGCGCACCGACCGGCCCCGGGAGCCCCCGCCTGGTACCAAGGTCTTCCTCCAGCTGCGCGTCGCATACAAGGCCCGCTAGGCCGCCATGCGCGAGGCGTTCGAGCTACGCGACCGCGTCGACGTCTACCTCATCCGCATGGCATATGCGGGGCGGCCAGGCCTAGGCGAGCCGATGCACAACACCGGGGCTGTGGACGAGGCGCGGTGTTGTGCGGCGGATCTTGCGGCCTCCCGCCCGAGCGTGATCGCTGCCTGAGACCATCGGCCCATGGGTGTCGTGGTTTTTCACTGTGTGGGCGTCATCTGGTTCACCGCTAGGGGTGGGTTGTGCTGGGTGGTTGGTGTTTGTGGTGTCGTCAGTTCGGTGAAGGCTGCTGTCGTTTCCCGGGTGGGATGGATGGCGCTTGTATGGGTGGAGATTGGCGGATTCCGGGGCCGAGGTAGTAGGGGTCTGGCTACGCTCGGCGTGTGCCTTCGTTTGCGGGTGATCCGCGTCATGAGCGTCTTGTTGCTGTTCTTGTGCCGTTGCTGCGCCGGTCGTGTCCCCCTGGCGGGGGTGGCTTCGGCGGGTCGTACGAGCTGCGGTTGGCTGTGGATGAGGCCGAGGCGCTGGGTGGCATTGATTTGATCCGTTCGGCGATGCGTAGGGCCGCACGCTCGTTGGGCTGGACGCGGCCCCAGACGTTCGGTGGCTCCTATCCGCAGGTTGCTGTCGCGGGGGTGGTGGACCAGCGGGAGGTCCCGGATGAGTTTGCGTCGGCGGTCGAGGACTACCAGATGGGGCGGATGAGGGCTTCTGCCGAGGTGGTGTCTCAGACGCTCCGGGACGGTCGGCGCAGGGCGGTGCCGGGTTCTGTGTATGTGACGACGCAGGAGTTCCGTGCCGCCTTCGCTTCAACTGAAGGCGTGCCGGAGTGAAGCGTGGAGCGGGCGACTCGGCTGTTTCAGGGCGTGATCACGCGCCTGGAGCAGGGCGGTTGGCCGTTGGGCCTGGTGGATGAGGTGCACGTCTTCGGGTTGTACGTGTGGGGGCGCTGGAGCCGAGCGACGTCGGTGTCGTGGTTGAGCACGCTACGGACAAGCGGTGGCTCGGGGAGTCGCTGCGCGCGTCGACCAACGGGGCGTGATCCGTATGGGGGAATGCGTCAGGCGCCGCGTGGCCGAACTCGCGGTATCTCCTTCCAGTTCCGCAGGCGTGACACTCTGCGCGATGAGGGATGCGGCCTGTTCCTTTTGTGGAGCCAACGTGAGTCTGTCGACCTGGGCGGTGTGGTGCCGCACGGGGAGCGGCTGTTCGGCGCCGGCCAACCCGAGCGCTGTTTCGTAGACCTTGGCTGGAGCAGCTTCGGGCGCATGGGACACCTGGCGGACGGCGGGCTGGGCTGGCCGGAGGCCATGCGTCCTCACGACACCAAGCCCATGGGCGCACTCTTCATCCAGCCGTGCCGTGCTGACAGCCGCTGAACTCCACGAGTTCGTAACCACCAGTGGTATGGCAACACCTATTCGGCATTTTCCCCTCGATCGTGTGCCGGAGCCCGGTGTGTCGGTCTGAGTACGGGATGGCGTGGACAGCACCCCGCAAGACGGGACCTTGATGCATCGGGGGTGATGATGGTGTCCAGTTTGGCCCGTTCTTTCGATGAAGCCCTTTGAGTAACTGCCGCGTCTGGGGTGGGAGGGTGTGGTTTTGTGCGCGAAAATGGGCTCTGGTCCACTTTCGTGTGGACGAGCACACAGGGTGACTGTTGATCTTCGTGTGATGGCGGTTCAGATCGCCCGAAAATCGCCCGGCTGGATGGTGGTGTGGTCGACAGTACTTCGACGTGAACGATGTGCTGCCGCAGCTGGATGAGTTGCTGTTCTCCTCGGTCGAGGGCGTGTTGGTGGAGTCGGTCCGGGTGACTGAAACGGTCGTCCAGTCGAGGCTCGTACGACCGAAGAACGGGCGGCCTGCCCGGGGTGCGGACACTGGTCGGGGCGAATACATGGCTCCTACCTTCGGTTTCCTCGTGATCTGCCGACAGCGGGCCAGCTGGTCGTTGTGGAGTTACGAGTGCGACGGTTCGTCTGAGTGGTGGACTCCTGCCTTCGGAAAACGTTCGCTAAGCAAGTCCCCGGGCTCACGCGCCGGTTCGGACGGCAGACCGAGCGGCTGCGATCGACGCTGGTGTCGGTCGGCCTCGCGCTAGCGGGCCGGGCAGGCGCCCACAAGACGGATGCTTTCAAGGTCCCGGTCAGCAGGAACACATTGTTGAGGCTGATCGCCTCGCTTCCGGACCCTGTCACCTCCACGCCCCGAGTGGTCGGCGTGGACGAATACGCTCAGCGCAAGGGCCGTATCTACGGAACTGTGCTCGTCGACGTCGAAACACGTCGTCCGGTCGACCTTCTTCCCGACCGGGAGGCAGACACGCTCGCGGCTTGGCTCGCCGAGCGACCCGGCATCGAAATCATCTGCCGTGACCGGGCACCCTTCTTCGCCGAAGGAGCCACCCGAGGTGCCCCGCAGGCTCTCCAGGTCGCCGACCGATGGCATCTCTGGCACAACCTGGGCGAAGCCGCTGAGAAATGCGTCTACCGGCACCGCGGATCCCTGCGCCCCATGCCGGCTCAGCCCGAAGAACCGCAGGAGGAGGCAGAACCGGCCGCGTCGTCGCCCTGGCCGACAGGACACCGGTTCGCCGAACGCGCCCGCACCAAGCACGCCACCATCCACGCTCTCCTCGCCGCCGGACACAGCAAGCGGTCTGTGTCCCGGCAGCTCGGCATGACCCTCAACACGATCTTGCGCTTCTCCCGCGCCGCCGCCCCGGAGGAGATGTTCACCGGTCAGTGAGGTTTTCTCAGAGGCTAACGTCTCTGCGGGATCCGGCGTGGACCACTTCGAGCATGCGCGGCCTTCGCCGGAAGGGAGTCACACCGGGTTCGGCAGGCCCATGAGCGCGAGTTTGGCCGGGTCGACCACGGCGGTGATCTCGGTGATGTGGCCGTCGGCGACAGTGAAGGCAAGGAGGGAAAGCGGGGTGCCGTCCTCGCTCCAGGAGATGACGCCCGGGCGGCCGTTGACGGTCGCGGCATGTCCTCGTGCCGCACTGCCGGCCACTCGCGCGCGGGTGGCGACTTCGGTGGCCCCGAGCGTGACGAACGTGCCGTTCGGGGTGTGGACGGTGAACTTCACTTCGGGGTGGAGAACCTGCAGCAGCTGCTCGAACCGGCCGTCGCGGGCTGCGGCCAGGAAGGCTTGGACCACCTCGCGTTGTTGTCGTCCGGCGCTTGCCGGCTGCCGGCCGGCCTGTACCTTCCTGCGGGCGCGGCTGGCGAGCATTTTGGTCGCGTCGGCGGATTTTCCGAGAATGGTGCCGATCTCCGCGAAGGGCACGGCGAACACGTCGTGCAGCACGAACGCCAGTCGTTCGTCAGGGCGCAGCGAGTCGAGGACCGTGAGGAGCGCGAGGCCGACGGAGTCCCCGATTGCCGCGAGGTCTTCCGGAGCGGGAGCGTCGTCGAGCGTCACGGTGAATTCGGGTAGCTGGTCGTCGAAGGAGACTTCGGGGCGCGTCCGGCCCGACCGCAGGACATCGAGGCTGAGGCGGCCGACCACGGTGGTCAGCCAGCCGCCGAGGTTGTCGATGGTGTCGGTGTCCTGGCGGGAGAGACGCAACCACGCCTCTTGGACCACGTCTTCCGCATCGGCATGTGATCCGAGCATGCGGTAGGCGACGGCGCGGAGCCGGTCACGGTGGGACTCGAATGCATCGACGATCGGGTCCGCGGGATGGGCGCTGGCCATGTTGTTACCTCCGTGGAAGCTGCTTCGTCATAGGGATGACGCGCACAGGCGCCGCAACGTAACCCGATGAAGGAGAGCACTCCCACATGGAAAACCGGCTCAAGAACAAGAACACGAACAACCCCGATGTGTGGACCGCGGTGCAGCACCTCCACAAGGCGATCGCCGCCGGGGGCGTCGACCCGAAGCTGCTCGCGCTGGTCCACTTGCGCGCCAGCCAGATCAACAGCTGCTCGGCGTGCGTCTACGCCAGTGTGGCCGGCGGGAAGAAGGCCGGTGACACCGACGAGCGGCTGCACAACGTCGCAGCGTGGCGCGAGGCGCCGTTCTACACCGACGCGGAACGCGCGGCACTGGCGCTGGCCGAGGCCGCCACCCGGTTGCAGGACGGTGCGCCGGGCGTCACCGACGAGATCTGGGAAGAGGTCACCGCCCACTTCACCGAGGAGCAGATCGGCGCGATCAACCTGGAGATCGCGCTGACCAACTTCTTCAACCGGATCAACCGCACCATCAAGGAACCGGCCGGCAAGACCTGGGGCTGAGCCAGCGCGGCTCTTACCCACTGAGGCTTCCCCAGCAAAATGATCTCCGGGTGGCCCACGGGGCCGGGCAGGCGTGAAGCCCCTGGTAGGACTGGTCTGCCAAGATCATGTCCGCTCGAACCAGAGGCTTCACGTCGGTCACCTATGCTGCCGCGCTCGGCGTCCCACGCCACATCGTGGAGTTCCTCGCCCGGCTGCCGGCCGCCCACCGGCGCGGGATCGGCACCCCGAAGGGCTCTCGCGCCCTGGACCCGTTCCGCCAGGCCGTACGGGTGCTGCGCTGGTTCCGAGAACACGGCTGCGTGCACTGCCTGGCCCGGGACGCCGGGATCTCGCAGGCCACCGGCTACCGCTACCTCCATGAGGGCATCGGCGTGCTGGCCGCCCAAGCTCCTGATCTGCACGAGGTGTTGGACCTCTGCCGCGCCGAGGGGATGACACACGTGGTGCTGGACGGCACGCTGATCGCCTGCGACCGGCTGGCCGGGGTCCGGGAAAACGGCAACGATCTATGGTTCTCCCAGAAACACAAGAGCTTCGGCGGCAACATTCAGTTCCTGGCCACGCCGGACGGCACCCCGTTGTGGGTCTCCGATGTCGAGCCGGGTTCCACCCCGGACATCACCGCGGCTCGTATCCACGTGCTGCCCGCGCTGTACAAGGCCGCCGCCGACGGGCTTGCCACGCTCGCCGACAAGGGCTACATCGGCGCCGGCATCGGCATTCGCGTGCCCGTACGCCGCCCCAAAGGCCACTCCGAGACCGCCCTGGACCGAGGAACCCGCGCCATGAACGCGTTGATCAGACACATGAGGGCGCGCGGCGAGCGGACCGCGGCGGAACTGAAGGAACGCTGGCGAGCCCTCAAGCACGTCACCCTCAGCCCTAGCAGAATCGGCGACATAGCCCGCGCCGCACTCGTTCTCAATGGGCACTGGAAATGATCTTCACTGGGAAAACCTCAGTGGCAAAGCCGTGTGACCAGGCTCGACGACTACAAGCCTTACCTCGATCAGCGCTGGCAGGAAGGCTGCACCAACGCCCGGAAACTGTGGGAGGAGATCAAGGAACAGGGCTATCCACGCGGATACGCCAGCGTTCGCGACTATGTCAGCAGGACTCTTCGCGGCAAGCCCCAACCAGTCGGCCCTCGGCCGCCATCGGCCCGCGCCGTCACGCGTTGGATCCTGACGCACCCCGACGCTCTACCCGAAAGCGACCGGATCCAGCTCAAAGCCGCTTTGGCCAACTGCCCTGAACTGACAGCGCTCGCCGAGCACGTGCGCTCCTTCGCTTACATGCTCACTCACTTGCAAGGCGACCGACTTTCCGAATGGATCGAAGCGGCCAGCGCCACTACCGAACTGCCCAGTCTCCGCCACTTCGCTCAGCACCTCCTGCGCGACCTCGACGCCGTCATCGCCGGTCTCACCCTCCCCTGGAACTCCGGCGTCGTGGAGGGCCATGTCAACCGGATCAAAATGCTCAAGCGCCAGATGTTCGGCCGTGCGGGATTCGCCTTGCTTCGCAAACGAGTCCTCCTGGCCGCGTGAGTGTTTGTCAGTGTCTGCTGGAATGCTGGCTTCGTCCGCGAGAGCGATACCAGGAGCCGTGCATGGGAACGTGGGGAACAGGCCCATTCGACAGCGATCTCGCTGCCGACTTCGTCGATGAACTCGAGGGACTGACTTCTCAGAAGGTCATCGAAGTGCTCGAGCGAGCATTCCAGCGAGTCACGGATTCCGGAGCACGCGTGGATGGCGGCGACGGCACCGAGGCGGTGGCCGCCGCGGCTCTCGTTGCCAGCACAATCCCGGGCAGCGGGATTGTGATCGACCCTGATGACGGACCCAGAGAACCTCTGCCGCAGCTTCCGTTGACCATCCGCACGTCAGCCGTGCTCGCTCTGCAGTGTGTACTCCGAGACGGATCGGAACTGCTGACCGGCTGGGTGGACAGTGCCGACGCCGCTCAGTGGCGCCACGAAGTCCAACGGATCACGGAGGCCCTGGGGCCGATCGGTCACGAGCAGTAACCGCGCCACAAGAATGGGACCAGAGCCCGAGAATGGGGAACGTTTGTCGACGGTTTTGGGCAGCACTTAGCGATCAGAGCGATCAGCCAGCTCGAAAATGTCGATGAGATCCGACAATGGTGCTTGATGGGCCGCACCGCTGCGGGGGTCGTCTGTCTGGTCTCGGTGACCCCCGTGGCTGACCCGCTATGGCATTCAGGGGCACCGCACCAAGTGCCGGACTTCCGGCAGGCAACGTTACGCGGCAGAAATGGGTTGCAGTTGAAGATCGTGATGCGGATGCTTCCACCATGAAGATGCACGCCAACCAGCTGACGGTGTCACCTGAGACGGTGCGCATGTTGGTAGAGCAGCAGTTTCCTGAGTGGCGGAGCCTGCCAGTCAGGAGCATCGCGGCGCAGGGTACGGTCAACGCCGTCTTCCGTATTGGCGATCGGTTCGCAGCCCGATTACCTCTTGAGTCCGCAGACGTCGAGTCGACGCGGCGCTGGCTGGAGTCCGAAGCGGAGGCGGCTCGCGAGCTGGCAGGTCGCACGCGTTTCCCCACGCCCGATCCGGTCGCGCTTGGTGAACCTGGGGCAGATTACCCGCTTCCGTGGTCGGTGCAGACGTGGCTGCCCGGCGTCGTGGCCGCCAACGAGGACCCAGGCGAATCGTCTGCGTTTGCCCGTGACTTGGCCGATCTCATCGGCGACCTACGCGCGATCGACACGCACGGCCGCACGTTCGCCGGCACAGGTCGAGGAGGCGACCTGCAGTCCCATGACGCGTGGATGGAGACCTGTTTCAGACACAGTGAGCAGCTCCTGGATGTCCCTCGGCTGCGCCGTATCTGGGCAACTTTGCGTGATCTGCCGCGAGGTTCGGCTGAGGACGCCATGGCCCATTGCGATCTGATTCCCGGCAACGTGCTCGTGTCCGCTGGTCGGCTTGCGGGGATTCTCGACGTTGGCGGCTTCGGGCCGGCTGACCCTTCGCTCGATCTTGTGAGTGCGTGGCATTTGCTCGAGGCTGGGCCGCGGCAGGTGCTCCGTGATCACCTGGGTAGCGACGACCTTGAATGGGAGCGAGGCAAGGCGTGGGCTTTCGTTCAGGCGATGGGGTTGGTCTGGTACTACGTCAAAAGCAACCCGGTCATGAGCCGGACGGGTCAACGATCCTTGGAACGTATTCTGGCGGACAAGTCGCTCGCGTGACTTGAAGCGGCTGCTGGTCGCGGGTGAGGAAATCTTGATGGGGCCGTGTGCAATCACTGAGCTCTTTCAGCGTTGCCGCTCCGGGTGAGGGCTGCGGCGGCGATCGACGGCATTCGATTCGGGCTGCATCGGGACCGGCGGAAGATCCGCCACGACTTCAGTCGTGCTACGCCACGCTCGACCGGTGCCCGTGCCGCGGACAGCGCGCGGTTGACGGTTTGCTGGGTTGGTGTCAGTTCGCGGCCCGGTGGGCGTCTGAAGGGGTGTCGTCACCCACGAGCCGGCGTCCATGTAGGCCCGGTCAGCGAGGACCGGGACGCTCTGGCGTTCGTAGATCCGGATGATCCGGTGGGCGCGGGCCGCGGTCAGGTCGTGGGCTCGGTCGGGCAGAGCGGGCGAGAGTCACAGCAGCCGGCCGGCCGGGTCGGTCACCTTCTGCACGTTCACTCCGTGCCGGCGGTGCTTGGGGGAGTGGTCGGCCCGGCTGTCACCGACCCGGTCGTACTCCCCGAGAATGCCGTCCAGCAGGACGTAGTCGGGGGTTGGCTTCGCGCAGGGTCCGCAGCAGGCCGTGCGCTCGGCCGACGAGCAGATTGATGACGGCCGACGCGTAGGCGTGGGCGGTGCTGACACGGATACCGAAACCGGCGGCGATCCGGGCGAGGGTGTCGTGCCGGCGCAGGTACACCAGGCCGACCAGCGCACGCTGGTGCGGCGGGAGCTTGCGGCGGCGGTCACGCTCGCGGGTGGCGATGCGCATGGTGGCCCACTCGACCAGGGCGTGTGGGAGGCCGACTGCGGCAGGATACGGAACCAACTCGGCTCCTGTGCCTGTGGGTTGAGACTTCGAACTCCTCCCCCAACGGCACGGGAGCCTCGTGCGTTGCGCACACCAACGTCACCCGATCGGTGGCCGTGCTGAAAACCCTCACTCTCTGAACCTCCCGCCGTCACCTGACGGTCCGGCCCGTCCCGACGAAGACCAGAACGGAGGAGACCCGCACCACCCCGGGCCGTGGAACCCGGCGCAGCCGCAGCGTCACGCGACGGCCCACCCCCGACGTCAGAGGACGTTACGGGCGAACCACCGGGCCGCTCAGCGGCCGAACCCCGCTGACGGAGCGGGGTCAAAGGTGGATCACGTCGTGCCGCGGACAGTCAAGCTTGGTGTCAGGACGATAGGGGGTGGCAGTTCGCCTGCGAGGAGTTGGTCGACTTGGTGGATGGCCAGTTCGCCCAGCCGTCGCTTGTCGAGGTGGAGGGTGGTCAGTGGCGGGTCGACCAGATCGACGACGCTCAGCCCGTCGTAGCCGACCAGTGCGCAGTCTTCCGGTACTTGGACGCCGAGTCGGCGGGCGGCCCGGAGCGCGCCGATCGCAACCAGGTCGTTGAAGGCGACCACGGCGGTGAGGTCTGGGCGCGCGGCGTACAGCGCCTCGAACGCGGCGGCGCCCCCGGCCGGGGACTGCTCACCCATGACAACCCAGCCCTCGTCGACAGGCAGCGCATGTTCGCCGACGACCTCGAGGAAGGTGCGGCGCCGGAGCATCGGGGCGCTCACGCACTCGCAGTCGATCATGCCTATCCGGCGGTGACCCCGGTCGATGAGGTGCTGCATCCCGGCCCTGATTCCGGCCGCGGTGTCGATGTGGACCAATGCGTGGTTCGACGAGTCCAGCCCGCGATCGACCAGAACCAGCGGCACGGTGCCCACGTACGGCTCGAGCTGCGCATCGGGATGGCTGATGTAGCCGACAAGAGCGTCAACCTGTTGGCCGAGAGAGCGGACCAAGGCCAGCTCCCGAGACCGATCGTTCTCGGTGCTGGCCACGAGCACCTGCCAGTCCCGTTCGTCCGCGGCCGCAATCACACCTGCCACGAACTCTGGGAAGAAGGGGTTGACCACGTCGGGGACGATGAGCCCGACGGATACGACGTCCGGGCGGACCAGCCCCCGGCCGAACCGGCTGGGCCGGTACCGCAACTGCCTTGCGACATCGAGCACGCGTTGCTGAGTCCCCGGGTCGATCTCCCCCTTGCCGTTGATCGCCCGGGAGACGGTCTGATGGGACACGCCTGCCGCCTGAGCAACGTCGCGGAGCGTGACGCGCTTGACGGTTCTCACACCCCGCGCCCGCTGGTCTTCCGTTTCCCGCTGTCCGGCCACGCTGCCCACTCACTTCTGTTCCTGTGCCGCCCTGTGTCCAAGTCAATCAGGTTCACCGGTCTGCCGCGCCATCACCAGCCCGGCACTGCCACGAGAGCAAGGCGGCGCCAGAACGCCACCTGCGGATCGTGAGCCGTCCGGCGGCGGGCGTTGACGGAATCTGCTCGCCTGCGCAAGAATCCCGTTAACGGTCACGTTAACGGTAACGGACGAGCGAAGGAGAGCACAGTGGCTTCGTTGAGGGGCCCCCTGCCGCACGAGCCCCACCCGATGTTCCGTGGCGTGTTCCGCACCTGGCACGCAAAGGCCGGCGTTTTTTCGGCGCTGCCCGACGCACCTGTGGAGCCGGATGATCCGCAGCCTTGGTGGCGCCAACTGAGAGTTCGGCGGCAGAAGCCGAGCAGCGGTGGATCTTCGCCCAGTCGGTCCACGGCGCGTCCCCGGGGCTGCCCTGCTCCCATTGGGGATGGTCGGAGCTGACAAGAAGTGTTCGCCGTCTTTTTCGCGGTACTTCATCCCGCGTGTCCTGGGCTTGGGCGGCCCTGGCGCTGGCGAGTCGGTAGGATTCCGTGCCGGTCTCGATGATGTTCCCGCCGAAGGGGAGGTGGTCGTTG
The DNA here is from genome assembly GCF_030294945.1 of Streptomyces graminofaciens. Classification (NCBI taxonomy): domain Bacteria; kingdom Bacillati; phylum Actinomycetota; class Actinomycetes; order Kitasatosporales; family Streptomycetaceae; genus Streptomyces; species Streptomyces graminofaciens. Next base: position 424,008 of record NZ_AP018448.1, on the reverse strand, counting down.
AGGGCCGCGCAGAGTCGGGGATCGGTGAACGTTATGGTCCACCCGCCGAACGACTCGTGGGAGGCGATGGCGACGCTGTTCTTCTCCTCGCGTTCGGTGAGCACCTGGAACAGCAGCTCAGCGCCCCTGCGGTCCAGCTTGATGCAGCCCAGCTCTCCTATGCAGAGAAGATCAACTCGCCCGTAGCGGGCGATGGTCTTGGTCAGGATCTTCTCGTCCGCCGCTTCAACGAGCTCGTTGACCAGCTTGGTGGCGAGTGTGCAGCGGACACGGAAGCCCGGCCATTGCGGCCTCGGCCCCGAGCGCGATGAGCAGGTGGGACTTGCCGCTGCCCGAGTCGCCGATCAGACAGAGCAGCAGGCCCTTCTTGACCCATTCGCAGGTCGCCAGGGGTGTGGATGACCGCAGCGTCGATGTTCCCGTCGGCCTCGAAGTCGAAGGCCCGCAGCGAATTCTCCCGTGGGAACTGCGCCGCCTTGATGCGCCCGTCCGGAGCGGTGGCGGGCCGGTCGTCGCACTCGGCCATCAGCGGTTCGGCGAGGAACCCGCGATAGGACATCTGGTCCCGGGCGGCTGCTTCGGCCAGTTCGGGGAACTGGGCCCGGAGGTGGGCAGCCTGAGCATGAGGCATGCCTGTTCGACGGCGGCAGCAGCGGCCTGTTCGGTCAGCCCGCGGTGGCGTTTGAGTGTCACGGCATCTCTCCCTTGGCAGCGGGGCGGTCGGCCACCTGCCTGGCTATCAGCAGCCGGTCGTAGGCCGCGATCGGAGGCAGCGGCCGGGTGTCGGCCGGCAGCTGCGCCAGCCGCCGTTCGGTCAGGGAGGTCACGTTCGTCCGTTCCGGCTCCACGGGGACAGCAGGAGCCGCGACCTCGTCGGCTTCGGCCGCCTTCCAGGCCTCCAGGGCGACAGCGTCTGCGGTCAGAGCGCAGCCCGCAAAGCGGAGGCAAGTCCGGCGACCAGGTGTTCGTGAGGGACGTGGCGGCCCATCAGCAGGACCTCGATCAGTGCCCGGGTGGCGTCCCGCTCGCCATGGGCAGCCTTCGCCGCCTCCCACCAGGCGTCATGGACGGCGTGAACTTCCCTGCAGAACGAGCCTGTTCGAGGGCGGTGGCCCCGGGAAACGCACCGGACTTGCGGACCAGGGCTTCCCGGTAGTGGTCCAGATCCAGCCGAGCCTGCCCCTTGGCGATCAGCCGTTCATGGCGGGCGACCTCCTGCTGGCCGTCGTAGACCACCAGCTCGTACGCGTGCAGCATCGCCTCACCGTCCGCCCGATCAGCCGCACCGGCACCGAACGGCGGTTGGTACGGACACTGATCTGGCTGAAGCGGTCCACCCGCAGGCCGAACAGCCTCCCCGTGTCGAAGGGATCGTCGGGCAACGGCTGCAGCAGTGGCCGTTCAACGGCGTAGTACTCGCTCACCGGCCGGGGACGGGAGCCGATCCGGCGCTGTTCGTCTTCCTCATCCCACTGCTCAATCATCGCGTTCAGCTCGGCGAGGGAGGCGACTTCAGGGACGGGGACCATGTGATTGCGGCGGAACCAGCCGATCTGCCCCTCAACCCCGCCCTGTCGAAGATCCGCTTGACCGTGTGACGCTGCTTGCGCGGCGCAGCCAGATCCGCCCGGAGCATCTCGTCGATCAACGGCTTGTAGGCATCCAGACGGGTCCCACGCGGCCGCGGCTTCTTCCGGGGCTCCGGCCAGACCGACTCCAACGCCGCCTTCACCGTGCGGAATCCGACTCCGTACTCACGCATCAAGGCCCGGTATGACATCCCCGCCCGGGCGTCACGGCGGATCGCAGCGTACAAGTCGACCTTGGACTTCGGTGGCGCCATGGCAGCCTCATCCCGCAGAGCACGTCCATGCTCCCACCGCAAGCCCCCGGTGTTGTCAGAACTCAGAGACATCGCCCTCCGGCGAAACCGGGCGTTCCCCGCTCTGAGCAACAAGTGGTGTCAGCTCCCACGTAGAAAAACCAAGGGTGCGCGGCAGATTCCCGGCGGGACGTCTGCCGTCCTGGCTCGGCGAGCACGAACTCGGCGTCCATGCCGGGGACGGACGTACCGGCCTGGCTGGAGCCCTGAGCCGGTAGCGCACCACGGACCGAGACTGGGGCGGACCTGGCCGACCGCCACGGCGCCCCGATCCGCCGGCCCGTGCTGTGCGCCGGCGGGGTCCTCGACGCCTTGACCGTGTGGCTGGCCGACACGGTCGAGGCAAACGCCATCGCACTTCCGGGCCCGACCTCCTCCTACGTCCTCGACGGCTGCGGCCCCTTGGATCCAGCGGGAACGCCCCGAGGGGGCCAACCGGCTCCTGACCGGCTGGCTCGCCTCCCTCGAGGTCTGACGCCGGCGCGCCTCAGCGCGCTCCGGTCCAGTTGTGGGCGACGTCAATGATCACGTGGCCGTCCACCCGCAGGACCCGGAACGGCAGCCGGGCCCGGACGCCGAGCCCGAGCTGGGTGTCGCCCTCGAAACTGCCGGCGAACCGTGCGTCCCGGAAGGTGCGGTATCCGGTGAGGTCGACGCCCGGCAGTGGACGGCCGGCCTTCGCGGGATAGGTGGGCGCCCCGGTGTCGGGGTCGTAGCTGGGCGCCGTCACCCGCACCTCCAGGACGGCTCCACCGCCGACGCGTATGAGGCGGCCCGATCCGTCCTGGTAGAGGTGTTTGACGTACCTGACGGAATAGCCGAGGTGGCTCCTGCCCGCGCCGGGGATGTCGATGACCATCCGGTCGTAGCAGGCGTGGCGGCCGGTCCTGACGTTCGTCACCGGCGTCGTCGTGCCGGCTGTGCGTGTCTTGGCGCCGCTGCCCCAGCCGGTGGGGCAGGCGGTGCTCTGCGCGGCGGCGACCGGCGCGGCGTCCGCCGGTAGTGCGGTCACTCCCAGTGCTGTGGCAACAACCGTGAGTGCCACCCATGCTGCTCTGCTTCGTCTCATCATGTCCTCCGAAGCGTGTTTGGTGCTGATAGTGCTTGAGACATGGGAGGTGGCTGAAAGGTTGCGGTTTCTGGCCGGTTATCTCCGAGGCTGGTCGGCTTCGATGGGGAGGCGCCCTCGGCCACGAGGAAATGCCGGTCGAGGACCACGGTGCCCTCGTCGCTGCTGTCGCCCGGCACAGGACCAAACGACCCACCCCCGAAGCCGCCGACCGCGACCTTGGTCCGGTTGTCCGCCAGCTGCTGATCAGGCTTGTCTGCAAAAGCCCGAGACATTTCGACGGCGATGTCGAGAACCCGCGTCCGGCTCCGTCCCCGGGGTGAACGCGACCACAATGGGTCGCATCAGCACCGAGGAGAACCGTCATGGCCAAGTACCTGCTGCTGAAGCACTACCGTGGCGCTCCGGCCGCGGTCAACGACGTGCCGATGGACCGGTGGAGCCCGGAGGAGATCGCGGCGCATGTGCAGTACATGAACGACTTCGCGGCCCGGCTGGAGAAGGCCGGCGAGTTCGTCGACGGTCAGGCGCTCGCCCCCGAGGGGGCGTGGGTGCGCTACGACGGTGAGGGGCGCCCGCCGGTCACCGACGGCCCGTTCGCCGAGACCAAGGACCTCATCGCCGGCTGGATGATCATCGACGTCGACAGCTACGAGCGCGCCGTCGAGCTGGCCGGGGAGCTGTCGGCCGCCCCCGGGGCGGGCGGCAAGCCGATCCACGAGTGGCTGGAGCTGCGCCCGTTCCTGACTGCCCCGCCCACGATCACGGAGTGACCTCCCCGATGGACGAGGCCCTGCTGCGCGGCCTCACACCGAGCGTGCTCACCGTCCTCGTCCGCCGCGGAGCCGACTTCGCGGCGGCCGAGGACGCCGTGCAGGACGCGCTCGTCGAGGCACTGCGCGTCTGGCCGGCCGACCCGCCGCGGGATGCCAAGGGCTGGCTGGTCACCGTGGCCTGGCGCAAGTTCCTCGACGCGGCACGCGCGGACACCGCCCGCCGTCGGCGGGAGGACCGCGTCGAGGAGGAGCCGGCACCCGGGCCCGCGCCCGCGGCCGACGACACGCTCCAGCTCTACTTCCTGTGCGCCCACCCCTCGCTGACGCCGTCGTCCGCGGTCGCGCTCACCCTGCGGGCTGTCGGCGGGCTGACCACCCGCCAGATCGCCCAGGCCTACCTCGTGCCCGAGGCGACCATGGCGTGGGGGTACCTCCCACGCCCTTAAGGCAGTGGGGGAGCATCAGCCGGGCCAAGCGCACCGTCTCCGGCGTACGCTTCGACCGGCCCGGCGACGTCGCCACCGTGCTGCGCGTCCTCTACCTGGTATTCAACGAGGGCTACTCCGGCGACGTCGACCTCGCCGCCGAGGCCATCCGCCTCACCCGGCAGCTCGCGACCGCGATCGACCACCCCGAGGTGGCGGGGCTGCTCGCCCTCATGCTGCTCCACCACGCCCGTCGCGCCGCCCGGACCGCGCCCGACGGCAGCCTGGTACCGCTCGCCGAGCAGGACCGCGGCCGCTGGGACACGAAAGCGATCGCCGAGGGCGTCGAGATCCTCCAGGAGGCCCTCGCCCGCGACCGGCTGGGCGAGTTCCAGGCCCAGGCCGCCATCGCCGCCCTCCACGCGGACGCGCCCACCGCCGAGGAGACCGACTGGGTGCAGATCGTCGAGTGGTACGACGAGCTCGCGCGCCTGACCGACAGCCCGGTCGTCCGGCTCAACCGCGCGGTGGCCGTCGGCGAGGCCGACGGACCGCGCGCGGGCCTGGCGGCGCTCGCCGCGCTGGACGCCTCACTGCCCCGCCACACCGCGGTGGCCGCACACCTCCACGAACGCGACGGCGACCTGGCGACGGCGGCACGGCTGTACGCCGAGGCGGCCCGAAAGGCACCCAACCTCGCCGAACGCGACCACCTGACCCGCCAGGCCGCCCGGCTCAACACCCGCCGATGCCGCTGACGGGCCGCGTCGCCCCCATCCGGCAGGCACGCCGCCCCGACACCACGAACCCCTGTTGACCTGCTTCAACACGCAGATTCAACAAAGAACTCCAGGAGGACCTAGGGCCTGTCTCTTTGGAGTGCCGCCGCCTTGGATGAGGGTTGATTACTCTGTCGTGATGACCAAGAGAATTGAGTCGGAACTGGTGGTTGACCTGCGGGGTAGGCCGATCGAGACGCTCGACGACTTCTGGGACGCCGTGACTGAGCCTTGCGGGCTGCCGGAGTGGTTCGGCCGGAGCACGGAAGCCTGGCGGGACACCATCCAGACACGAGGCATCTCCGAGGTCATCGACAGCTACGACGTCCTGGTCGTGCACGTGGACAAGCGAGGAGTCTTCGCCACCCGGAACCGGGAGGCCCGAGCCCTGCGAAGTGCCTTTTCGGGGAAGCAGTCGCGACTGGTCGTGCACGAGTTGCTCTGATCACCGCGTCGAGCGGGACCAGATCAGGATCGCCGCCAGGTGCAGAGCCGCCTCGTAGGCCAGGATCCGTATCGACCCCCGCAAGTCGTCCCACACCGCCGTCGCCGTCGACGCCGCAGGACACCAGCTCGCCCAACGGCGCTTCGTCGTCAGCGCAGGGACCGTCCGGCAGCTGATGTGCTGGTGCGAGCGGTGGCCCGAGCGCCGCTTCGCCGTCGAAGGAGCCAAGGGTCTCGGCCGCAGCCTCGCTCAGCAGCCGGCCTCCGCCGGCGAGCACGTGGTGGACGTGCCCTCCACCCTCTCCGCCCGGGCCCGGCTCCTGGCCACCGGCGGGGACCGCAAGACCGATGCGGCCGACGCCCTGCACGAAGACGCCAGCCTGGTCGCACTTGGCGAAGTAGCCGTACACCGTGGCCCACGGGGTGAAGTCGTGCGGGAGGTAGTGCCACGGGATCCCGGTGTGGTCCACGTACAGGATCGCGTTCATGATGTTCCGCAGGTCGTGCTCGGGCGGGCGTCCGATGTCCAGGGCGCGTCGGCGCCGCTTGGCCCGCCAGGCCGTGAGCGTCGGCTCGATCAGCTCCCAGCGCGCGTCGGAAAGGTCGCTTGGGTAGCCGCCGCGGGGGGGGGGCATGTTTCTGATGTACCGCGTGACGGCCACGTCGGCCGGGGGTTAAAGGGCAGCAGGCGGGCGCGTGTCGGGACGAGACAGGAGGAGCCGACGGTGAAACGATCCTCTGCTTTCACAGAGCAGACGGACACCTCATCAGCCCCTCCAGCCTCCGGAGGCGGGTAACAGCCGAAAACGGGAGTAAACGCTCAGCGAGTGCCCGTTTTCAAATTCCGGTGCGTGATCTTTGGGTGGTCGTGGGGCGTCCTGAACTGGGGACGTCGGCGCCGGACGCTGTTTCTGTCGCTCGGCTGCAGAGCAGCCGTGTTCGCATGCCTTTGGTTGTGACCGCGCGGCCGTGATGGCTACGCCGTTTGAGGCAATGCTGCCTCGTTTGGAGCGCCCGGGGCATCGTCGTCAAAAGCCAGTTGAGATGGTGCCCTTGATGGGGAAGGGTCTGTGGTCATGGAGTTCTTCTGCTACCACCGTGATCGGCCCGGCTCCCTCGAGTTACGCGAGGAGTTGCTGGAGGAGCACTGGTCCTACATGGACCGGTACGCGAAGGAGCTGATCGCTCGCGGCCCGACCTTCGCCGATGATGGTGAAACACCCACCGGCAGCGTGCACATCGTCGACCTGCCCGATCCCGCCGCCGCCCGCGCGTTCGCCTTCGACGAGCCCAACTACCAGGCCGGCGCGTACCGGGACGTGCTGGTGCGCCGGTGGCGCAACATTCTGGGGCGCACCATGTGGGATTTCCCCGGTGGCCTGACCGATGGCAACCGGTACCTGGTGCTCGGCCTCGGCGAGGGCCCGGCCGCCGACCTTGCCCTGCCGCTCGACCGGGACGAGCTGGTCGCGTACGGGCCTTTGCTGTCCGACGACGGCGACACCTGGCTGGGTACGGCGGTGCTGCTCAGGGCCCCGGATCCGGACACGGCACGAGCCGTCCTGACTCAGGACCGGTACGCGGACATCGAGGTCCACGACTGGGAGTTCGGCGGGCGTCGATGAGCCACGAAGGCACCGGGTTGATGTCATCTCCGGAGCACATTGACCTGGGACAGGAGCGGTGACGGTGGCGCTGCGGGCGGTTCCACTTGTGGGCGGGCCGGTGGAGATACGGGGTGCGCTGGACCTGGAGACCACACAGGCAGGGGTGATGCCGCGCCGGTTGCCCGCGTGGACCAAGGAGCAGCACCAGGACCCGTCGGTCTACGGGGTGACCCTGATGCCTTCGGGGGTGCGGCTGGTGTTCCGCACTGATGCGCGCGAATTGGAGTTTGAGGTACTCACCTTCACCGGCCAGCTCGACTCCGACCCCTGCCCCCGCCCGACCGGGATGCTGGAGTTGCTGGTGGATGGCGCCTTGGCGGGGCGTCAGCAGGCGCCAGTGGGCAACGTGCTGCGGATGGCGGGTCCCGGGGCCGAACAGCGACTCATCCCGGGCGAGCCAGGGACCGTACGGTTCGCCGGGCTGCCGGTCGGCATGAAGGACGTCGAGTTGTGGCTACCTCAGCAGACTCCAACGGAACTGGTGGCCCTGCACGCTGACGGCGATGTGCTGGCACCGCTGCCGGACGGGCGGCGCCGGTGGGTGCACCACGGCAGTTCCATCAGCCACTGCATCGAGGCTGACGGCCCGACCGGGACCTGGCCGGTGGTGGCAGCTGCGCTCGGAGGGGTGGAGGTGATCAACCTCAGCTAGGCGGGGAACGCGCTGCTGGATCCCTATGTCGCCCGGACGATCCGCGATACACCCGCCGACCTGATCAGCCTCAAGGTGGGCATCAACATCGTGAGCCTGTCCTCCTTCCGGCTGCGGACGTTCGGCCCGGCGGTCCACGGGTTCCTGGACACGATCCGGGATGGACACCCGGACACTCCACTGCTGTTGATCTCTCCGGTGAGCTGTCCGGCCCTGGAGGAGGCCCCCGGCCCGACCGCGACCGGCCCGGACGGGAGGCTCGCCGCCCTGGGTGACCCGGCCGATGTGGCCGACGGGGCGTTGTCGCTGGCGGTGGTCCGTGCCGAGCTGGCCCGGATAGCTGCGGCACGACAGGCGCATGATCCCCACCTCCACTATCTCGACGGACGCGAGCTGCTCGGCCCGGACGAGGCAGATGACCTGGCCGACGGCCTTCACCCCGCCGCCGCCTACCGTCGAATGGGCAAGCGCTTTGCAGCCCAGGCCTTCGCGACCGACGGTCCCTTTCGCTGAAGGAGTTCCTGCCGTTTGTTCACAACGGCTTGACCAGCGCCCCCGTGCACACGCCGCCCGGCCTCGGAGACTGAACGGTTCCGCCTTGTGTTTGTGCCTCCAAGTGGCTCAGCGCGAGAGCGGACAAAGTTTCCTGGCTCAGACGGCCTGCGCGAGGTCGTCCGACTGGGCGCTGGGCGCTGGGCGCTGGGCGTTCGGCCCGGAGTGCCGGAGTGCCGGAGTGCCGGAGTGCCGGAGTGCGGGTGAGCGGCGGGTCATGAGCGTGATCGACGCCCACGTGATCAGAGCCTCACTGTGCTGCGGGAGCCGCTCATAGTCGCGGCAGTGGCGACGGGCCCACATGATCCACGAAAGCGAGCGTTCCACCGCCCACCTGCGCGGAAGGGCGACGAAGTTGGGCTGGACTGGGGGCCGGGTGACGACGTTTATCGTCAGGTTCAGGTACCTCTTCGGCCCAGTCGACCAGCTGGCCGGAGTAAGAAGAGTCGGTCCACACGCCGGTGATCTCCGGGTGTATCAACCTCAGCCGGAACAACACCTCCTTCGCCCCGTGCGAGATAGCGGATCGCATCGACGATGTCGCGGCGTGCCATTTCTCGGGCCGGCCGCCCTTGCTGGTCTGGCAGGCCGGATCCGGCAGTAGAGGTTCGAGCAGGGCCCATTCGGCGGTGGCGGTGATCAGCCGTCCGATCTCGGCGACTTTCGTGCGAAACGCGCCGAAGGCAAGCGCCATACCCAGGCCGTCCTGGCTCTCGCTCGCCGCCGCGTCAACGTCCTCCGGGCCCTCCAGCGCGACGGACCGCTACGAGCCGGCTCCGCCGGCAAGGGCTGCCGCACAAGACAAGGACGCGACACGCTGCGCGCGGCCAGTCGGTCTGACCGACCCTGTCAGACCACGCAAAACTCGTTACCTTCCGGGTCTCCCATCACCACGTGATCCGGCCTGCCCTGCAACTCGTCCTCGCGGACCACAGCCGCGCCCGCAGCGGTCAACCGCTCCACCGCCTCGACCACGCGCGGCCAGCGCACCTCCCACGGGGTTTCCCGGCCGCCACCAACTTGCACGTCGATATGCAGCCGGTTCTTCGCCACCTTCGGCTCCGGCACCTTCAGGAAGGACAAGGTGGGGCCTACGCCGTCCGGATCCGAGAGGTACGCCCCGTCATCCCACTCGTCCTCCGGGACCCCATGATGCGAGAACCACTCCTCCCAGCTCCCGAACCCTGAGGGCGCGGGCTTCTCCACATAGCCCAATGCCAGTGCCCAGAACGCGGCCAGCTTCGCCGGGTACGCGCAGTCGATCGTCAAGCTCCACTTGGTCGCCATGAGCCCTCCCCAGTCGGAGGAACGGACTGTACCGCGCACCCACGCACTGACCGAGGCGGGCCTGTCCGTGGTCGACCCTCTCGCGGGCGACTGGTCCTGCCGGAGCGGCCACGAGGCCGGTCTGCGACTCACGGACGACGACGCCATGACCGCCGTCTTCGTAGTCAACGACGACATGGCGATCGGGCTGGTATGGGCCCTGCACGAACGGGGCCGCAGGGTCCCCGACGAGGTGAGCGTCGTCGGCATGGACGACATCCCCGCCGCCCGGTTCCAGCAGCCCGCCCTGACCACGGTCGTACATGACTTCGACGCCGTGGCCACCGAGGGAGTCGGCCTGCTGTTGGAGGAGATCACGTCCCCCAGCACCGTGGAGCGCGTCCTGTACGAGGTGAGTCCACCGCTGGTCGTGCGCGAGTCCAGCGCCGCGCCGAAAGCGGAAACATGACCCCCAGAAGCTCATGTGAACCCGGGGCAACCATCCGTGCCGTTCGAGGGTCACATTAAGTGTGAGCAAAGTGCTCACATAGGCACAAGGGGGAAATATGAGAATCGCGCGTAATGTCGCAGCCGTCGGAGCGTTAACCGCGTTGGCGGTGGGCTCCGCGACCGCGTTCAGCACGACTGCCTCGGCCGCACCCAACGTCACACCGCAGGGCGTCTGTGGCAGCGCCTACAAGACCGTGAACTCCGCGCCTGTCGGCTCGCTGGGCACGATCTACCTGACGTACAACTCCTCGAACGGCAAGAACTGCGTCGCGACCATCCGCACCAACCCGGGCACGCTCAAGTACATGTCGGCGTACATCTACATCCCCGCCACCGAGGAGTGGGCCCAGGACGCCGACGCCTACACGTCGTATGCGGGTCCGGCCACCGTTTACGGCAAGGGCTACTGCGTCAACTGGGGCGGCAACATCGACAACGTCTACGTGTCGGTGGAGAACTCCAACTGCGGCTCCCTGAAGGAGCACCGGGTCACCGAAGTCCGCTGATCCGCTCATCACCCGGTCACGAGCTCCCGCGTCACCGCCTCCCACAGCCCGACCGCGCGGACCTTCCCGCTACCGGCCATGGGAAGGCGTACCTGAGCCGCAGGTGACGCGGAATCTCGCACCAGACGGACCTACCAACGACCAGCAGGCCCGGAACAGCCGCGGCCCCCTCCTGGCCACCGCCGGGAGGGGGCCGCGGGTCCTTGACGGCGGGTCACAGAGGCCAGAGACCCGGTGGTGAGCGCTGTCACGGTCATGGCGAGCGTGGTGCCGTGTGCACGGCAGGTCCACCGGTAGCGGCTTCGACGGCGAGTGGGTCGACCTCACTCTCTTCGTACCGCTGTACCGGCTTGTGGATGGCAGGTGATCGCCCACGACTGGCACGGCACGGCACGGCACGGCACGGACACGGCACGGCACGGACACGGCACGGCACCGGGCGGGCAACCAGTTGGTCGCCGTCGTGGTGTCGGTATGGGTGAGGGCGGCTTCCACCCGGGCACGCGCCTCGGGGGCGCGCTGGAGCCGGCGGATGACGGCCTGAGCGTACGGCGGATCAATGGCGTCGGTGAGATGGGTGGTGATCCATGTGCTGTCGTGGGCCACCTGCTGCACCAACTCGGCGGCCGGCACGCCCGCGCCGACCAGCGGGTAGTAGACCGAGACGTCCACCTCGACCCGCCCTTTCAGGCTGCGCTCGTGCCGGGTTGCGCTCCAGGTGTCCTGCGCAGCAGCACGGAGCCGTGCTCGAGCAGGTCTGCTTGTGCGGCGACGGCGGAGGTTTGATCCTGGGCCAGTTGGCGGTGGCGGTGGCGGTGGCGGTCGGCGACCAAGGCGAGGTATGCCCGGCGGTGTAGCGGGTGCTGGAGACCATGTCGCCGGTCAGGCGTGTCAGAAGAGCGTCTCCGAAGTGGGTCCGCGCTGTCACTGTGCCGTGCGCTGCTTCGCGCGCGGGGGTGTTGGCGGCCGTGGCCGGTCGTTTGTGCACCGCTGCGGCGTGGGCCAGGGCACGGTCGACCTTCACGAGGCAGAACTCGCACCCGAACACGGATAAATGCGTCGCCCCGAACACAACTGGCGCGCCGAACGCGATTCCCATGGTCGGCCGCCACGGCGCCGAGTCCGGCTGCTGCTCCAGCAGATCGTCGATCGTTGCATGAAGTGCTGTCGCGAGGGTGACCAGGTTGTTCGTCACACAACGATCTAGGACCCCTGTCGTTCTCGCCTCCGCAGGCACCCCTCGAAATTGACCATCTAGGATGTCGGCCGCGCGTCGACGTCACATGTGGTTGACATCGCGCGCGATCGTGCCTGGGTGGTCGTGCGTCCGTGAGTCGTCCATCTGGCTGTGTCCGGGTAGCTGTATCTACGGGGGGAGAGCTTCGGTGTTCGGAATCATCAGGCCATGCCGTCATCGTCTGGGCGAGGGCATGCGTACCGAGTGGATGGCGCATCTGTGTGGGCTGTGCCTGGCGCTGCGCGGCGAGTACGGGCAGTTCGCGCGGGTGGCCACCAACTACGACGGACTGATCGTCTCGGTACTGACCGAGGCGCAGTCGGAGCGTACCGGTGACTGGCGGCGAGGCGCCGGTCCGTGCCCGCTGCGCGGGATGCGGTCGGCGGAGGTGGCGCAGGGCGAGGGCGCGCGGCTGGCGGCGACGGTGTCGCTGGTGCTGGCTGCCGCGAAGATACGTGATCATGTGGCCGACGGCGACGGCGTGTTGGGGCGCCGTCCGGTAGCGCTGGCGGCACGCCGGATCGCTCACGGCTGGGACCGTGCGGGTGTCGCGGGTGGCGAGCGGCTCGGCTTCGACACTGCGGTGCTGCTCGGCGCGGTCGAGCGTCAGCCGGAGATCGAGCGGTTGACCGGTCCGGGTGGCTCGCTGTTGACGGTCACGGAGCCCACGGAGACGGCAACCGCCGCCGCCTTCGCGCACACCGCGGTGCTCGCCGATCGCCCGGGCAACGCCGAACCGCTGGCGGAGGCCGGTCGTCTGTTCGGTCGGCTGGCGCATCTGCTGGACGCGGTGGAGGACCTGGAGGCGGATGAGGCGTCCGGCGCGTGGAACCCGATCGCAGTGACCGGTGCGGACCGCGCCGAGGTGCGTCGGCTCTGCGACGATGCCGTCCATGGGATCCGACTCGCCCTGTCCGAGGCCGAGTTCGTCGATGGGCGGCTGGTACGGGCGCTTCTGGGCGGGGAGTTGGAGCGTGCCGTCGACCGCGTCTTCGAGCCCCGTCGTCACCAACAGCACCGCCACCAGGCGCGGGACCCGCTCATGCTGCCCTGGCTGGGACGTCGTACGGCGACGGAAGCGCCCTCGGGGACCGGTACGGGCATGGCCTGCGGCGTCGGGGCGCTTGCGAGCGCGGTTCCGGAGGGCGCCTCAATGGCCTCGGGTCGGCCGCGGGAAGGGGAGTGTCGGCGGTGCGGCCAGTGGCGCCAGTTGTGCGGCGATTGCAGGTTGTGCTTCAACTGTTGTACCTGCAACGAGGACGCTGACCAGGATGACGGAGAGCCCTGGCAGTTCGGCGACGGCAATCGCAACGGTGGCTCGGGCCGGGACAGTTCCGGGGGCGACGGCTGGTTCGGCGGCCCCAGCGGCGGCAACTCGGGCGGCTCCTCCGGTGCTTCGGGCGGCGGCGGTCATGGGTCCGGCGGCGGCTCGGGTGACGGCTGCGGCGGTGGCGGTGGCTGCTGCAACCCATGCAAGTGCTGCTGCGACTGCTGCGACTGAACGACGGATGAGCCGGGCGGGCCCCCTGTCCTCGGAGGGCAGTTGGGTGCGGGGGCTTCTCGTCACGGTATGCGTCGACACTCTGCTGAATCGGGCCGTCCTCCAGTTCCCGGGTACGCCGCAGCCCCCCGGGGCCGGGGAGGGGGCGGGTGCCGGTGTCCGGCGTGGAACGCGCCTGGTCGTTCCTGCCCGAGACGCCTCGTCCGTGCCGCCTCGTACTGGCTCGCCGCCAGTCCGGTTCTTATGAGCACTGGCCTTACCAGAAAGGTGGCTGCTGAGCAGATCCTCGGAACCGAGCTATTGACCGGTCAATTGACTGATTGTACGGTCTAGTGGACGGTGCAGGTTGCCGTGCAGATCAGGCGGGAGACCGACATGACGAATCAGGCAAGGGCCCAGCCCACTGGGGCTCGACTGCCAGGTGAAAAAGATCTCCACCGGGGGAACGGCAGCGGCCGTTACGGGCCCAGCGTGTCCTCAGCGAATCGGTGGAGACGGGTCTGATCGACCGTCATCGGCGTTGCGGGACAGGTCGGGGACAGCGCCCCGCGCGCAAGAACGCGGACGCCGAAGAACTGGCTGGTCAGCTCACTCTTACCAGTCAATTGACTGAATGTACGGTCTGACCATGACCGTGCCACTCTATGTACAGATCAGGCGAGAGTTCGAAGCGAAGATCCGGGACGGGGCCCTGCCGCCTGGCTCGCGTCTGCCAAGCGAGATGGACATCTGCACCGAGTACGGCGTCAGTCGTGCCACGGCCCAACGGGTCCTCAACGACCTGGCAGAGGCGGGACTGGTAATCCGCCAGCGGCGCCACGGAACGTTCGTCGCGGATGTGACACGGCAGATCAATCTGCTCAACTTCGTCACCCCCGCGGCGGCCGCGAAGGGCGCACCGGGCAGACACGAAGTCGTTTCCGCGCGGATCGTCAGGGCCGCCGACGCCGTCCTGCCCCTCCCCGGCGCCTCCGCCGACACGGCCGTAGTGGAGCTGGTCCGCCGCAAGCTGAACGTACGCGAGGAGCCCCAGTCGGTCGAGCGGCACGTCGTGCTCTTCGCAGCCGCCCCCGACCTGCTGAACGAGAACCTCGAAGACCTCGTCACCCTCCCGTATCTGCAGCTCAGAGGAGTACCGATCGACGCGATCCGGCTCTACCTCGACCCGGTGATCCTCGACGAGCGCGATGCCGGATTGCTGCACAGCGAGACCGGAACGCCCGTGCTGATGAGGCGCAGGGAGTTGCGTGCCGACGACGGAAGCACCATCGAGGTGGTCACGACCCTCGTCCGTCCGGGAACCGCCGAGTTCTTCCTGGAGCTTCCCGTCCCCGCCATGTGAGCAGCGTGCCGCTGCCAGAAAGGAGATGAGCACACAATGAAGGTCATCATCGTCGGTGCCGGCGTGCTCGGCGTGAGCGTCGCAAGGCAGCTTGCCGTCGTCGGCGAGGACGTTCTCCTGCTCGATCAGCGGGGAGCCGGCACCGGTACGACCGCGACCACGTTCGCCTGGACCAACTCCAACCGGAAGCCCGACCCGGACTATCACCGGCTGAACCTCGCCGGGATGGAGGAGCACGCCAGGCTCGCCGAGCAACTGCGCGGCGCACCGGCGTACTTCCCCAGCGGGGCACTGCACTGGGCGGACGCCGCGAACGAGCAGCGGCTCGCCGGTAACGTGGAGCGACTGCAGGCCCTCGGCTACCCCGCACTCTGGGTCACGGTCGACGAAGCAACGCGGATCGCAGGCGGCCTCCGCATCCCGGCGGCCATCACGTCCATCGCACACTTCCCCGGCGAGGGATACGTTCTGCCGGACCGTTTCGTGAACAACCTGCTGGCGGACGCCGAGCAGCACGGAGCCGAGTGCGCGATAGGCGAGGTCGTAGCCATCGACGACGGGCCGGACGGAGTATCCGTCACCTTGGCCGGAGGCCGGGTCTGTACGGGCGATCGAGTCGTCCTGGCGGCAGGTCGCTGGACAGAACAGCTCGCGGCACGGGCCGGGATCGACGTTCCCATGGTGACGGATGTCAGCCGCGGAGCACAGACCGTCGGCCTGCTCGGGTACGCCAGGTCCCCGGAACTCGACCTGCGCTGTGTGATCCACAGCCCAGGCCTCAATCTCCGCCCCGAGGCCAGCGGGCATACCGTCCTGCAGGCTCTCGATCTGAACGCCGACGTCGATCCGGCAAACCCTCCGCCCCGGGACGGGGACCTCGCGGGCACCCTCGCACAGCGGTTCTCCGCACTGCTGCCCGACCCGGGCCGGGCACCGGAGATCGACCTGCGCATCGGTTTGCGGTCACTGCCCGCGGACGGCCACACCGTCGCCGGCTATGCCTCCACGCGGTCCCGCGTCTACTGCCTCGTCTCGCACAGCGGGGTCACCCTGGCGCCGATCCTGGGACGGCTGGTCGCAGCCGAGATCACAACCGATCAGGAACAGGACCTCCTTGGGGCCTTCCGGCCCACACGATTCACCGGCGTGCGGCGCTCGGACATCGACGTGGATCAGCACGCCACCAGTCTGGGCGAGCAGTAGCCGACATCGCCGTCACCGCGAGGCCTCGGGCTGGTATCCGAGCCGCGCAGCCAACGCGCAGGTGCGTCGGACGAAGTCGAAGTCAGGTTCCCCACGGCGGCTTTGGCTGCCGTCCACGATGAGCACAGTGTCATTCGCGAACCGGCGCCGCGGCTGAAGCGTCGGCAGGGGGCCAAGCTGGTCAATTATCCGGTGCGCGGCAGACTTCGAGACCCCGAACAGCGGGGCGAGCTGGCGCGTTGTCAAGTTTGTCCGCCAGTAGGCCGCGACAAGCAACAGCCCATCTTCCAACGGCAGTCCCCACCGGTCACTGCTTGATCATTCCATTGCTTCAGGTTCTCCCTGCTCGAACGCGATGCGGCAGCGTTCAACCTGCTCGGCCACGTGCTCCATGAACCAGCGCATGATCTCGTAGGGGATGACGTGCTCGTCATGGCTGTGGATGTGGACGGTCGGCTCCAGGTCCGGATCCTCGTCGGGTATCACCGCCACCAGGAAGGCCACTCCAGGCAAATGAGTTTCCGCGTTGGGGATCTCAGCCCACGTGGCCGGCGCCGGGACGGCCTCGCTCAGCTCCACACACCATGCGTCGTCCGGCAAGGCGTAGTGGAACTGGACGGCATAATGACGACCTGCATGAACGCGCAACTCTGGCATGTCCGCAGGCTGTCACAGCCCCGCGTCGGAGTCTCGCGAGTATCCCGCTCAGAACCCGGCGCGGGCTCCAGCCCGCCTTTGCGGGACAGCCTCTAGTTCAACGAAGGTCGCGATTCGAAGGCGCTGATATCGATGGCCTGGGAGCGGCCCGGCGCGATCGTCCAGTTCCTCGGGCTCGACGACGACGTACTCGCCTTCGGTTACCTCGAAGCCCTTGACGATGTCCTCGGCCGATACTTCCCTCCCGGGCACGTTCGTTGACCCGCCGGTTTGCGGATCCGGTCGGCGGTACCGCGCTGGAGCTGGTGGAAGTGGACGGTGTGGTCCTCGATGGCGCTGTAGAGCCCGACGGAGACGCTGACCAGCCCGAAGGTGATCACGCCAGTCCAGATCGCGCGTGCCATGACCACTCACTTCCGTCCTGTCTGTCCCAGACGCACCCGGCGCAGAGGTGGTCCTGGTGACCACGCCGGCACTGTTGCGCTCGGAGCGCGTGCCGGGCGAGTAGGGACCGGCACGGCGGCCCACCGCCCGATCCTGCCCGGTGTCTACTTGAGGTGTCCCGACAGACGTTTCACCTCCTGCGCCGCCTCAAGCACGGCCTGTTCGGCCTGGGCCGTTGCCTCAGCGGCCGCACGACCGCGTTCCTCGGCATCGTTCTGTTCCTGGTCGGCTTGCTGGAGTTCCTCGTGTGCCTGCCGCAGTTGCTGTTCGACGGCGGCGACCTGCTGGTCGGCCTGGCCGTGCCGGTCGCGGGCCCGCTCGAGAAGCGCGTCGGCCTCTGCTTGTACGGTGCGCAGGTCACGCAGCCGTTGCTCGGCGGCCCTGGCTTCCTGACGGGCCTGATCGAGCTGCTCCTGCTTCTGGCGGCGCCGCTCGGCGAGTTCGTCCTTCGCCCGAGTTCGTGAAGAAGGCGGCGTGGCTGCTGATCGGGCCGGCTTTCGAGACGTGCTGGCCGTGTCGGCCTCGGGGGAGAGGAAGCCTGTCGGTGGGGTGAGCGCGTTCTCCAGACGGCCGGTGGCCCACAGATCGGCCGCGTCCTGGTCGGCGAGCACGGCGCGCAAGGTGGATTCGACGTCCCGCTGAACGCTCTCCGACAGCCGATGCCCGGCCTCAAGGGCAAGCTCGGCGGCCCGCCGGGACAGCGCGAGGACGATCTTCCGGCGCTGCTCGGACAGCTCTTTGATCCCGTCGGCGTCCAGGCTCTGGTAGGCCTCACGCAGCGCGCGCCCCAGCTCCAGGAAGCGCCGGCTCTCTTCCGGCTCTGAGCGCAGCAGCAGGTTGGCTGCCCATGCGGCGAGGGAGGGACGGCGGGCGGCGTGGATGAGGCGGGCATCAGTCACCCGTCGGGCCGCCTTGGCCTGAGCAGCCAGCTCCTCCCGTCGGGCGACGAACTCGGGCGGCGCGGTGGTGTAGAGGTCGTCCAGAAGCTCCTCCACGCCACGCTCTTCGCTGTCCCGTGCACCCTTACGCCGCATGATCACCAGATTCCGTCGAGCCGGGCCGCCGCGCACCTCGGGGCCCCTCGTACGGCGGGCGTGGCTGTGAGCAGTCGGTGTGCCCGCAATGCGGAAACATGTATGCGGTAAGGAGCGAACCCGTACGTACTCCACCAGTGAAGGGCGTGCGCTCCGGCCAGGGCGTCTACGAGCTCACCCGGGCACCTGACGGACGCGCGACATGGCTGTACGGCCCGGAGATAGTGCGCGGGACCTGCTACATCGTGTGGCGCCACATCGGCACCCAGGTTGCAGCGAAGCTGAACGGCACTTTGGGGCGGCCCCGGTACGCGGCGCGGGACGCATGACCGCGCTATGTGATGGAAGCGCTGAAGACCGGGGTGGTCAGGAATCCTGACGACGTGAGCGAGCAGATCGGGCATGTCCGCGCGGGCATCTCCGCGTCCGAGAGGTGTGCCGTGCACATGTTCCTCCTGGACGGCATGCCCCGCACCACCCACATGCAGGTCGGCGGCGCCAACCGACCCGCTGCCCCCGGTACGAGCCCTGTGCGCGGTGCACGCGGGCTGAGGGTGTCAGCGGGGGCTGATTGGATGCGGCCATGTCTGATGATCTGAATGTTGACGGGGATGCGGACCTGGCGGCGCGGATCACCGACGTACCGGTGCACGACGGAACCGACGTGGGGTGGGCGACGGGGTGGGCCACCCCACGTCGGGTGGGCGACGGAGTGGGCCACGGGCGGCATGATCGACCACGATCTCGGGCGGGCTCTCACCGGCCACACCGAACCGGTGCGGGGGGTGGCGACGGGGATGGTGGACGACCAGGTCGTCGTGGTCACCGTCGGCGATGACAAGACGGTGCGAAGGTGGGACCCGACCACCGGCCGGCCGATCGGTGAGCCCCTCACCGGCTACACCCACCAGGTGAGAGGGGTGGGCACGACGGTGGTGGACGGCCGCCCGATCGCCGTCGCCGGCGATTGGGACGGGAACGTGCTGGTGTGGGATCTGGCCACCGGCGAGCCGGTCGACGACCTCCCGGACAGCGAAACCGGCGGGGTGTGGTGGATGGCGCCTGCGGTGGTGGACGGCCTCCCCGTCGTGGTCGCCGCCGGCGACGACGGGGGCGTGTTGATGTTCGACGTGACCACCGGCGAGGAGTCCGACGCATGCCTGAGCTGCGGCAGCTGGGTCTTCGCGATGGCGACCGCGGTGGTGGACGGCCTTCCTGTTGGTTCGATGCCCCGTCGGCGCATCCAGAAGCGGATCATCGCCTGACGACACCACTGTCGCCCGGTGACGGCCGTCGCCCTGCCGACAAGCGGCTGCGCGCCGCCCAGGAGGAGGCCGGTGTCCCGCCTGGGAGCTGGAGGGGCCGGGGTCTGGCCGCGCTTCGGGCTCACAGCGGGTGAGGTGGTGACCGGGCGGCGGCCCAGCTGCTCCTTGGCGAGGGACGACACCCCCGTGTGCTGGAGCTGTGCCAGGAGATCGCCCCGGTCATGGAGATCGCGCCGTCAAGTGGGGCAGCCAGGACCCACTGTCAAGGCCAATGTCTCCGGGCCGAGAGAGACTGGCTGCGCCTGGCGGGTGACCGAAGGAAGACCAACCGCTTTTCTGGGGCACATGTCGAGGTGAGTGCCTGGAGGGGCGGTGAGGCTTTTCAGGAGTCGCTGGACAAGCCGGTTCCCAAGGGCGGGCTTGGGCGTTCGGCGAGCAGTCGCTGTATCCGTTCCCGTACCTCGGGTGGAAGACTTGCGAGGCGCCCAGTACCCGGCGCGCACGGCGTTCTCTTCGCTGGGCGGCGGACTCCCTGGACCGAGTAGCAGCTCCAGCGGCCGTGAGCCAGGGATGTGGCCGGCCCCTCTGGTGAGGTGAGGAACGTGGTGACGGCTGGTCCGAGCCATGTGAAGACTGGGTCCATGGCATGCCGTACGACGCCGTCGTTCGTGCCGCCGGACATGTCCAGCTTGTGGCGGAGTTCGTCCCAGTACGTTCGGGACCAGCCTGCGCCGTCGTTGCTCTGGGGTGGTACAGCCAGTTCATGTCCATCGGGTTCGGTGGCTGCAGGATGTCGGCCCGTAGGGTGATCAGCTGGGCAGAAGCTCGTCGACGAGCGCGCGGACGCGGGTCTCGATCTCATCGCGGATCGGCCGGACTGCGTCGATGCCCTGTCCGGCGGGGTCGTCGAGCTTCCAGTCGAGGTAGCGCTTGCCGGGGAAGACGGGGCAGGTGTCGCCGCAGCCCATCGTGATCACGACGTCCGAGGACCGCACGGCGCCTGTGGTCAGGACCTTCGGGGCCTCGGCGGAGATGTCGATGCCGACCTCGGCCATCGCGGCCACAGCTGCGGGGTTCACGCTGTCCGCCGGGGCAGAGCCCGCGGAGCGGACCTCGATCCGGCCTCCGGCGAGGTGGGTGAGCCAGGCGGCGGCCATCTGGGAACGGCCGGCGTTGTGGACGCAGACGAACAGCACGGACGGGCGCGGGGCGGGAGTGCTCATGAGCGGTTCTTTCTCGAAGGGAACGGTTCGGTCAGGAGACGGCGGGTTCCGGCTCGCCGTGCGGGACGACGACTTCCTCCGCGGAGGGGCCAGGGCGGCCGTAGACCGCCGTGACGGCCCCCAGCCCGAGCACGGCTCCGAGCGCCTGGGCCGCGATGAAGGGGGCGACGGAGGCGGGGGCGATACCGGCGAAGGTGTCGGTGAAGGCGCGGCCGATGGTCACCGCCGGGTTCGCGAAGGACGTGGAGGAGGTGAACCAGTAGGCGGCACCGATGTAGGAGGCCACCGCGGCCGGAGCGAGCGAAGCGCGGCCGATCCGGTTGAGGCCGAAGATCAGCAGGATCAGTCCGGCCGTGGCCACCACCTCGCCCAGCCGGAGATGGCCGGCGGACCGGTCGTGGGTGGAGAACTTCACCAGCGGCTCGCCGAACATCGCGTCAGCCAGAACCGCGCCCCCGACAGCGCCGACTATCTGGGCGGGCACGTACCCGGCGACGTCCCGCAGAGTGAGGCCGTCCGCGGTACGGCGACCGGTGAACCAGGCCGCGAGGGTCACGGCGGGGTTGAAGTGCGCCCCTGAGACCGGCCCCAGCAAGGCGATCAGCACGCCCAGGCCGAAGACCGTGGCGAGGGAGTTGGCGAGCAGTTGCACACCGACGTCCGGCGACAGTTCGGCGGCCTGGATACCGGAGCCGACCACCACCGTCACCAGCAGCCCGGTCCCGATCGCCTCAGCGGCGATCCGGCGGCCGAGGGAGGCGGTCACGCGCCGGCTCCCGCGGGCTGCGGGGCGGTCAGGAACGCGGCCAAGCGGTCCAGGACGCCGGGCAGCACCCAGTAGTAGACCCAGGTCCCGCGGCGCTCACAGTCGATGAGCCCGGCCTGCCGCAGCAGCTTGAGGTGATGGGAGATCGTCGGCTGGGACAAGTCGAAGGCCGGGGTCAGCTCGCAGACGCACACCTCGCCGCCCTCCCCGCGTGACGCGATCATCGACATCAGCCGCAGCCGGACCGGGTCGCCCAGCGCCTTGAACACCTTCGCCAGCTCGGCTGCCTGGTCCTCGCCCAGCGGCGCGGCAGACAGGACCGGGCAGCAGCCGGCGTCCTGGCCGATCAACTCAAGCTCTTGTTTCGACATGCCTCTATGTTGACGTTTTTCGATTCAAGGCGCAAGGTTGCATCAAAGAACGTCAATACAGGCCGTTCCGGGGCACCGCCATGCCCTGTCACCCAGGAGTGCGTCATGAGCGAACAGACCACCGACCTGCGCGAAACCGTCCGCCGGCGGTACGCCGCCGCGGCCGTGAAGGTCACTGAGGGCGGCACCGGCTGCTGCGGGCCCGATCCGGTCGAGGTCGACGAGAACTTCGGCTCCACCCTCTACGCCGCCGACGAACGCGGCGCCCTGCCCGCCGAGGCCGTGGCCGCCTCCCTCGGCTGCGGTAACCCCACGGCCGTAGCCGACCTGCGCGCGGGTGAGCGCGTCCTCGACCTCGGTTCCGGCGGCGGCATCGACGTCCTGCTCTCTGCCCGCCGCGTCGGCCCCACCGGCAAGGCGTACGGACTGGACATGACCGACGAGATGCTCGCCCTGGCCCTCGCCAACGCCGCGAAGGCGGGCGCGGCGAACGTGGAGTTCCTCAAGGGCACGATCGAGGCGATCCCCCTGCCCGCGAACACCATCGACGTGGTCATCTCCAACTGCGTGATCAACCTGTCCACCGACAAGCCGGCCGTCTTCGCCGAGACCTTCCGCGTACTCAAGCCCGGCGGCCGGATCGGCGTCTCCGACGTCGTCGCCGACGACACCCTCACCCCCGACCAGCGGGCCGAACGCGGCGACTACGTCGGCTGCATCGCCGGCGCGCTCTCCTTCGCCGAATACCGCGTGGGTCTGGAAGCAGCCGGGTTCACCGACGTCGAGATCACCCCGACCCACCAGGTCGCGGACGGCATGCACTCCGCCATCGTCCGAGCGCTCAAGCCCACCGGCTCCGCTCAGACCAGCAGTTCGGCCGCAGCCGGTGAGTGCTGCGGCGTCAACGCCTGCTGCACTCCGAACGAGCAGGCGACCGACCCTTTGACCACGGTCGCCGAAGCGAAGGCTTCCAGCGGCTGCGGCTGCCAGGGCTGAGCGCTCAGCCGTAGACATCCCGGGGAACCCGTGCGCCGAACCGCTGTGACAGCGGTTCGGCGCACGGGTTCCGGGCGTTCGGGGGCCTGGAATCTGCGATCCCGCGCGGTTCACGGAGGCCGACACGGAAGCGGCCGGTGCGGAGGTCGTAGACGAAGGCGGTGACGGCCCAGCGGAAGAGGAGGCGCTGTTGGCGGGTGAGGCGGTCCAGGTCGGTGGTGAAGCGGGGCAGGGTCTCGTAGGTCGGCACGACGGTGTCCTCCAGGAAGCGCGAAGCTCCCGGCGGGGCCGGGGGCGGGGTGTCTCGTCTGAGGTGAAGGGGGTCGGTGACCTGGAGCGGGGCCGTCGTCCATTGCCGTTGAGCGGAAGCGGCTACGTGGGTGTGCGCGGGTGCCGAAGCGTGTGCGCTCAAGATCTCGGGGTGATCATGGCCCAGGACGCGCTCGCGGTGCCCGCGTCGGGGCTGGGCGACCAACCGGTGGTCACGCTGAACGACCTGTTCCAGCTGCCGGTCCGCCTGAACGGTTGACTTGCGCTGGAGTGCTCTCCAGGTCGTAACGTCGCAGACACCGTGGCGCACGAAGCCCGTGTCGCCCGGTGCCTCTCACGGGATGCCGGGCGGTGGAATCCGTCGCTAGATGGATGAAGGGCTTCGTGCCGTCCGAACGACGAACGAGTGTGCAGGGAAGGCTGGGACACAGCATGCAGAAGCGCAGTCTGCGGAACCTCCATGTATCGGCCATCGGCCTCGGGTGCATGGGCATGTCCGCCTTCTACGGATCCGCCGATCACGAGGAGGGGGTCGCGACCATCCGGCGCGCCCTCGACCTCGGGGTGAACTTCCTCGACACCGCGCAGATGTACGGGCCGCTCACCAATGAGTCGCTCGTCGGCGAGGCGATCCGGGGGCATCGCGACGAATACGTGATCGCGACGAAGTTCAACTACCGGATGGACAACGCCGTACCCGGCGACATCAGCACGGTCGGCCCGCAGGACGGCTCGGCCGAGCACGTCCGGAACTCGGTCCACGGCTCCCTGAAGCGTCTGGGGACCGACCACATCGACCTCTACTACCAGCACCGGGTCGACCCGAACGTACCCATCGAGGAAACGGTCGGCGCGCTGGGTGAACTGGTAGCCGAGGGCAAGGCGCGGTACATCGGCCTGAGCGAGGCGAGCGCGGAGACCATCCGGCGCGCCCACGCCGTACACCCGATCACCGCGGTGCAAAGCGAGTATTCGCTGTGGTCACGGGACGTGGAGGCCGAGGTGCTGCCCGCCTGCCGGGAGCTGGGCATCGGCTTCGTGCCCTACTCGCCGCTCGGCCGCGGTTTCCTCGCCGGGCGGTTCACCTCGCCGGACGAGCTGGACGCGAACGACTGGCGCCGCGAGAACCCGCGCTTCCAGGACGCCAACCTGGAGGCGAACCTGCAGCTGGCGGCAAAGGTGAAGGAGATCGCCGCCGAGAAGGACGTGACTCCGGCCCAGCTGGCCATCGCCTGGGTGCTGGCCCAGGGTGAGGACCTGGTGCCGATCCCCGGCACCAAGCGCCGCACCTACCTGGAACAGAACGCCGCCGCGGTCGACATCGCGCTGACCGAGGATGACCTGGCCCGCATCGATGCAGAGCTGCCCGAGGCGGCGGGTGAGCGGTATGACGAGGCAGGGATGCGAGCCGTCAACCGCTAGCCGGGGCGCGGCAGCAGCTGCCAGGTTTCGCCGTCGGCGCAGGTGAGGGCCCGGCTGGTCGACCGCATCCAAGAGGCGGCGGGGCGGCGACTGACGCCCGCACAAGTCCAGTCCGCTCTGCTCTTGAGCAGGCGAGGGCCTGGGCGCCCGCACCCGCCACGGGAGTTACGGGCGTTCACCGTTTGGTGGTCCTCGCCGTGCGGAACATGGTGCTGGTCGGCGCGGACAGCTCCAGCGCCCGCTGCTGGCTCTCGTGAGCGCGGCGGGTCTCTCCGAGCGTGGTGTAGGCGTGGCTGAGGTGAACGTGGTGCCTGTGCGCGGAGTAGGTCAGCCAGGTGTCCGACCGCTTGCCTCGGGGAGCGGTTCCATGAGGGCGTCGGCGGCGGTGAGCGGCGGAGGCGACGGCCAGCGTGGTCGACTCGCAGTCCGTCAAAGCGGATGGCGTCGTCGGCTCCGACAGCCGTGGCTTCGACGGCGGCAAGCTGATCAACGGCCGCAAGCGTCACGTCGTGGTCGACACCCTCGGTCTGCTGCTGGGGGGGTGATGATCACCGCCGCAGACACCGGCGACCGCACCGCCGCGCAGGACCTGCTCAAGCAGGTGACCGACGCGCACCACTGCCTGGCACGTGACTACGAGCGCTGCACCACCAGTGCCGAGGCGATGGTCTATTGGTCGATGACCATGGTCATGACCCGCCGCCTGGCCGGCCACGCCCCTCGCGAGCGTGAACCGGCCTGGCGCGGGCGCGGCAGCCAGCCACGAGAGACCAGGCGCTTCGCCTTCGACTGCAGTGCCTTCACCCGCGCCGCAACCGCGTCCATGCCGAACAAGACCGCCATTTCCTGGCAGGTCAACGGCCCTGATGAAGCCGGGCCCTGTCCGCGAGGACGTGCAGGATGCGCTGGTAGTTCACCGACGGCATCGACCAGACCAGCCCCTCACGCCACATCGGCAGCTGCGTCGCCTTCGCCGCATCCGGCACCCGCGACACCCGACGATGCCTGCCCCGAGGACGTACCCACTGGAGTCGCGTGAGAGTGGGGCGCGGATGTACCGGACTGCTGAGCCGAAGCCCGTGATCCGTCGCATGATCGAGGAACTCGGTGTGCGTCACGAGGCCCTGCGAGGCTGGATCCGGCAGGCCTCACCCACCGCTGGCAGGGAGGTCGCTCCGGCCGGAACCGCGCACGCGGTCAAAGCGAGCACGAGGACCAGAGCGTGCTGTAGGTCGCGAGGATGGCGAGGGTCGGGCACCTCGGCCAGTCGTTCCAGCAGGCCCGGGATCTCCTCGGGCACGGCCCGGGATGCTCGCGGAGTTAGTCAAAAGGCAGGCGGGATCGGCGATGATGCGTCGACGGGCACGGTCTTCCACTCGGATCGCGGGACTTCGAGAACTCCATGATCTTGGAAGCCCGTGCCTGTCACGTTCAGAGAACTCCGTCGAACTGGCAGATCGTCATGAATCGGGCGTCGAGCGGCTACGGCGAAGTCCTGGCTGTTCGCCCAACGACGTACCCCCGCTTTTCCGCGCTGGAGGGACGGGGGTTTGCGGTGGGTGGATGAGTGGCACGTTCGCAGGTCGCGGTCGTCGACCAGGACGGTGCGGTGCGGGTCAAACGGAATGCACCCAACGGGTCGGGACGGTGCTGCGGGTGATCGGCGATCCACGTCCATGCGGTCCACGTGCCGTGTCACGGGCCGGTGGTGCCAGGCGTTGTCACGCCCGCCCTGAGGGCATGCCCTCAGGGCATGTCATCCGCCCGTGTCGTCCTCGGCCTCCCAGCGCAGCAGGTCGCCCGGCTGGCACTTGAGGACCTCGCAGAGCGCGGCGAGCGTCGCGAAGCGCACCGCCTTGGCGCGGCCGTTCTTGAGTACCGCCAGGTTGGCGGGGGTGATCCCTACGCGGTCCGCGAGCTCGCCCACGGACATCTTCCGCCTGGCCAGCATGACGTCGATGTCGACGGCGATCGGCATCAGATGACCTCGTCCAACTCGGCCTGCATCTGCGCCGCTTCGTCGTCGCGCGCGACGGCCTGGGCGAGCAGCATCCGCAGTACGAGCACGAGGAGCGCGACCCCCAGGATGGCCACGCCGACCCCGCCCATGATGACGGTGACGCCCGGGTCGTCCCGCTGGCCTGGCGCGTTGAGGGCCGTGACCGCGAACCACAGGAAGGCAGCCGCCACGATCGCGCCGATCACGCCGTCCACGTACCGGAAGGCGGCGTGGGAGAACACGGTTCCGCGTCGCACCATCGTCACCAGCCGCCATACGCAGACCAGGGCCACCTGGGCCGACACCATGCCCAGGATCGTGATCACGCGCAGCGGGGTCAGCGGGAGCGACCCGTCCTCCGGGTCGCTCCCGCTGACCAACACCCACACCATCAATGCCTGTACGAACACGGTGCCGGCGAGCACCACCACGAGCACGGCGCGCAGCGCACGCACTGTCAGCTTTCCCATGACCCATCCCTCCATCGAGTTGCGATGGAAATCTATCGAAATTCGATATGCTGGGCAAGGGTCGGGACGAAGGGGGGGGCAGCGGTTTCGAACCGTGACCGGACGCCACTGCCCCCTCCCATGGCACGGCGCTCGCGCGAACCGTCTTGATCTTGTCGAAGCCGGCCTCGCTTGAACACAAAACGGACGCCACCCGACTACGCCGAAGCCCTGCTTCTCCTGCAAGCAGCTTTACGACCTGGCGCCGACGGTCACGCAATTCGGTTCTGTCGGCGATCTTGTGAGGCGCCGCGATGACGGAATACCAGACGATCAGGTCTCGAAGGTCATAGACACGACGGCGTCAACAGGCGGCAAGCACTCCGATTTTCCGCCTGGAACGGGCGCCGCCGCAGGGGATCCGGTGGGCTCATGAGACAAGGGCGCTGTGCGGATCTCGGTTGCGAGTCCCGTCGTCTCAACACTCTGCGGTTTGCGACCACGGAGTTTTCCGGGCCCTGGCCCGGGGGCCCCAGGGGGCGCTTGCGACGGTCGCCGGGGAGGTGAGCCCCAGAGCGTCGTTGTCCTTGCCGTCCCGCATGTGATCCAGCCAGCGTTCGTACCAGGAGAGGAAGTCCTGGGCCGAGGAGACGTTCGGGGGCCAGAAGCCGTCCGCGTTACCGGTGAGCATGCGGCCGGTGAGGGGGCCGGTCACGCCGATGAGGCACAGGTCGGTGCAGCCCATCTCGATGATGTGGAGGAACAGGTCTCCTTGCAGCGCGTCCGGGTGGTTCACGTGATGGAATCCCCGCGGGGTGCCGTCCGGCGGCTGCCGGTCCATGGTGTACAGCCTGCACTCCTCCAGCGGAAGCAGACCGTAGAAGGGGCCGGCACCGCTGCCCCCAAGTTCGACAAGGAACTTTCGGTAGGCCGACGGCAATTCGATACGGTGTTCGCCCTCGAAGGCGTCCGCCTGCGCGGAACTGATGCGCGGGCCAACGCGAAACGCGTGACGCTCGGCGCCCATCGAGTGGCTGCGCTGCACCTGGTACGGGACCTTCGCCAGCTTGGAGCGTATGCGCGATATACGGGAGTCCATCGGAGGATCTCTTCTCTAGTCCGCCGTCACTCTACCGGCCGCCCGAATGAGACATCTCCGGATGTCTGGAGAACCGTCCCACTTCGGCTCACCCGCCCACTCCGGCAGCAGCGCAGGGTCGGACACAGGGGCGGCGAGCATCGGTTCCGGCAGTGTCCACGTCACAGCCCATGCCTTCCACCCAGCCCGCCCGTCGGCAAACCGAGTGCGCGTACGCCCCCGACTACCGGCCCGACCACAGCAGGTCAGCGCACTGCAACACCTCGCCGGGGCCTGTGTGCTGAGCTCCTGGCGCACGTCCGGGCAGCGCAGCCGGACACCGGGCTGCCCGGGTCCCGTGTCGTACGGTCTGATGGCGCGGGGCCGCCCACCGTCCGCAACGGATCTCACCGAACCCGGCGGTGCCGCCGGTACGGCCGAAAGATCAGAACCAATACCGGGAATCAGGCCGCGACGAGCTCCTGCTCGCGGTCCGGCGTCTTGACCTTGGGCTTCTTGTTCGGCAGCGAGAGCCGGAAGACCTTGCGCCACGCGGAGAACACCTGCTTGGGCAGCGGCCCGGTGACGTACTCCAGCTCGTACTTTTCGAACAGCGCGCGCACCTTCACCGCGACCTCGGCGTACCGGTTGCTCGGCAGGTCCGGGAACAGGTGGTGCTCGATCTGGTGCGACAGGTTGCCGGTCATGAAGTGCATGGCCCTGCTGCCGCTGATGTTCGCCGAGCCCATCATCTGGCGCAGGTACCACTGGCCGCGCGTCTCGCCCTTGATCGACCGGCGCTCGAAGACCTGCACGCCTTCGGGGAAGTGCCCGCACATGATCACCGAGTGGGACCAGATGTTGCGGACCAGGTTCGCGGTGAACGTGGCGGCGAGCGTGGTGAGGAACGACGGGCCCGACAGCAGCGGGTGGATCACGTAGTCCTTGAGCACCTGCTTGCGGATCTTGCGGCCCACGGCCTTGGCCCGCGCGCGGAACTCCGGGTTGTTGCGGCGGCGCTTGCGCAGGTTCTTGCCGAGCTCCAGGTCGTACGCTGCGATGCCGTACTCGAAGAAGCAGGCGTTGATGAAGTTCCACAGCGGCTGGCCGAGGTGGAACGGGTGCCACTTCTGGTCCTCGTCGACGCGCATGATGCCGTAGCCGAGGTCGTTGTCCTTGCCGATCACGTTGGTGTACGTGTGGTGCAGCTCGTTGTGCGAGTGCTTCCACTGCTCGGACGGCGAGACGTGATCCCACTCCCAGGTGGTGGAGTGAATCTTCGGGTCTCGCATCCAGTCCCACTGGCCGTGCAGGACGTTGTGGCCGATCTCCATGTTGTCCATGATCTTCGCCACGGACAGACCGGCGGTGCCGATGAGCCACGCGGGCGGGAAGATCGAGAACAGCAGCACGCCGCGGCTGACCAGCTCGAGCTTGCGCTGCGCCGAGATGACCTTGCGGATGTAGGCGGCGTCCTTCTCGCCGCGGCTGGCGATCACCTCGTCGCGGATCGCGTCCAGCTCGCGGCCAAGCTCCTCGATCTGCTCCGCGGTCAGGTGGGCGGTGGGGTCGATGGCGGTCAAGGTGCTCCTACCGTTCGATGTCGCAGGGGCCCGCCGCGGCGGACACACAGGTCTGGATGAGGACGCCCGGCTCGGCCTCGGTGATCTCGCCGGTGCGCAGGTCGCGGACGGCGCCCGCCTTGAGCGGCGTGATGCAGCCGAAGCAGATGCCCATGCGGCACCCGGAGGGCATGAGCACGCCGGCTTCCTCGCCGACGTCCAGCAACGGCGTGGCGCCGTCCGCGTCGACGGTCTTGCCGGTGGCGCTGAACGTGACCTCGCCGCCGTCGCCGGCGACGACGATGCTGGGGCGGAAGCGTTCGGTGTGCAGGCGCTCTCGCACGCCGTGCTCGGTCCAGTGCTCTTCGGCGGCGTCGAGCAGGCCCGCGGGCCCGCAGGCCCAGGTCTCGCGCTCGGCCCAGTCGGGCACGAGTTCGTCGAGACGGGCGATGTCGAGCATGCCGTCTGTGTCGGTGTGCACCTCGGTGAGCCGCAGCTTCTTGGCCGCGACCAGGTCGTGCAGTTCGTTGCGGAAGATCACGTCTTGCGGTTGTGGCGCGCAGTGGACCATGACCACGTCGTCGAACTCGGTGTCGCGCAGCATGCCCATCACGGGCGTGATGCCGCTGCCGGCCGTCAGGTAGAGCACTTTGGCGGGCTTGGCCTGCGGCAGCACGAAGTCACCGGTCGCCTGGTCGAGCTGGATCAGCGTGCCCGGTTTCGCCCTGCGGACCAGGTGGTTGCTGACCTTGCCGTCCGGGATCGCCTTCACGGTGATCGTGACGCGGCCGTCCTGGCGGTTCGTCGGCGAGGTGAGGGAGTAGGCACGCCACAGGCGCACCCCGTCTACGTCGACCCCGATCCGCACGTACTGACCGGCCGTGTGGCCGCGCCAGCCCCGCCCCGGCCTGATCACGATGGTCGCGGCGTCCCCCGTCTCGGGGTGCACGGCCTCGATGCGCCCACGCAGGTCAGCGCCCGCACGCAGCGGGCTGACCAGGTCGAGGTAGTCCGACGGCAGCAGCGGCGTCGTGACCATCTCCAGCAGTTTCCACGCCCTGCTGCGGAGGGCTGCACTCGTCATGACTTCAGCTTGCTGCGCCTCAGGGCGTAAAGTCCTGACCGCAGGACGTGAATCTGGTCGGCTGAATTGTTCGCAGGGAACAAAACATGGGGCATGCAATCCGGAGGGCCAGCGAACTGGCCCTGGATGAGACGACGGTCACCGCACTTCGGGCCGCGCTGAAGAGCACCGCCGACGAGGTCGTCCAGGCGATCATCGACGAGGTCCCTCCCTACGCCAACGCCCTTTCGGGCCGCATGGGCGGCACCATCCGCCGAGCTGTCCGCACCGCCCTGGGGCACTATCTGGACCTCGCGAGCGGGAACGCCACAGGCGGCGACGCCGGTGACGCAGCCTACGAGCTGGGCCGCGGCGAGGTCCGCGACGGCCGTTCGATGGACGCTCTGCTCAGCGCCTACCGCGTCGGCGCCCGGGTGGCCTGGCGATGCCTGGCAGCGGGTGCCGTACCCGCAGGTCTGCCCGCCGCCGAGGTCGCCAAGTTCGCCGAGCTGACCTTCGCCTACATCGACGAGCTCTCCGCCGCGAGCGCCGCGGGCCACGCCGACGAACTTGCCGCCCGGGGCAGGGACCACGAGCGCCACCTGGAACACCTGGCCCGCGACCTCCTCGCCGACGCGAACCCGGACGTGCTGTTGGCCTCTGTTCAACGGGCCGGGTGGCAGCCTCCGGTTTCACTGACCGCGGTCCTGCTGCCCGCCGCCCAGGCCCGGCCTGCCTACCGCGCGCTCGACCCGAGCACCCTCGTCCTCGACGATCTGCCGGACGCCACCGGTGTGCTGCTCGTCCCCGATGCCGACCGGTCACGTCTCTTGCGGCAGCTGACCGACCGCATCGCCGTGGTCGGTCCGGCCCGGCCATGGACTCGAGCGTCCGCCTCGTACGCACGAGCCGTACGCGCCCGCTCCCTCTCCTCTGATATCCGCGACACCGAGGACCACTTGCCCGAGCTGGTGCTGAGCGCCGACGTGGAGGCGTTCGCAGACCTGCGTGCCCGAGCCCTCGCACCGTTGCGGACCCTGCCTGTCGCGACGGCACGGCGGCTGGAGGAGACGTTGCGGGAGTGGCTGCTGCACCAGGGCAGGCGGGACGAGGTGGCGGCGGCGTTGTTCGTCCATCCCCAGACGGTCCGGTACCGGATGTCGCAGCTGCGGGAGCTGTTTCCGGATCTCGCATCGCCACACCGGGTCCTTGAACTGACGCTGGCGGTCGGTCTTCGGGCCGGCTGACGCGTACGTCGAGCGACCGCGTCCGGGACCGCGTCCGGGACCGCGTCCGCGACCGCGTCCGCGTCCGCGTCCGCGTCCGCGAGCGGTCCAGGAAGCGGGCCTCGTTCTCGGTGCCATCAGCTGGCTCATGCGGCTCGGGGAAGAGCGGTATTGGCCAGCTGAGACCGGGGTTGATGTGAAGACCGGACAAGGCCTCGGGACCCCGTCGGGGGCGCTGTCTCTGAGAAGCGCGGTGACGGATATGGCTCAACTACGGCTCGCCTACGGCTCGACTGGATCCGGTGGACGATGCGCCCGGCCCGCTCGTCGACGCGCTCATCGAGCATCTGGTCGGTGATCTGGGCCGCTACGCCCTGGGAAACGGCATTCAAGTCGTCGTGGAGGGTGCTGTCCTGGCACGAGCTGACCCACGGGCGCGCGGCGGGCTGCACCTGGGTGACCGGCGGGGCGGCCAGGCCGGGTCACCAAGGGCGGGGGGCTGGGCCGCTCGCGCCGGGGACCACCGTGGTTCTGCGACGGCCCCGTGCCTCCCTTCCGACAGGTCAACCGGACGACCGACCCGGCCGGCCTGGCACACCGCGCGAGGGATGATGGGGGATGGAATGACGGAACGCGAGATCAGGAGCTTCCATGACGAAGCGGGTTCACCGACCCCGTGAGGACGCGGAGTTCAATTTCATCCTCGGGATGAGCGGAGTTCCGGTCCTCGCATACTTCACCGGGACATGGCCCAAGGCAATCGAGCCCTGCCGGGTGATGGACCTCGTCGTGGGTGGCATCGCCGACGACTACACGGGCCGCCTGACGGCCGTCCGCGCCGACATCACGCGTTGTCCGGCCGCAACCGAGCGATACGGGATCACCGGAGCCCCGTCCTACGTGCTGCTGAAGGAGGGAGAGGCGGTGGCGCACGGCACGGGGCCTATGACCATCGCCGAGGTACGGAAGTTCCTGGACGGCCACCTCTGAGCGGCCGCTGCGGAACGTGGCCGCGACGCCCGTCACGTCTCGTCCATGGGAGCTGCGCCGCCTGAGACACCTTGGGGCTGAGACACCCCCACAGGTCACATAACGCAGTCGATCGCCGTCGCGTCCGGCAGCCGCTCGGCTGCGGCCACGATCTCGGGCAAGGCCGGCCCCATGTCCCTGCCCGGCATGAGCGCAGCACCACGGTGCCAGCCTCGACGGACAACGCCCCCTGGCAGTCCAACCCTGCCCCATGCAGGCGCCTTGGCCGGGGCGGAGAGGCCGAGCTCGCGATGGACAACGGACAACACAGAACCCTTTCGACAACTTCGGCTCCGCGGCCCAGCCCGGCCGCAGATCGGGCCAGGGCACGGGAGTGCTCAGCATCGGCTCCGACAACGCCCACGTCACAGTGCATGCCTTCCACCCGGACCATCGGCCGGCCGAGTGACTCTGGAGACACGGCCGCCGTACTGACGCGGGCACGACCGAGGCCCCGCCGCGCTCCGGGGATCGTCAGGCGTTGGCGCGCGCTCCGCGCCTGGGCGGGTAGGGGAGCGGCGCGGATGGCCGCAGTCCGAGGACTGCGGCCATCCGGGATTCACCGGCGGATCCGGATCGTGATGGTGGGAGCCGCAACTGCGAGCAGAGCCAGTCCGACCGGCGCGGAGACCGGCAGGGCGATCATCGTGCCTCCCACGGCGCAGTCCGCCGTGAAACCGAAGGTCACCCACCTCAGGAACCGGCTGGAGTTCGCACTGACTACCTCCGGGAGCTCAGCTCGCGGGCTGGGCCCTCCGGGCCGCGTACTCGCAGCGGAAGGCTTCGACGGGCAGCCAGTCCGCGGGGTCCTCGTCGCTCTTGGAGCGGTTGGAGCTGACCGAGCCCGCGATCAGCGAGGTCGGCCTTCCCTGATCGTTGGCGTACGCCTCGCACCGGGCGGCCGTCCACGCCGACGCCCCGACGGGCAGGGAGCGCCATTCCAACCGTGCTGTATTCGAAACCGTCGGCGGTGTCGGCAAGGTGTCAGCGGCGAGCGCTATGGTGCGTGGCCGTGGACGCTACCGGATTCATTCGCAGTGCTCCGCCCTTCAGGGCGGGGGTGAAGCGAATCTCAAGCCTGCTCTGACCTCGACTGTGTGCACGGATCTGCGCTGTCCACCCCGGCGGTCGCGGCGGCGCGCGCAGCCTCAAGCAGGTGCACGACTTCGGAGTTCAGGGACCGGTGTTCGCGCCTGCCCTGTTCCACGAGCCATGCGTGCAGGTCGTCCGGGATGCGGAGAGAGAAACGGATCATGGCGCCACTCTAGCGCCATGATCCGGTATGATGTGGACCATGCAGCTCAGGTACAGCTTCCGCCTGTACCTGAGCGCCGGTCAGCGCGCGGCGTTGGCGAGGGCGTTCGGGTGCGCGCGGGTGGTCTACAACGACGCCCTCAGGGCTCGGGAGACCGCCCGCAGCGAAGGCATGCCGTTCCCGAAGACCGGCGACCTGTCGAAGCAGCTCATCACCGAGGCGAAGAACACCCCGGAACGGGCCTGGCTCGCCGAGGTGTCGGCGGTCGTCCTCCAGCAGTCCCTGCGGGACCTGGACGCCGCGTACAAGAACTTCTTCGACGGGCTGAAGGGCAAGCGCCCGCGCATGGGCGCGCCCCGGTACAAGTCGAAGCGGGACACCCGGCAGACGGTCCGCTTCACCGCGAACGCCCGCTGGTCGATCACAACCGGCGGGAAGCTGCGCCTGCCGAAGATCGGCGACCTCAAGGTGAAGTGGTCGCGCACGCTGCCCTCCGTGCCGTCCACGGTGACGGTGGTCAAGGACAGCGCGGGCAGGTACTTCGCGAGCTTCGTCGTCGAGACCGGCCCGGAGGAAGTCCTTCCCGAGGTCACGCCCGAGCTGGGCATCGACCTCGGCCTCGGGCACTTCGCGGTCCTCTCCGACGGGACGAAGGTCGACAGCCCGCGCTTCCTGCGCCGGGCCGAGAAGCGCCTGAAGAAGGCGCAGCGGGACCTGTCCCGCAAGGAGAAGGGGTCCAGCAACCGGAACAAGGCCCGGCTGAAGGTCGCCCGCGCACATGCGCGGGTCGCCGACGCGCGCCGCGAGTTCCACCACCAGCTCTCCACGAAGCTGATCCGCGAGAACCAAGCGGTCGCGGTGGAGGACCTGGCGGTGAAGGGACTCGCGCGCACGCGCCTGGCCAAGTCCGTCCACGACGCCGGATGGTCGGCGTTCGTGACGATGCTGGAGTACAAAGCCGCCCGGTACGGGCGCACCTTCGTGAAGATCGGCCGGTTCGAGCCGACCTCCCAGGTGTGCTCGCAGTGCGGCGTCAAGGACGGCCCCAAGCCCCTGCATGTCCGTGTGTGGACCTGCGGGGAGTGCGGGGCGGTCTTGGACCGGGACATCAACGCGGCGGTCAACGTCGCCAAGGCGGCCGGACTGGCCGTGTCAGCCTGTGGAGCGCAGGTAGTGCGCCGTGAAGCGCACGTTGTTCGAGTGGAGGTGCAAGACCACCACCGTCGTCCTGTCGCAGCAGGACGGCTGAAGCTGAGGGCAGCCTGACCCGGGAGGTGCCGGGGAGGGTGGCAAGCGGCCCTGACAAAGCCGGGACGTGCCAGCACTGCCAGATGGTGCGGGTCCGGCAAGCAAGACGGAAAGGAGTACGCGAGGAACCGGCGCTGACGCCCCCTGACTCCACACCAGCTCCAACCTGGTGGATATGGGCTGGAAGCGGTACGTCCCTGCCTTGTACCTGGGGTGGGGAACTTCCCAAGTGGCACCGGACTGTTGCTTGGGGAGGCCACGGTGA
This sequence comes from Streptomyces graminofaciens, assembly GCF_030294945.1. Classification (NCBI taxonomy): domain Bacteria; kingdom Bacillati; phylum Actinomycetota; class Actinomycetes; order Kitasatosporales; family Streptomycetaceae; genus Streptomyces; species Streptomyces graminofaciens. The sequence continues at coordinate 388,575 of NZ_AP018448.1, read as the reverse complement.
AGTGCTGCGGGGTAGCCGTGGCGACGCCGCGGGGGTATAGCCGGACTCCTCCTCCGTCGATCGAACAGCGAGTGAACACGGGAACCGTCCCGGTCCTGACCTCGGACAACGCGTCCAGCGGTGTTCGAGGCTGGGCCCACCGTCGGCCGATCGGGCCGGGACGGGGCGGAGCCGCCGTAGTACTCCGAGCCGGGGAAAGCCCGGCACATGGGGAAGGGCGGCAGCGGAATCGAGAAGGGAAGGAGGCTGCAATGCCGAAAGACGCGCCGCTGAACAGCGACGCACCGGAGGTCCCCATGGGGTCTCACCAGCGGGTATCGGGGATGCAGGCCAAACTTCACCGTTGGGCGACGGCCGATGAAGGCCGCAGGTTCGACGATCTGTTCAACCTCGTATGCGACCCGGCGACGCTGCTTGTGGCGTTCGAACGGGTCGCAGGCAACAAAGGGGCCAAAACGCCCGGAGTTGACGGCCTGACAGTCGTCAACGTCGAGCAGGAGATTGGTCCTTACGGGTTCCTGGAGGACCTTCGCCACGTACTTAAATCGGGTGAGTTCCGCCCGCTGCCGGTACGTGAGCGCAAGATCCCCAAGCCCGGCGGGAGCGGGAAGGTGCGCAAGCTCGGCATCCCCACCGTGACCGACCGGGTGGTCCAGGCCGCCCTGAAGCTGGTGCTGGAACCGATCTTCGAGGCCGACTTCAAGCCGGTCTCCTACGGCTTCCGGCCCCTGCGGCGGGCACACGACGCGATCGCCGAGATCCACTTCTACGGCACCCACGGCTACCGCTGGGTCCTGGACGCGGACATCGAGGCGTGCTTCGACTCGATCGACCACACGGCCCTCATGGACCGGGTGCGAGCACGGGTCAAGGACAAGCGCGTGCTGCGGCTGGTCAAGGCGTTCCTCAAGGCCGGCGTCCTCACCGAGGACAACAACCGCGAGGACACCTACACCGGCACCCCGCAGGGAGGCATCCTCTCCCCGCTCCTGGCGAACATCGCCTTGTCGGCGCTCGATGAGCACCTGACCAGGCCGTGGGAGCCGGGCGGGGAGATGGCTACCCCCTACCAGCGCAGGCGTCGCCGTGCCGCCGGGCGTCCGAACTGGCGCATCGTCCGCTACGCGGACGATTTCGTCGTTCTGACCGCCGGTGAACGCTGTGATGCCGAAGCGTTGCGCGAGGACATCGCCGACGTGCTGCGACCGCTCGGGCTTCGCCTCTCCGAGGCCAAGACGCAGGTGGTGCACATGTCGGACGGGTTCGACTTCCTGGGGTTCCACATCCAGTGGCGCCGCAAGCGAGGAACGGACAAGTGGTACGTCTACACCTTCATCGCTGACCGGCCCATCCGGCAGCTGAAGGACAAGATCCGTGCCCTCACGAGCAGAACGTCGCAGATGAATCCCAGGGACGTGCTGATCAGGCTCAACCAGATCATGCGCGGGTGGGCCAACTACTTCAAGCACGCGGTCGCGAAAGTCACCCTGAAATCCCTCGCCAGATTCGTCTGGCACCGGGTGATCAGCTGGTGGATCGTGCTGCATCGCTGGAGGTGGAAGGACGTCCGCCGACGCTTCACCGACCACAACGGCCGGTGGAAGCCCCTGTCGGCGGACGGGATCGAGCTGTTCAGCCTCCAAGTGGTGACGGTCTCCCGTTACCGCTACCGAGGCGACACGATCCCCGACCCCTGGGCGCTCCTCAACCACGCCTGAACGGCAGAGACCGTGGAGAGCCCGGTGCGTGGAGACACGCACGCCGGGTTCGGCGAGCGGCACGGAGAAACGGACCGGTGGCAACACCGGCACCGCGCTCCGTGCCGACTCAACAGACCGGGACTCGTCCCGGCACAGCGCGGCGAAGCAGGAACCCACCCGACACCGCAGCCCTCAACGGCGCGGTAGGCGGGAATCGCCGTCCTTCAGGGCGGCGAGGATGTCAATGATCTTGACTACCGGGCCCGGACGCGGTCCGACCGCATCCCGCCGGAGCTGGTCTCACGGCTGCTCGAACGCGGCCACGTCGACGTGGTGGAGCTGCAGGCCGGACGCGGGGAGTGGTTCTGCGCGCTGGCGTGGGCGCGGTTGCTGGGTGAGCAGGGCCGACAGGCCGACGCAATGGAGGTGCTCGCCCCGTACCTGGCAACTGGCTGGTGGACGGCCGTTGTCACCGCGGCCGAGCTGCTGGAGGGCTGGGGCCGGGTCGACGAGGCGATCGAGATCACCCGGGTCCGCATGGAGGCCGGACACCCGATGGCGCTGGAGTCCTACACGCGTCTACTCGCCCGGCACGGCCGCGCCGAGGAGGCGTTCACCCTGCTGCGCCCGCACATCGGCGAGCCATCCCTCGGCGTGGTACTGGTCGACGTCGCGGCCGCCGCCGACCGCGACGAGGAAGCCGCCGCGCTGCTCGCCGCCCGGACCGAACACCGGTGTTCCGACTTCCCGTGGTGCTGCCGAGGCCTCGATCGCGACACGGCGATCGGGCTCCTCGCCACGATCCGCGAGCGCCAGGGCCGCACCGACGAGGCGATCGCCCTGCTGCGCAGCGGCAGCACCACGCTGCTCAACAACCGTGAGCAACTGGCCGCGCTGCTGGCACGGCACGGCCGGCTCGACGAGCTTCGGGCAACTGCGGCGACTGACGACTCGAGGTACGCGGTACAACGGCTCGCGAGGTTGCTGGAGGAGCGCGGCGACGTGGAAGGGGCGATCGCGGCATACCGGCAGGCCGACGGACCCGTGGCCCACGACCCCAACGCGGCTTTCGAGCTCGCGCAGCTCCTGGCCCGGCACAACCGGGGGAACGAAGCGATCGACGTGATGCGTGTCCAGGCCGACGCCCGCAACGGTGACGACTGGATCCTCCATACTCTGTCCGACCTTTGCCTCGACCAGGGCCGCCCCGAGGACGGCCTGGGACACCTCGACGCCCTCGCCGCCGCCCGCGGGGGCGAGGAGGACTGGGACCTGTACTGGATACGGCTGCCGCTGATCGCCGCCCGCGACGGCGTCGACGAAGCGATCGCACAGGCCCGCTCCCACCCCGAGGGCGCCACCTCGTACGCGGCGCCGCACATCGCCGCGCTGCTCGCGAGCGCCGGACGCACCGAGGAGGCCGTAGCCGTCCTCGAACGGCACGCCTCCACGAACAGCCATGACTTGGCCGGCTACCTCATCGACCTCGGCCGCGTCGAGGACGCCCTGGCCGTCCTCCAGCAGCGCACCCCCCGGCCGCCCGAGCTGTCGGACGGCCCCTGGCACGACGATCCCCCGTTCTGAGGCCCTGCCCGGTCCGGGCCCGCCGGGTAGCGTCCCGTCACCTGGAGAGCGGTCGTCGACGGGCACAGCGCCCACGGCGCCGACAGCGGGCGAACACGGACCTCCGCCTACAGCCTGGAAATCGTGGTTCGTCGTACATGCAGTTCGGAGCGGACAAGTTCGAGGAGACGGCCGGTCCGGTTGCGGCTTCGGCCGGCGTTGTCACCTCAGAAGGCCGAGTCCACGTCGTCGTAGATCACCGTGGCGTCGTCCGTCGCCACCAGGATCTCTGCCAGCTCGGGATGCTGATCGTATTTGGCGCGCAGCAGGCCTGGCCATAACGGCGGTGCGGTCCTGTTCCCAGCCTTCGCGGCGCGGTGCCTCGGCCGCGATCTTGCGTGCTGCGGCAGCGGTGTCCGCCGTCGCGACGCCGACCTCTGGCTGAGCGACCGACAGGGCCCAGTAGGCGTGGACGACCGAGGGGTAACTGACTATTCCTATGGTGCGTGGGCGACCGAGGGGTAGCTGACCATTCCTATGGTGATCGGGGCGGGGTAGTCATTGCGCAGGCCGAGTTGGCCGGGGTCGGGCACCGGCTTGTTCGGACAGGAGCGGTAGAGGTGGATGGCGGGAGCGTGCGGAACTGCCGGCCCGTCCGCTGAGACGTGGGCTTGCGATCGGCCCTCCAGTGGGCCCGCTCCTCGAAGTACGCGAGGGCCCTGTCGTAGGCCTCTTGTGCGACCGGCGGGTCGATGGCAGGTAGGTCTGGCCTCCGGGCCCTGCCACCAGTACCCGCAACGGCCCGTCCTTACTGTCCATGTCGCCCAGCGCGTATCGGCGCTGGGAGGCCGGGACGGTCAGGAACGCCAAGCGGGCTGCGGCCCGGTTCACCTCTGTCCGATCGGCGAGGAAGGTGTCGACGGCGGCCAGGCAGCGACCCGTCGAGTCGGGGCGCCCGTTGAGCTGGTCGATGGTGTCGCGGATTTCGGCGACGAGCAGTTCTCCTCGAACTCCTCGACGGTGACCAGGCCCCAGCAGTCGATGAGTCTGTCGGCATAGATGAAGAGGTCGGTCAGAATGGCCGATGTACGGGCCGCCCGGCATGGCCCGCACCTGGCCCTGCACACAGGCTGGGGCGCGCACTACTACGGCAACACCCCAGCCGTCGCTCCCACCCTGATGATCAGGGGCCGCCGGAGCGGAACCCACGTGAACGGGCCTCCGGGTGTGCGAGCACACTCGATCGAGCCGTACGGACCATGAGCTCTCTGACCCCCGGCGGCCGGGCGGATCAGCGCAGCCCGGCGAAGAGGTCGCTCTCGGGCACGGCCGCGCCGGTGGTGTCCTGGACACGTACGAAGGTCTCGACGCCCATCAACTCGGTGAACCTCTCCTTGCCCATCCTGAGGAAGAAGATGTTCTCGCCCTGGCTGGCGTGCGCGGCCAGCGCGTCGAACTTCTGGCCGCCGAACGCGGTGGTGTCCACCCAGGTGGTGATCTCCTCGTCGGGGAGTCCGATCTCGGCGATCGCGGCGGCCTCAGCGGGATCCGGCTCCTGCCCGTCCGCACCGAACTCGCGCATGACCTCCCCGAACCGCTGCATCATCGAGCGGGGCGCCGTCGTCCAGTACACCTTCGGTGTCAGCGCGGTCATCGCCAGCGCCGCCATCGTGATGCGGTTGGCCTGGATGTGGTCGGGGTGGCCGTAGAAGCCGTTCTCGTCGTAGGTGACGACCACATCGGGCTGGTAGCGCCGCAAGAGTTCCGCGAGTCGGGCAGCGCCCTCCTCCACGGGCGTCTGCCAGAAGGAGCCGGGGGCGTCATTGGTCGGCCAGCCCATCATCCCGGAGTCGGCGTAGTCCAGCATCTCCAGATGACTGATCTTCAGGACTTCGCAACTTGCCTCGAGTTCTTCACGCCGCATCAAGGCGACGGCCGCCGGATCGTGCCCGGGATCGCCCGGCTTGACACCCCCCGGTCCATCACCGCAACCGCCATCGGTACACGTCACGAGGACCGTGCGAATGCCCTCCGCCGCGTACCGGGCGAGGACACCTCCTGTTCCAGTGGCCTCATCGTCGGGGTGGGCGTGTACCGCCATGAGCGTCAAGGGCCAGTCATTCATGAAACATCCTCCTATGTGAAAGGCCTCGGTCCGAGTCCGCGCCGCGGTGTGAGCGGTCGCCCCTCAATATCTGATGTCGGATGACCGGGCGTACCGCGGACCCGGGGGCTCCGGATCACGTCGGGACGGCCTGTTGGTCACTGTGTTCCCTGCCTGCGCGGCGCCGGTCCTCCTGGCCGGTGCAACAGTGTCGGCAGGACCGGCTGTTCCCGCCGCACACCGGAACACCTCTGGGCCTTGGCCTTCGAGAGAGCGTCGGCACGCTGCACCTGCCCGGGCCGCGGCAGGCCGACGCGCGGATCACGACTCCTGACGGAAGGTCCGCGACCTCCCGTGCGTGTGACGCGGGTCTGTCACACGAGCGGGTCTGGCCCGTAGTCGGTGGTGACGCCGAGTTGCTGTCCTTGATCATGGTCTTGTCGTGAATATCATCCTTATGGGACGGCGTTTTCCGGTCTGTCGGCGCTGCTCGTCGAGGACGTGGTGGACAGCGGTGACTCGGTAGTGGTCACGGCTCGCACTCGGGATGCGGCGGTGTTGTGACCACCGCCGAGTCACCGCCGGTCAGTGACGGACGTGCCGGTCGACGGCCGCCAGGTCATAGTCATCTGCGTGTACGGCGGCTGGTCTGTCCGGCCTGGGCTGCCGACGGCAGACCTTCCGCGAGCAGATTCCCGGACTGCTGGAGCGCCATCAGCGCCGCACGGTGCGGCTTGCCTGGCAGATCTCCCAGGTGGCGCGGGAGTTGTGCGCCGGGCGGCCGCACGCCTCGCAGGCCTTGCTGGCCGTGCCCGTTTCCCGCAGTACCGCGCTGCGCCATCTGCGACGCCTGCCGCTGCCGCAGCAGGCGGTCCGCGGGTGATCGGCGTGGACGATTTCGCCCTGCGCCGGCCGCCACCGCTATGCCACGATCATCGCGGATGCCGAAACCGGTAGACGCGTCGCGGTTCTGCCCGAACGCGAGGGGGCCACCCTGGAGTCCTGGCGCATGCGGGGCTGGAAGCACATTGAGGCGCGGCACGGTTGGAACAGCACGATGGACCGGAAGATGGACGCTGCCATCCTTTTGCGGGGACCTCAATGGCCGCTGCGGTTACTCTACTTACCTCAAACAGTGCCTGCGGGTGGAGAAGTTCCGCACCATCACCGGTACCCCGGCCGGGACCAACGACCTCCTGACTGCCTACAAGGTCGATCAGCCGGCCGTCGCTAGCGCTGCTGCCCGCTGGACGCCGTGTTGGGGGCAGGCCAGATGCAAGGGTGGGGGGCTCCCTGTTGGAGGAACAGACGCCGGCCGAGCAGGCCCTGAGCCGCTCGTACGTCGCTGCTGACGGATTCCGTTTCGACGTCGTCAAGATGTCGGTCGAGCACCATCCGGACCGCAGCGTGACGTTGACGTATTGGTTGACTGTGGGGCGCCAAGGCCACCCGGATGAGCGTTGGGTGGTCGCTCTGCCGTGGGACGACAAGTCCTGGGTGGATGTGCTCACCTCGCCCGCGCCTCCCCCCGACCGACTGCGGCAGCTTGTGCACCTCGTTCGTGCCCACCTGGAAGAGTGGTGGGACACGAAGGGACACAACCGGCAGTCGGCGAAGACGGGACGGCGACTTACCTGACTCTCTCGCTTCCACGTAGCCACCGGATGCCCCTTCCTCCGGCGAAGTCGCGCGTCTGGCGGCTGTGACTTCGAGACCATCCGGTCAGGCCCGTGGCATGGCTCGTTCCGTGAAGTCATGGCTGGGCGACGGAGTCAGCCAGGCGGCCAAAATCACGCCGTAGTCACTCTTCGGTGAGGCGGGCTTCGAGGTCGGCGATGCGCCGGTCCTGGAAGCGGAGGTTGGAGCGGGCGGCCTCGAGCCGTTCGTCGAGGGTGCGGTTGTCAGTGGGCCGGGTCAGCCCTCATCTCGCCGGCTTTTTCACAAGGCCGCGGTCATGGTCGGCTCTTGGCATACGTCGTCGGCCGTGCGCGGCAGTGGCAGTGCGCTGGCCGATCTCGTGCCGCCGAGGGTGCCCCCAGTTTCGCGCTCCTCGGTGGTGGTCGCGAGGGCGCGGCCGTCGGGACTGAACGCCGGTGAAGCCATGTGGTCCGAGGCCCGGTGAGGGGGTGCGGGGTTTGCCCGTGGCCGGGTCACAGAGGCGGGCTGTCCTGCCTCTGCCGCCGGTGGCGAGGGCGCGGCCGTTGGGGCTGAGGGGGCGCGGCCGTTGCGGCTGAAGGCCACCGCGTTCACCTCGTTCGTGTGCCCGTACAAACGGTGGTGCTGCGGGAGGGCTGCCGCGGCCCTCCCACAGGCTTTCGACGGCCCCGGAGGTGTGGTTGTCGCGGTACGCCTTGAACAGCCAGCAGCGAGGCGAGGTCGGGGTTCGTGTAGATGAGGTCGGTGGACTGAGCGGTGAGCTGCCGGGACACTGCCGCTGCCGGGGACGTCAGCGTCCGCCGGGCAATCAGCCCTTGCTCGGCGGACAGCTCCTCCAGAGCACTGGCGCACCGCGTGGTGACGCTTCCGCTGACCCCTCCGGTGCGCCGGTACGCCTAGGAGCTGTCCGGCCGATCATGCTGCTCGTTAGGGTTCTGGTGTGTCGAAGACCAGCGTGAGCAACGAAACCGAGAGCATGCTCTGCCTCTGGGTGGAGCCCTGGGGAACCGATCACTGGATGCGCCCCGGCGAGGGGTTCACTGTCGTGACGGAGTTGGATCCCGAGGAGTCACCGTTCAACGTCGTTGTCCATGCTCAGGGCATCACAGTGTGGGTGAACTCGGCCAACGACGCTGAGGTCGTCGACAAGAACGGCAGCCTCGTGCCATGCGGGCATCAGCGCCCTGCCGATGTGGGATGGTGACGGGACTCACTGCTCTCCAGGACCGCAGCCAGATGACGAGCGAGGCCGCGGTGACGGTGCCGAGGAAGACGTAGCCGCGCTTGATGCCCCTATGGATGTCAAGCAGAGGCTCCTATGGATGTCAAGCAGAGGCTGCGGGGTTACTTCCGCAGTCAGCTGCTGGGTTCGCGGGGAGGATGAGCCGGTAGATCTCTCGTGCGACGTAGCGTTTGAGACAGCGGATGATCTCGCGGCGGGTTTTGCCCTCGGCCAGACGTCGGCGCAGGTAGTCCCGGGAACGGTCCTCCCAGCGCAGACGGCTGAGGACTATCCGGTAGAGGGCAGCGTTGGCTTGTCGGTCGCCGCCGCGGTTCAGTCTGCGCCGCTGGGTCTTGCCTGATGACGCTTCGACCGGACTGCTGCCGCAGAGTGCGGCAAAGGATGCCTCGCTGACGAGGCGCTCGGGGTTGTCGCCGGCAGAGATGAGCAAGGCCGCAGCACTGTCTGGTCCGACACCGCGCACATCCAACAGTCCCGGTGTGCTCACTTGGACCGCCTCGGCTATTCGATTGTTGAGATCGTCGATCTCCACGGTCAGATGTTGGATGCGGCGGGCCAGCAGCCTCAAGATATGGCGGGCTGCCCTGGCCGGCCCGGAGCTCCCCAGGTCGTCCAGTTCGGCGCACCGCTTGAACAGGTGCGGGTTACTCAGCCCGGCCATCGACTCACGCAACGCAGCGTCAGCCGAGACCAGAACGCTCTTGAGCTGGTTGATGGCCTGCGTCCTCGACTTGATCGCAGACCCCTTCGCGAGCTTGAACAGTCGCAGCATCTCCACCGGGCCGTCACTGGTCTTCGCCGCGGCTGTGGCGCGTCCGGAGAGCACGGCGCGGGCGGCCGCCTCGGCGTCGACGGCGTCGGTCTTGCCGTGGCGGCGTCGGGCTGCCTTGTCCGGCTGGTTGACCTCGGTCACCTCGATGCCCTCGGCACGAAGGTGACGGGCCAGGGCGGCTCCGTAGGAGCCTGTGCACTCGACACCGGCCCGCCGCAGCCTGCCAAAAGATCTGGCCCATGCGAGAAGTTGGCGGTATCCCTCGGCCGTCGCCGGGAAACTGCGGCCGTCCAGCGCGGTGCCCAGCACGGTAATTACGGCTGCTGCGTGGATGTCCTTGTGGGTGTCCACGCCGAGCAGGATGTCCTCCTGTGCATCTGCTGCGACAGGACGCGGGGCAGTGGGCTTTGTGATACTGGGCAAGGTCGCCTGTCTCCTGATCACCTCGGGAACCGGTAGCCGTCGCCGGGCGGGGGCGGTCAAGACTGTGACGGTGCCTGTCGCGAAGGCCCCTATCGGGACACGTCCCCTGCCCGGCGGCAGTCAGTACCCGCCCCAGGCAGTGACCGACAGATCAAACTCAAGGCACGAGGCCAGTCATAGCGCGGGTCAGACCACTACCCGGAGCGGCACCTGCTCATCCTCACAGTCATAGCGCGTCGCGACGGCCCGGGAGTTCTTCAGCTTGTTGATAGCCCGTTCGACGGTGTTGCGGTTTTTACCGGTCCTCGTCGAACCCCGGTGGCCGTCCGCCTCGTGATCCCTTGCGCAGGCGGGCGGTCTGGCTGTCGGCCTTCTCCGGGATCGTGTGCCGGATGCCGCGTCGCCGCAGGTACTTACGGCAAGGACCGTTGCTGTAGGCCTTGTCGGCCGCGACGCTGTCCGGCTTCTTGCGGGGTCTGCCCCGTCCGCAGCGGGGGACCCGGATATTCTCCAGCACCGGCACGAACTGGGTGCAGTCGGCCCGCTGCCCCGGTGTGACGATCAGGGACAGCGGGCGGCATCGGCCGTCCGCGCTCAGGTGGATCTTGCTGGTGAAGCCGCCGCGCGAACGACCCAGGCCTTCGCCTCCCGCACCACCTCCACCAGCCGGCCGACGAGGCTCTGCCACGGAGTTTCGTCCTGATGTTCCAGGGTCTCGTCCCCCTTTGAGGCAGCGAGGGCCGGCGGCGGGTCAGTGCGGGCACCGGCCGCGTGCTGGTGTGCGCGAACGATGGTGGAGTCCACAGAATGTCCCAGTCGATTTCGCCGGCTGCATCGGCTGCGGCCTGGACCTGTTGCAGCAGACGCTCCCAGGTGCCGTCCGCAGACCAGAGCCGATGCCGCTCGTAAACCGTCTTCCACGGCCCGAACCGCTCCGGCAGATCGCGCCAGTGCACCCCGGTCCGCACCCGGTGCAGAATCCCGTTGATCACCTGCCGATGATCACGCCACCGCCCGCACCGACCATTGCTCACTGGCAGAAACGGCCGCAGCCGTTCCCACTCCCCGTCTGACAGATCACCGCGTTGACCCCGCCCCATGCACAGGACAACGATCCGACCAGCCGACAGTCACATGATCGGCCGGACAGCTCCTAGATGTATGAGGGCTCGACGTTGGTGACGCTCTCGCGGAGGCGTGCTGCTGGCGGCTTTCCGGCGGCAGCACTATGCGGCCGGTGGTAGTTGTAGTGGATGTTCCACACTGCGATCGCGGCTGACCGGGCGTCCTCGCTGGTGAACTCGCGGGCGTAGAGGACTTCCTCGGCCATGATGCGCTGGTAGCGCTCCACCTTCCCGTTGTGCCGAGGTGTGTATGGCTTGGTTCTCTGATGCCGGGTGCCTTGCCCGATGATGCGGGCGAACTCGCCGGAGCGGTAGCAAGCGCCATTGTCGGTGACGACCCGGTGGATGTGGTTGATGCCGTGGGCGGCGAACCAGACCTTCGCCCGGGCGAGGAAAGCAGCAGCCGTCGCGCCCTTCTCATCGCCCAGCGGTTCTGTGTAGGCGAGCCGTGAGAAACCATCGACGACGGAGTGCAGTTGGACGTAGCCACGCTTCGCCCCGGCCGACTTCGCCCGACTGGCGACCTTGGCCTGTTCGCTGTCCCGGCCGTGGATCCGCCACCCGCCGCCATCAGGGATCCGGCCGACCTTCTTCACATCCAGGTGCACGATGTGTCCGGGCCAGCGGGCGGGTGATCTTCCCCGGCTTCCGGTTGTTCTCACCGCCTGGGTCGATGAAGCGGCGCTCGCCGAGGCCGAGCCGGGTCAGGTGTCGGCTGACAGTTCGCCGGTTGATCACAAAACCGATACTCACAAGTTCGTCAGTGACCCGTTGCGCGGACCACTTGTGCTCGCGGCGCCAGGACTCGATCTGCTCGATGACCCATGCTGGAGTCGCGTTCGGACTCCGGTGCGGACTCGACGGCCGGTCTTGCAATCCCGCATCACCGTGTAGCCGCCAGTGATTTACCCACTTGATCCTCTCGAAGTCGGACGACGGCAGGCGCGACACCTGTCGTGCGCGCCCTGCCGCAGTGCGGCCTTTCAGTCCCGCGGTGCGACGCGGATACGGTTCCCGTCAGGATCGGCTGCGAGGAAGGTCAGCCCGAACCCCGCATCATGAGGCTCGCGCAGGATCGTGACCCCCTTGGACTTCCACTGCTCAAAGATTGCGTTGAGCTCGTCGGGTCCACCGTCGATGGCCAGGCACACCTCACTGGTGCGCGGGACGTCCGGTGACAGATCCTCGAACTGGCCAGACCACACACCGAGGTCAGCGCCCGGCCCGAGGTCGAAGGTGATGTATCCCGAAGTCTCGAACGAGGGGCTCATGCCGAGGAGGTCGCCGTAGAAACGAGCTGCGGCGGGAGCGTCGTTCACGTAGACGATGGACACGACGGATGTGGTCATGGTTGTTCCTTCTCAGAGGTCGTAGGTACGCATCCACCAGCCTGACCGGGATATGCGCCGCATCGTGTCGCAATTCCTGAAAAAATTGGTGTGTGACCCCAGATCGCTTCTTCACCCTGATGCTGCTCCTCGAATCGAGGGATGCCGTGACCACACAGGAACTTGCCTCAGCGCTCGGGGTGTCCCTTCGAACCATCACCCGAGACCTGAACTGGCTCCGCGACGCCGGTCTGCCGGTGACCGCACACCGGGGCCGCCTCGGAGGCGTGACCATGCTGCCCGGGTCCGGGCTCGACCTCACGCGACTCACACCGGGCGAGCGTGATCATCTGTCGCTCACCGGGCTGGATGAGAAGCAACGTGCGGAGCTCAACGCATCGGCCGAAAGCCGGAGCGCGCTTTCCAAGATCGTCGCTACACAGCCGCGTCGAGTTCATGAGCTCCTGCCGCTCACCGACGTAGTGCACGTGGACAGCCGTCCCTGGCGTCAGGCACGAGCTTCCGGTACGACTCCGGCTTCGCTGATCGGCGCAGTGCGGCGAGGTCGCCGGCTACGGATCGAGTACGACAGCCCACGCGAGTCATGCCCACGCGACCTGGTCGTGGATCCCTACGGGCTGTTCGCCAAGGCCGGCATCTTGGTACCTCGTCGCCGACTGTGCCCGAGTGCCACGGATGTACCGACTCGAACGGATCACGACGTGGAAAGAAGTCGACCAGCCACGACGGATCCGCGAGAGCCAGACCCTGGCCACCGTCGCTGCCGCGCTCATTGATCAGTGGGAACACAACCACGCGATAGAGGTCAGCGCCACCATCGACCAGACCCAGATCGAGCGAGCGCAACGGATCTTTGGCCTACGACTCGTCCGGGACGACCATGAAGAATCCGCCACCGGCCACAAGGTAACGATCCGCTTCCTGCATCTGGAGGACGTGCGAGCACTACTGCCGTTCGGGAACGCCATCACTGTGCACGGCCCCACCGAAGCCAGGGCTCACCTCAGCGACCTCGCCACCAATCTTGCCCACCACTATGCGCCGTCACCAACGTCCTGACCCGCAACACCTGGATGATTAATTCCAAGGTCAGTGACCGGACGACTGGTTGGTGGGCGTGGTGGTTGTGCCGGATCGCGGCGGTCAGAACGAGGAGTCGTTGCAGGACGCGGACGGCTACCCCGTCAGGGGTGCGGCCGCCGTGGCGTCCGAGGTCCAGCTGAGCCTTGAGGGTCTGAACGCCCTCAGAGCCGCAGCGGCCGTCGGTCTCGGCGGGGTTTTCGGCGCCGCAGCGGATCACCGGGTATGCGCCAGCCGTCATGCCGTCACCCCCAGGGGCGGCCGCTGTTGAAGTGGGAGGCGGATGGGGCCTGCCTCCCACTCTCGACTGTGCATCGGACGACGGTTGAGTCGGTGCCGCCTTGGGGCGGTGTGGCTGGTGATTCCACGCCGCAGCGCATCGCTGATCAGTGCAAAGAGCGCCCGTCGAGACCTTGGCGGGGTCGCTGGCCCGAGCATGGTCCGGATCACGATCGATGCGAATCCGCTCCTGGTTGGCCGCCGCCCGGCGCCATGAAGAGGTCGAAGCCGGACGCAACCATGCCGTGGCACGCCTGCGGAACGCACCGAGTTGATGGGCCGATGCGTAAGAGCTTGTGGTGCGTGTCGCCTGCTGGCCGGGGTTTCTGCCGCGGCGCGGAGAACCGCTGATGCACAGCCCGCCGGAACGGACACCACCCTATGCCGTCCTGGGGGGGCGCTTCCGACGACATCTGCATCCGGCCAAGGGCAACGAGATCGGCCAAGTGCGGTGGTGCCACGGGTTCGGCGTTGTAGTAGGGCACGGAGCTGACGCCACCTCGGCGCGGGGCGCGGACGTGCGCCTGCAGCCGAGGTGGGACCGACGACACCGGTGCGAGAGACCGACGACCTTTGTCAGCTGCCGAAGGACCAAGAGCCGAAGCGGCCCCACGCGACGAAGACGGCAAGCGCGAGATAGACCGTGTTGAGCAGCACCAGTCTGGACTGGCCGAGGCGACCGTGGGTGATCATGGCGCCTACCACGAGGGCGATCCAGCAGGCGGCCGTCACCGGCACCATGACCGGTGCGATGTCGAGCACGGCGGGCAGGATCAGGCCGACCGCCGCCATGAGTTCGAGGACCCCGAGGGTCTTGATGAAGCCGGTGCTTGCGTCTTGCGTCCATTCCCCGCCGTGCTGCGCGGCCAGACTCGCCTTAGGGATGAAGGTCTTGCTGCTGCCGCCGGCCAGGGCGACCGCGGTCAGCAGTCCGGCGGCGATCCAAAGAGTGAGGTTCATGGGTGAACTCCCAGTCTTGTGTGAAGTGAGTGCGAAGTCGTGGGAATCGGCGGGGAATCAGCCGCCGAAGGCGGGTGCGTTGTCGCGTGCCCAGTCTGCGAAGGTGCGCGCGGGTCGACCCAGCAGGTCTTCCACGGCGCTGGTGGTGGGTCCTGGGCGGTGGACGTAGTCGGCCAGGGAGCCGAGCAGGCGGTCGGGGACCTCCTCGGGCAGTCCTTGCGCGAGCATGCCCTGGCGTATGCGCTCCGGCGGGAGCTCCTGGAAGGACAGTGCCCGGCCGAGGGCGGCACCGATGAGGTGCACCTTCTCAATCTGGTCCAGTGACTGCGGCCCGGTCAGTGTGTGGATCGACCCCGGGGGAACGCTGCCGCGGAGGGCGCGTGCGGCGACGGCCGCGATGTCGGTTTCGTGGATGGGCGAGGTGGCGGCTTGGCCGCACGCGCCGCGCACCACGTCGCCGGACCTGATCTGGGGCGCCCAGGCGAGTGCATTGGCCGCGAAGTCGGCCAGGCGCAGGACCGTCCAGTCCAGGCCGGAGCTGCTGACGAGGTCCTCGGCGCGCTGGAACTGCGCGGCGAAGCGGGCTTCCCCTGCGGGATGCTCCACGGTGGTGGCCGACAGCAGCACCACACGCTGCACGCCCTGTTTGACGGCGAGCCGCAGGAGTTCGCCAAGTCCCGGGCCGGTGGCGCGCGGGCTGATCTGCAGGGCCTCCACTCCCTCTAGCGCCGCCTCGATCCACTGGGGGCGGAACAGGTCGCCGCTGACGGCTTGGACGTCGTCCGGGAGCGCGGCCGAGCCGGGGCCGCGCGTGACCGCGGTGATGGCCGTGCCCTCCTGCAGCAGCAGGTTCATCACCTGACGCCCGACGACGCCGTTGGCTCCAGTGATCAGGATCATGACGGTTCTCCCCTTTGATTGATGCTGATTTCGGTTGATGCGGAGGATGGAGGCATGCGCCGGTCGTCGGTCATGGCGAGCCGGCTGCCCGGGTGGGTCGTGTGCTTGAGAACAGATGTCCACGGACTCGGGGAAGGGCGGTCGCAACACGACGCGGCCAGGTGGTCGATGCACGTCCCGGTCGGCCCATCGGTGGTCGTCAGACGCGCCTGTGCGCCAGGTGTCGGGGCGGTGAGCCCGTAAGCGGGGTGGAGTCGAGGTACTTGACCTCGTAGACGCGTTCGCTGAACTTCCAGCCGTCGGACATGCGCTGGTAGCGGTCGTGATAGAGGGCGTAGTTCAGGTGCGAGGTGCCGTCGTGCATCCGACCGAACTCCTGGATGTACACGCGCCCGACCGCGGTGTCGCCGTCGAGCCGGATGACGCCGGGGTGGACGGTCTGAAAGAAGAACTCCCACAGTCCTTGCCCCCACTCGATCCCCGCGCGGATCTCCTCGCGGCCGACGAACTCCTTGTCGATGTGCGGCCATCGCATGGCGCCCTCGGGCGTGAACAGCGAGGCGACGCGGTCGAAATCGCGCATCATCACAGCGTCGGTGACCTCGGCGCGCAGCGCCTCGATCTCGACGCGATCGAAGACGGCCTGCATAGCGCTCATCGGGCTTCCCTGCCTTATCGATGCGTCGGTCAGGCGTCTGCCGCCTGCCCGGTAGATGATGTGTCCAGCATCGATCCAGGTCAGCGGTGGAACAATGTAGAGTCCGTGGAGCTATCCATAACGTGGGAGTTATGTATGGAGCTGCGCGACATCGAGATCTTCCTGACACTGGCGGAAGAGCTGCACTTCGGCCGCACCGCCGAACGGCTTCATGTGTCCCAGGCCCGCGTCAGCCAGGCCATCCGCAGACAAGAACGACGCCTCGGCGTGGCCCTGTTCGATCGCACCAGCCGACGCGTGGCCCTGACCCCTGTCGGCAGGCGCCTGTGTGAAGACCTCCAGCAGGCCCTCGACCTCCTCCACGCAGGACTCGCCCGCGCCCAATCAGCCGGTCCGGGCGCGGGCCGGACCCTACGGCTGGGCGTCTTCGGCCACGCCGGACACGAACTACGCCCCCTCGTCGACGCGTTCCGCACCCGCTACCCCGGCAGCGACATCCAGTTCGGCGAAATCAACGGCAGCGACGCGTTCACCGCCCTGCGCACCGGAGAGCACGACGCGCACGTGCTGTGGCTGCCCGTCGCCGAACCGGACCTCACTGTCGGCCCCACCGTGCTCACCGGAGGCCGCGTGCTGGCCGTCTCCGCAGATCATCCGCTCGCCCAACGCGGCACCGCGTCCCTGGAAGACCTCGCCGACAACCACGTCGTCGACCTCGGCCCCGAAGCCCCCGAGTACTGGGTCGCCTCCATGGTCCCCACCCGCACCCCGCTCGGCCGCCGTATCCCACGTGGGCCCGCCGCACGGACCTTCCACGAGATCCTCTCCCTGGTCGCTGCTGGACGCTGTGTCCACCCGCTGGGCGAAATAGCCGCGCGCTACAACAGGCCCCCCGGCATCGTCTTCCTGCCCCTCCACGACGCCCCCACCCTCGAATGGGCACTCACCTGGCGCACCACCGCTGACAGCCCTACCATCCGCGCACTGGCCCAAACCGCCGCCGACCTCGGCCCCATCGCACTGTGACAGCGACAACGGGCAGCGAACGGGGGCGCGCGCCCAACCCGGCCGCTACGTCCGCCACAGCCCTCGCCCGCGCGGCCCCGGCGTATTCGGGCGGGGCCGCGGAGCATTCCTCCTGCGGGAGGAATCAGGCCCCCGAGCAGGCCGCAGGAGGTCTGTACGGTCAACGGCGGATCTTCGAGCAGGAAGTGACACCTGCGGTGCCCGGTGACACTCTGGTGCTCACCAAACGCCCGCTGCGCGATGACGTTGCGCTGGAGGAGACGTCCCGGTTCGCCGAGGACTTGTGGGTGCTGACGCCGGCATGGCTGCGGGCCGACCAGAAGACCCTGCGGCTCGACTTCACCCTCCTGCCGCCCCAACTGGTCGAGATCGTCAAGCCCTTGTTCCTCACCCTGCTCGCCCAGGACACACCGCCGGGAGAAACTGCCCTTGGCGATCGACAGCATCCGTACCTACTACACCTGCGTCAGGCGCTTCCTGTGGTGGGTCCACACCCGAGATCGCACCCTGCGGGAGATCGACGGTGAGGGCCTGGACGATTACCACCGGGAGATCATGACGTGGAGGCTGTCCGGCGGGGCGACCCGACGCCACCGCCGAGCAGTACGGATGCTGTGGGCCTACCGCAACGTCCTGCCCGACCACCTCGAACGACCCCCTACGGCGGCCCTTGTGGCGGGCATGGGCACGCGCTCACCGCCGACCTGCCGGAGATAATCTCACCGACCGTATCCATGAGCAGGTCGTGGGGCCGCTGCTGACCTGGGCGATCCGCTGGATCGACGACTTCGCCGACCACGTCCTGGCCGCCGGAGCCGAGCGCGACGCCATCGATGCCCGGCCGCCCGCCGGCCCCGACCTGCCCACCGCCCTGGCGGCACTGCTGGACGACTTCCGCCGCCGCCAGCACCCTCTGCCAGCTGCCCCCGCGCGCCTGGCCTCCGGCCGCCGCGGAGCGCCCTTCCCCAGCACCAGCTACCTCGCCCGGCTGCTGGGCTATCCCATACACCGCCTGGACGAGGCCCGGCCACGGCAGATGATCGCGGACGCCGCCCGGGACGTCGGAGTCGACACGGACTGCCCCCTCGCGCACGCTCCCCAGGGGCAGCTGGACGACCGGTCATGGGTGAAGCGCATCTCGTACTACGACGTCGCCCGCCTGGAGCGACTGCTGCAGGTGACCTGCTGGATCGTGATCGCCTACCTCTCCGGCATACGCGACTCCGAGAACGGGGCGGAGTTGCATCTGATGCAGCACTCCGCAGGGTCCAAGTAAGCGTGAATCGGCAGGTGAGAGGCGTCTGCTCCGTCATCCTCTCGCACCGTGCACGCCATCTACCAGCGCCTCTTGCGCCCCGGCGATGCCATCCCAACAATGTTGCACCTAACGCAACGGAGGTTGGAGTGGCGAAAGCGGCCGATTCGGCGGGTGCGGCACACCTGATGCTTGTAATCGGGATCTCCTACCTGGACCCCGAACCCGCCGTGTTCAAGGCCATGTTGGAGGGGTGGACCAAACAGCAGCGGGCCCGCTTCCTGAAGTGGGAGGGGACCATCAAGCCGCGACTGTCGCTGGTCCGCCGGTTCGCCGAGTTCTCCAACCAGTACCCGTGGCAGTGGCAGCCTGCGGAGTTCGAGGCGTTCATCGACCACCTGCGCACGAAGACGCCGACGTTCACCGTGTCGAGCGGCCGTAACTACCTGAACCACCTGCGGCTGTTCTGCGAGTACATCACCGATCCGCGCTACGACTGGATGTCCGTCTGCCAAGAGCGCTTCGGCCAGGTGCCGGTCCAGATCCTGCACGAGTGGAACACCGTCACCCACGTCAGCGAGTACGAAGGCGACCCGAGCCGGAGGCCGCTGACCTACGACGAGATCCAGGCCTGTTCGACGCCGCCGACGGCCGGGTCGAGGAGATCCGAAAGCGCGGCCGCAAGGGCGCGTTGACCGCGATGCGCGACTCCGCCCTACTCAAGACCTGCTACGCCTACGGCATGCGGCGCCGGGAGAACGTCGGCCTCGATCTCGCCGACCTGAGGCGCAATCCGAAGGCTCCGCAGTACAAGCGCCACGGGGCGGTGTTCGTGCGCTGGGGCAAGTCGTCCAAGGGCAGTCCGCCCAAGCGCCGCACCATCTTCACGGTCCCCGAGATGGACTGGATCGTCGAGGACCTCGACCACTACCTGACCGAGGTCCGGCCCCGGTTCAACGTGGGAAAGCACCCGGCGATCTGGGTCACCGAACGCTCCGGGCGCCTGTCGCGCCGGGCGGCGAACGAAGCCTTCGAAGCCGCGAAGCAGGCCGCCGACCTGCCCGAAGAACTCGAATTGCACTGCCTGAGGCATTCATGTATCACACATTTGACCGAATTTGATTACCCGGAGCGGTTCGTCCAAGACCAGGCCGGTCACGGCTATGCCAGCACGACGGCCCTTTATACGGGTGTCTCGGACGAGTACCGCAATCGGCTGCTGCACAAGAAGTTGGGCCAGCGATTCCCCGGCATCTGGGAGGACCCGAAGTGATCAAGAAGATGGGCTACCGCTGGAATCTGCGCAAGCTCATGGCCGACCGGGAGATGTTCCAGACCACCGACCTGGTGCCGCTGCTGGCCGAGCGGGGCGTCAACCTCTCGCGTGAGCAGGTCTTCCGCCTGGTCACGCAGCCGCCGCAGCGGATGTCGATGGACACTCTCGCGGCTCTGTGCGACATCCTCGACTGCCAGCCCAACGACCTCATCGAGATCCGGGTCGTCAACGAAGAGGTACGCAAGACCGCCGGCGGAGAGACGCCCGGCACGCTTCCGGCCGTGCGCCGGACCTCGATCCGGCGGCCGGAGGGCCTGTGACCGCGCCGTCCCCGACCGCCCTGTCGATCGTCGCCCGCCTTGCGGCGCAGGTCGCCCGCATGGAGGCCGCGACGTCCGCCGCCGTCGGCCAGCTCACGTTGGTGCTGCCGTCGCTCGGCGCCCAGGAGGCCGAGGCCGCGCTGGTGACCGCGGTCCCGATCCCCGTGCGGGGGGCGGCGAAGTTCCTGGAGGAACTGGCCGGACACCTCGCTGCCCAGCCTGACGCGCTGACGTCGGGCAGTTCGCTCTGCCCACCGGTTCTGCTGCGGCTCGCCGAAGTCCTGCACGACGCAGGGCACCCCGTGGTCCGCCCCGGTTGCGCACACTGCGGAAAGATACGAAGCGACCTGCGCCAACTCCGTCCCGAAGGACGGCTCTGCGGCACCTGCGACGCCCGGAGCCGGCAGGCGACATGCGCCCGCTGCGGACGCGAGAACGTACGCATCGCGGCCCGCCGACCCGAGGGGCGCATCTGCCACACCCGCTACCACTCGGACACGGAGATCTTCGAGGAGTGCGCCGAATGCGGCCAGTCCCGAGCTCCGGCCGTCCGCCGCGAGGACGGCCGAGCCCTCTGCAGGGGCTGCTGGAAACGCCCGATGCACACGTGCGTGAGCTGCGGAAAGACCGCAGCAGCTGCCCTCGTTGACGACGACGGGGCACTCTGCCACCTCTGCTACAACCGCCACCGCCGACCACGGCGTCCCTGCGGACGGTGCGGTCAGCTCAAGCGCATCGCCCGCAATGCACGTGACGGTCAACCCGACCTCTGCGACGGCTGCTACCGCGGCCCCGAGGTGACCTGCTCGATCTGCAGCCGGGTCCGCCCCTGCACCAGCCGCGATGCGCAGGCCAGCCGGTCTGCGGCAACTGCTACCGGCGTAATCGTCCAGGAGAGCCATGCGCTCGATGTGGTCGGACCAAACCGGTCAACACGCGGTGGCCCATCGGGCCGGTCTGCATGAGCTGCTACAACGCTGTGCTCCGGTCGCCGGCCGAGTGTTCCCGCGGCACAGTCCAGCCACTGATCGCACGGAACAACGACGGCGCCGGAGTCTGCGGACCCTGCGTCGGCTTCGCCGCCGACTACACCTGCCGTCAGTGCGGCAGGGCCGGCAACCCCCACAGCCGCGGCCGATGCGCTCACTGCGTCCTCGCCGAGCGGGTCAACGCCCTGCTGACCGGTCCCGACGGCATGGTCGCCCCGCAGATGAAACCGCTCGCCGCCGCGCTGGCGGACGCTCCCTCGCCGTTTCCGGCGATCCAGTGGCTCAAGGAGAGCCCGAACACCAAGCTCCTCGCCCAGCTCGCGGCCGAAGGCCACATGCTCAGCCACGAGTTGTTGGACGAGCTCCCGCCCAGCCGGAACCAGCGCTACATCCGTCAACTCCTGTTCCACACCGGCGTCTTGGAGGAACGCCATGAGGACCTCGAACGCATCCCGGGCTGGCTGGAGCACGAGCTCGAGGACAAGTCAGCCGCGCACGCCAACCTCGCCCGCCCGTTCCTGCACTGGTTCCTGCGCCAGCGGGCCGCTATCCGCCGCCACCCCGCCTCCGCCGACCGCGACCTGCGGCGCCGCGTCAGCGTTGCCCTGGACTTCCTGTCCTGGATAGACCAACGCGGCCTGGACCTCGCCGACCTCGCCCAGGAGCACATCGACGACTGGATCGCCGGAGCCACCAGCCAACGTCGCTACCTGATCCGGTACTTTCTGAAATGGACCACGAGCCGTCGGCTCACCCGCGAGCTCACGGTTCCTTCCATCCCGAGGCAGGAGCCACAGAACCTGCTCGACGAGGACGATCGGTGGCCGCTCCTCCAGCGTTGCCTCACCGACGAGGCCCTGCCCACGGATGTCCGGGCGGCCGGCGCGATCACCCTGCTGTTCGGCCCGTCCACAGAACGCCTCTGCCATCTGACGCCCGAGCACCTCAAGTTTGGCGACAAGGACACCCACCTCGTCCTGGGCCGCCATCCCGTCCTGCTGCCTCCACGTCTCGCCGAACTCCTTCGGCGCCTCGCCGAACAGCCCCAGCTGCGGCCGCAGCTCTCGCGAGTCCGCCCAGGCCCTCAATGGCTCTTCCCCGGCATGGTCCCGGGCAAGCCGATCTCGACCCACGGCATGACCCAGAAGCTCAACCGGCACGGCATCCCGGTTCGCACCGCCCGCAACGCGGCGCTGGCCGCCCTTGCTGCTGATCTCCCCAGCCCGATCCTCGCCGACGTGACCGGGATGCACCGCCACACCGCACTCCGCTGGGTCGCCTACGCCCGACGCGACTGGGCCGAGTACCTCGCCGCCCGAGCCGAGGACCAACAGGAGGACAACCGATGACCGACACGACCAGCGACAGCAACGGGCGCACAGCGCAAGAAGTACGCGGGTACCTACTCGCGCACTTGAACGCTGCTATGCGCCGCCCCGGAATGTATGGCGGCGAGACGGCGCTCAGGCTCTACCTCGACGCAGTGGCGTTCGCCGACGCTGCTGAGCAGGTATGGCAGGAGGAGCTGAAGGATCTCCAAACGAGAGTGGCCTTCTCCACTGGAGTGCGCGGAGCCTTCCAAGATCTCTGGGGTGATACGCACGAGGGCTCTGTGGCGTCGGTGTATGCCGAGATTGCACACCGCCAGGGATGGCTGAGACTCGACCGGACCCTCACCTCAAGCGAATACGACGAGATCCGTCACGCCAGCGAGACCTGGTGCCGAGAGGATCGGTTCCTCAGCGATGTCGTCACGGCGTTCGGTCCGCCCTCGGTGCTCTTCGGAGGGACCAACCCCAACTATCCCAAGACACTTGCCTATACGACCGATCGGCGGGACGACGTCCTTCTCTGCTTTCACCTCTGGAACAGTTTCACGAGCCCAAGCCCATCATCGTCGTGCGTCCACGCCGAGCCAATCCTCTGGGCGTTCCGCGCCGGCGGCACCCTGTTCATGGACGGCTTCACCTTCACGCCTGAGGGAACGGCCCGCCACTCGCTGAGCGGCGGCCGTACTCAACCTGAGGGCAGTTGAGGGAATAGTGCACGGTCGGAATAACCCCCTCTCGCCAGTAAACAGGGTGGCCTACGCCAGGCGGGATTGGGCGGAATACCTTGCCGTCAGGGCTGCGGACGATAAACAACAGACTTGGGAAGCGAGAAATAGTAAAGCTACGCTTCCAGGGCATTGGGATCCGGCACGGCTGCATGCAACTGACGCGCGAGAATCGACGGATGCCTCGCCGGAAAAGGGCTATCCCTCACGCCGATGACAATCCGAGTTCAAGCTCAGTAGCCATCGTAAGGCTCGCCTTCAGGCAGCAACGCCTAATGTGGCAAATTTCAATCTGCCCTGGAATGGAATGCATGTTCGCGGCAGTCGAATGCACACGAACCACCCCGTCGCGCCGAAGTTTACCCGGATCACGCTTACCGTTACTTCCCCATGTCCACCGCTTGACGGGGTAGATTCGACCTCGTCGCGGAACCCGGAATCGCTGGTGCCAGCGTAGCCCTCGAACATCTGGACGTACTGGTGGCGGTATTGCAGGGCTCCTGCGATGGTGCCGCCAGGGCGGCGGGCGATGAACCAGGCCAGGGTCCTGCGGAACTGGCGTGTGGTCAGCCGTGGCAGCCTTCCCCGAGGGGTGTCCCATCCGGACGGCCGCGGCCGGCCAGGCCCGAACGCCTCACCCCGGCCCGGGTCCGCCGGGGGTTCAGAAACATCCGAGCCCACCTGCTCTGCCCGGCCCGTGTTCCCCAACCGCGTGGCGCCGGTCCCGGACGGTCGCCCGGGACCAAGAACCGCCCTCCCGCACCCCGCTACGACGTGGGCAGGACCGCCAAACGCCCCGAGACCCTCAGCGCCATCGGCAAGCCCGGTAGGCCCTGGTAGATAAAGAACAAGCTGAGTCCTGTCCACCGGGCGGCCACCTTCTCACAACCCTTCGTACCCCTCATGAGTCACATCCCCATAATCCTTCGCCCTCATTTCCTCCTTCGACTATGGGAGTTCACCGTGCGCGCACGCACCCTGGCCGCCGCCGCCGTGGCGGCACTCACCGCAGCCGGCCTGACCCTGCCGCTCGCCGGGAGCGCCGCGGCTGCAACGACTCCGCGGTTCGACTTCAACGGCGACGGATACGCGGACATCGCGGTCGGCATGCCCAATGCCACGGTGGACGGCAAAGCCAAGGCCGGCTATGTCAGCGTGATCTATGGCGGCCCGCAGAGCCCGAGCCAGTCCACCGGCGTCATCAGCCAGGCCGAGGCCGGCATACCCGGCACGCCCGAGGCGGGCGACCGCTTCGGCTCCTCCGTGGCACCCGTCGACGTGAACGGCGACGGCGTCTTCGAGCTCGTCGTCGGCGCGAGCGGCGAGTCACTCACTTCCGATCAGCTCAAGGACGAGGGCACCATCACCGTCCTGGACGGCTCGGAGTGGAACGTCAAGGGCACCACCGTGGCCAGGGGCGCGTCCGAGTACAGCAGCATCGGCCGGACCATCGCCACGGGCGACTACGACGGCGACGGCGACACGGACCTCGCGTACGGCGAGAACGGCGAGGAGCACGGCGCGCTCCGGTTCCGCCCGGGCCCTCTCACCGCCGACCCGGTGACCACCACCACCCTGCGCCGCTACAGCATGGGCGGCGCCACCCGCGACCTGGCCACCGGCGACTTCGACGGCGATGGCCGGGACGACCTCGCCGCCACCTGGCAGGGCATAGAGGACTCCAGCACCTTCATCACGCGCTGGGACGACCAGGCCAAGCCGGCCCAGTGGTACGCCGACGCCGACCGCGGCAGCGCGCTCGCCGCCGAAGACTTCGACCAGGACGGCACCGACGACCTCGCGATCGGCCTCGTACAGCCCAACCCCGAGTCGGAGAGCACGCATTGCGAGGATCGGCTCGGTGGTGCGGTGCTCCTGCTCAAGGGCTCGAAGACCGCACGGTTCGGCGCCGAGTACGAGTGCATCACCCAGTCGAACCCGGAGGTCGGTGGTGCCGCCGAGGAGGGCGACGACTTCGGCGCCGCGCTGTCCGCCGGCGACCTGAACGGCGACAGCCGACCGGAACTGGTGGTCGGCGTGCCCGGCGAGGACGTGGGCACCGTGAAGGACGCGGGCGGATACGTCACCATGAACGGCACGGAGCAGGGCCTCTACGGCGGTCTCGCCCGCAGCCAGAGCACCCCGAACATGCCCGGCACGGCCGAGGCCGGCGACCGCTTCGGCGCCCAGTTGGCCGTCGGCGACTACAACCGCGACGGCCTGTGGGACACAGCGGTGAGCGCGCCCGGGGAGAACGCCGGTGAGCCCAGGTCGGGTGGCGTCTGGTTCGCGCCGAGCAGCACCGAGGAGACGTACCCGTTGGGCAAGTCGCTGACCCCCTTC
This sequence comes from Streptomyces graminofaciens, assembly GCF_030294945.1. NCBI lineage: Bacteria > Bacillati > Actinomycetota > Actinomycetes > Kitasatosporales > Streptomycetaceae > Streptomyces > Streptomyces graminofaciens. The sequence goes on along the minus strand of NZ_AP018448.1, from coordinate 363,499 downwards.
GGCTTCGCGCTGCCCCACGGGGCCATCAAGTACGGCGAAGTGCTGGGGCATTAGAGGGCGTTTGATGTAGGCGAATTGCTGTTTATTTCCTATTAGGTTCCTCGCCGGGTGGGTGTGGTCTCATCCGTTATGCGCTTGGCGAGGTTGTCGTTAGAGGCGATGTGGATCATTGCTTCGGGCGGATAGACCTGGTCACGTTGGCGACGATCGCCGTCTCAGTCGTCAATGCGGCACTGTTCGCGCCGAGCGCGAGGGCTGCCGAGAATACCTGGATCAAGATGGAATTCGATCCGGGGGCGGACAAGTGTCTCACTGCCCGCACGAACGAGCTTTCGTCTGGCAGGTGGGGGGTGCGCGGCGAAGAATGCCGTTGGGGGGATCGGTTCCAGCTGTGGGACCGGAGAGGTGCCAACATCGTCAAGGCTTATACGAATCAGTGCCTCGACGGCAACTGGAATGGCGAGGTGTACTACATGGAATACAACGGTGGCGACTATCAGAAATGGAACTACACCCAGTCTGGCCACGGCCTTCTGGTAAAGAACGCAGCCACCGGCCGCTTGCTGTCCACGGATGAGTTCGGGTGGTTTGTGACTACGCAATCGGTTGATATGGGGTGGACTTCACGGTGGGAGTTTTCCGGCGGCGAATAGGCGTCCCGTAGGGCTCGCAGGCGGTCGGACCGCTGCGGATCTGGTACTGGCTCAGCTCGCAAGCCGGGGAGCGTTTGCGCACGGCTATTCACCCCGCAGGATGCGGGCGAGTTCCTCGTCCATGTGGACCTGACCGGTCGACACCGCGGTCTCCATCCAGTCCAAAGTGGCGCGGGCCCGGGCGATGTTCGACAGCAGCACCTCGCGCTCGTCCGCGACCAGTTCGGAGGCGATGGCCGCGAGCGTCCCGCGATGCTGGATCAAGGCTCGGGCCAGGTGGTCCGGGACGCACAGGCGGCGCAGGCCACGAGAGGCGACGGCAAGTTCCCGGTCGCGCTCGTGCAGGAACCAGCGCCGGCTTGTGGCCGATCGGGGTGCGCTGGGCCACTAGCGTGCGCCGATGGTCGACCAACAGTTTGATGTCCCGGCTCGGCCCGTCCGGGCACGCCTTGGGCAGGTCGGGCTCGCGCAGAGCCACCCGGGCCACCGCATCGGCGTCGATCGGGGGCCGTTACGGGCCCAGCGTCCTCAGCGAACCGGCCAGCTGCGGCACATCCGGATCCCGACGATGCGCGAGACGTTCGGCATCGTCACCGGCCTCGTCGTCACCGGCGTCTTCAAGGTCTTCCAACTCGTCTACGCCCTCGTCGGCGGCGGCCCCCTCCACCTCTCCGAGGCCATGGTCAGCTACATGCACGACATCACCTTCACCACCCAGCAGTACGGCTACGGCATGGCCCTGGCGGTGGTGGCGTTCGTGGTGGGCGCGCTCGCCTCCGCGGCCAGGTTCCTCGGCAACCGCCGTAATGGAGAAGTCCGTTGAGCATCGACACCGAGGTCAAGATGCCGCTCGCGTCCCCGGCCGCTTCCGGCGAGACCGCGAGCAGGCCGCGACGCCGCAGCCGCGGCCGCAGCCGGATCGTGGTCTCGGCGGTCGCGCCTCTGGGTAGCCCATATATAGGCTATGTAGAGTACGAGTATGGGTATGCCGCGTATGACCCTGCAGACCCAACTGGTCTTGCAGGCTTTGCTGGAGGATCCCGCCCAGCGGCGCTATGGCCTTGAGCTGTGCGAGCTGGCGGGACTGCCGTCGGGCACGATCTATCCGATCCTCGCCCGTCTGGAACTGGCCGGTTGGGTGGACAGCACCTGGGAGGACCCCGCCGTGCACGAGAAGGCCGGCCGTCCGCGCCGGCGTTTCTACCGGATCACTCAAGAGGGCGTCGAGCAGGCCCGCGACTCCCTCGCGCGCGCCTACCGGTCGAGGAAACGGCCGCTGCCGGGATGGGCAGTGGCCCGCCCGGCCTCCGAAGGGGGAGCGTCATGAAGGCAGACGGCGGTAGCGCCCCGGCGCACCCCCCAACGCGGCAACGCACCGTCCTTCGTGACGTCCTCGCCGTCGTTCGCACTCCACCCCGACGTTGAAACGACGCTCCTCGAACGCGCCTACGGCGGGTCCGCTCTCTGGCATCGGGGGCACATGCGCCACAGCGGAGACTTGGGTCCTTACCCACCGCCTCGCGGTCGCCGCGATCGTCGCCGGCCACCTGCACTTGCCACCACCGGTCGTGTGTGCCGCTCGGCTGCACGACCTTGAGGACACCGCCTGCCCTCCCGGCCGTCTGGCTGACCAATTCGGTCCCGACATCGCTGACTTGGTGGCCGCCGTGCCACTGGGAGCGGTATCGGGATGTGTGATGGCCATGGCGCACGGAGATCTGACCGCCTGGGTGACCGTGTTGCCCGCCGGAGCCGCTCTCCGGGTGGTGGCGATCGTTCTGTTCGTGATCAGTGAGACACCTGCTCGGCGGCTAGGACAGCTCATTGAAGCCTGGCGGGGTCCGTCCGGTCCGGTGCTCCCGCCCTCATCCGGCTTCGGACAACCACTGACAGGTCGGCGGGCCGCGGCAGGTGAGCCGGGAGCCGCAGGGCAGGCACAGGTGGTCGGCTGGGTTGCCGTCACCCGTCCGGTGGAGAAGCTGTTGGCGGCGCAAGAGAGTCCCGGCCGGTGAGGCAGGGACTCTCTTGCTGCTGTGGATCGCGCTGCGGACCGCCCGGCATCCCGCCCGGGACCTCAGCGGCCGGCACGGCTGTGCCGCAGCGGTGTCACGCGCCGGCTGGTGCGGGCTGCTCCTCGGCCTGCGGCGGTGCTGCCTGCTCCGGCACCGCAGATGCGGTGTAGAAGACGGACGAGCCCTGCTTGCTGCGTTGCGCCTGGCTCTTGGCCACCAGCCCTTCGAGGGTGGTGCGCACCACGGTCGTCTTGACGCTGCGGTCGGGATGGGCCTGGCCGAGGGCTGCGGCGATCTCCGCCGCCGAGCGCGGCTCGCTCTGCTCGGAGAGGTGGCCGCGGATCAGCTCGACCAGTGTCGGCTGCGCCGTCTTAGCGGACTGCGCCTTGCCAGCACCCTTGTCGGCATCCTTGTCGGCCGCCGGCTTCCCGGCCGTGCCACGACGGGGTGCGGTGGCGGTCTTCTTCGTCTGTGCCCGCTTGCCTGTGCCGGACTTGGCGGTCTCCTTCGCCGCGCGGGGGGCGGGCACCGTGGTGCTGTCCGACGGAGCCGCAGGCTCTGCGGAAGCCGGTGTTGCGCCGATCGCCTGCTGGATGCTGACCAGCACCGTGTGGTCACGCTGATGGGCTGCCAACTGCTCCTGCAGCGCGGCGATTTCCGCGCCGATCCGCTGTTGTTCCTTGGCATTGCGTTCGAGATCTGCACTCACCTGAGCGCTGTACTGCGATGTCAGTTCGGTAGTGGAAACGTTCTCGGACATGGGGCGCACAACCTTTCCTCGGCCCAAGGCCGGAGTTGAAGACCTGCCACACGTGTGCTTTCCCAGGCTGGTGCCTGCGGGGTGGCAGCGATATCTGGTGCACAGTGCCCTGCCGTAGAGATAGTACGGATAGCCGGAGCGGGCTGTTCCTCGAGCAGGTCTGTGAACTGGCCCCAGCGATCCGGTGACGGGGTTCGCCGACGGGCGGGCTGATGAGGACGCGCGGGCCGCATGGGCAGTTGCCGAACCACCTCGTCGGTCTCCCGGTCGCGGTGCCAGGCTGCGAGTGTGCGCCGAGCAACCGGCCGGTCCAGGGCGGTGAGCCGCAGCACGGTTGGTGCCGCGGCAGGCGGGACCAAGGGGACGCAGTGAAGCGCCCAGCGAGCGGCGCGGCGGCGCGCGCCGCAGACCGGAATCACTGCCACCGCGTTCCACCCCGGGGTCGTCAATTCCAGCATCGGCAGGGGCGCGGCAGGCATCAACCATCTGATCTACAACACCCGTCTCGGTCGCACGCTGATGATCGACAACAAAGAGGGCGCAGCGCCACTCGTGCCCTCGCCACCTCGCTGACCCGCACAGCGTCAACGGCCAGTACTTCCACAGGATGAAGGCCGACTCCCGGACCTCGAAGCAGGCCCGCAGCCCCGAACTCGCCCAGAGGCTGTGGGCGCACACGCAGACCATGCTCGGTCTGAGCAGTAACCGATGAGGAACGGCCCAGGCCGCCGTTCGCAGGGTTCCAGGGCTGCGCAACGACGCGGGAGACGTCTTGCTTCAGCCGTAGATCGCCGGACCCGGCGGCATGGTCTCGGACACATTCGCATCCACGAGCTGTGCGGACAGCCCCGCCTTCAGCAGGTGGACTACTCGGTACGACAACGTGGTGCGGCACCGTACCGCGCCCGGGCCGGCCACGTCGTCTTCGCCGGCTGCGCGCCGCGGCGTAGCCGCGCGGACCCCCGGACCCGCGAAGGGCGCCACCCACCAAGTAGACCGGGTCAGCCCTGGCCCGCCTGGCCGTCTCGGCCGGACTCGACATCCTGCTCAGCAACTCCCGGGGCCCCGAGACCCTCACCGATCTCGTCGGCGACCTCGGCGGACACGCCCGCGCGACCACACCGGCAGAGGCGGCATGTGCCGGGGACCTGGTGGTGGCCATCCCGCTGAAAGCCTACGACCAGCTCCCCGTGGACGCCCTGGCCCACAAGACCTGCCTGGCACCCAGCCCCACACCCGCAGGAGCCACGACCACCTCAGAGGACCGCCAGGAAACCCGAGCCCGATGACACCTCGCCCACCAGCGTCTCCCATCGCCTTCTTCCGGGCTTTCAGAGCAGCACTCCTGAGCTACTCCGACGCGATGAAGGCGGACCCAAGCTCGGGATGATGTCGTCGACGGCTCGACGGCTCGACGGCTCGACGGCTCGACGGCTCGACGGCTCGACGGCTCGACGGCTCGGCGGCTCGGCGGCTCGGCGGCTCGGCGGCTCGACGGAGCGTCTCGCGGACCACCGCGGCGTCGTCGAGTTGGCCGCCCTGCAGGGCGCCGTCGAAGGGGCCAGGGCCTGCCCGATCGGCGGGGAGTAGCACCGGGCAGGCCCTGGCGGATCAGGGGGGAAGACTGCTGGTCCTGGTCGTGGTCCTGGTCGCGGGTGGCTATACCGCGAGCCAGGCTGCCTGGTCCGGCGTCAGCACGCCGTCTTCGACGGGACCGCTGGCCAGCAGAACGGAGCTGTGGTCGGGCAGCGGGTACGCCTCACCGGAGAGGTTCACCACGCATACGAAGCCAGGGTCGCGGCGGAAGGCGAGGACGCCGACGGGGGTGTCGAGCCAGGTCATGGTGCCGTCGCCGAGGGCAGGATTCTCGCGGCGCAAGTGGAGGGCGGTGCGGTACAGCTCCAGCATCGAAGTGTTGTCGCCGGTCTGTGCCTCCACGGTGAGCTGGTTCCAGGTCGCGGGCTGGGGCAGCCAGGGTGCAGCGTAGGCGTCCTCGGGGCTGAAGCCGAACGGCGTCGCCTGTCCGGACCAGGGAATGGGCACGCGGCAGCCGTCGCGGCCTTTGTCGGTGTGGCCGGAGCGTTCCCAGATGGGGTCCTCCAGAACGGACTCGGGCAGGTCCTCGACCTCGGGGACGCCGAGTTCGTCGCCCTGGTAGATGTAGGCGCCGCCGGGGAGGGCGAGCATGAGCAGGGCTGCGGCGCGGGCGCGGCGGGTGCCGAGGTCCAGGTCGACGGCGCCCTGGGGCTGGTAGCGCTCGTTGGGGACCCACCGTGCGACGGTCTTGCGGGCGTAGCGGCTGGTGTGGCGCATGACGTCGTGGTTGGAGAGCACCCAGGTGGCCGGGGCGCCGATGCCGCTGAGCATGGCGAGGGAGTCGTCGATGACCGTACGAAGGTCTTTGGGATCCCAGCTGGCCATGAGGAAGTCGAAGTTGAAGGCGGTGTGCAGGCCGCCGGGGCGGACGTAGGCGGCGAGGCGTTCGGGGGTGTCGGCCCAGGCTTCGGCGACGAAGGCCCGGTCGCCGTCGAACTCGTCGGCGACCTTGCGCCAGGCACGGTAGATGTCGTGGACCTCGTCGCGGTCCCAGTGCGGGTGCTGGACGTGGTGGAGGGGCTGCCTGTGTGCCGTGTCGGGGGGCGGGGGCAGGTCGGGCAGTTCGGGGTCCTTGGCGAGTCCATGGGCGACGTCGATGCGGAAGCCGTCGACGCCCCGGTCGAACCAGAACCGCAGGATGGACTCGAACTCGGCGTGGACATCGGGGTGCTGCCAGTTGAGGTCGGGCTGTTCGGGGGCGTACAGCGGTGACACGATGCCCGCGCGCGATCGTGACCCCCAGCCTGAGCGGGTGCTCCTGGAGCAGGACCTCGGTGCGAGCCTGGGGCAGGGCGGGGGAGTACGGGAAGGGAGTGTCCAATTCCCGGAAGTCGAGCCGCTCCTCGAGCGCGGCGAAACGGCCGCTCGGGATCGGCAGGACCTCGGCGAGGAACGACTTGTGCGCTCCTCGGGAGGCAAGGACCTCGGTGGTGCGGGGTGGATGGAGAGCGCCTTGGAGCGCTCATCGACCTTCGTACGCTCCTCGACGACGGTGACGAGGATCCCGCTCGACCGCAGTTCCGCCCGAGCCATAACCCGACAGGGCCTCCTCCGGCGATGACGATGTGCTGTTTTCTTCCACGAACCTGCCCCTTCTCGGTCGGTGACAGACCAACCCGGTGAAGTTGCGGGCCTGTTCAGTGGGCGATCTTCACGCGGACGCTGTCGATGCGGCGGTAGTGGTCGGCGAGTTCACCGGCGGAGACGGCTGCCGCACCCTCACCACCAGCGGGGTTCCGGACTCTTCGGAACGCGGCGGCTGGGTGCCGGGGCGGAGCCGTCCTGGCGGCCCTGGAAGACCTCCCTGAACCACGGCATGACTGTCGCCGCCAGGGAGGCGTCGGTGGTCGCCTGCACCAACTGCACCAGTTCGTTGGCCACGTTGAGGTCCTCGGTGGTCAGTTCCTCTCCGTCGCGCATGCGGACCAGAGCGTCCCTGAACGCCGCGACGAGACGTGCCGCGTGGGGGTCGAGTGGTACCGGGACGGTGGAGGACGGGTCGTTGGTCGCGTTCATGGCGGTTCTCTCCTCGAGAGTGAGGGATCCCTGAGGGCGGACCTCAGCCGGCGGAAATGCGGCGGGAGCAGGCACGTGGGCGAAGCCAGTCGGTTCTGGTCCTCAGACGGTGTTCGGTCCTGTCGGTGGGGCGAGTTCCTTGCGGATGGCGGGGGCGACCTCGGTGGCGAGGAGTTCGATGGACCGGTGGACCATCGGGGCGGGCATGCCGCCGAAGTCGATCTGGCCGAGGAAGCGGTCGAGGCCGAACAGTTCGTGCTCGCTGAGGATCTTGTCGATGACCTCCTGAGGGCTGCCGGCCACCAGTGCGCCATACGGGCTGGAGACGGCGTCGAAGTCGGCGCGGGAGACGTGCCGACCCCGGCCCGTGGGCGGCTTGGGCCGCAGATACTCCCGGTAGTAAGGAAAGAGGTCATCGCGCGCGCCCTGGGAGGTGGCGCCGACGTAGAAGTGCGTGGAGACGGCGAGCTTGAGCTGCTCGGCCCGGTGGCCCGCTCCGGTACCGACGGCCCGGTAGTGCTCGGCGGCCGCGCGGGCGCGGCGGATGTCCCCGCCGATCAGGCCCAGCGTCATGGGCAGCCCGAGATACCCGGCACGCTCCACACTGGCAGGAGTCCCGCCGACGCCGAGCCACAGCGGCAGTCGGGGCTGCTGGGGGAGAGGCGGGACCGGGAGGCCGCCCAGAGCCGGGCGGAAACGTCCATGCCAGGTGACCTGCTCGGGGTTGTCGCGGATGGCGAGCAGCAGTCGCAGTTTCTCCGTGAACACCTCGTCGTAGTCGTCCAGGCCGATACCGAAGAGGCGGAACGCTTCGGTGAAGGCGCTGCGCCCGGCGATGATCTCGGCGCGGCCGTCGCTGAGCAGGTCGAGGGAGGCGAAGTCCTGGTGGAGGCGGACCGGGTCGGCGGTGGACAGCACGGACACGGCGCTGGTCAGGCGGATGCGGCTGGTGACCTGGGCGATCGCGGCCAGTGGCACGGCGGGGTTGGCGACGGTGAAGTCCGGGCTGTGGTGCTCGCCGAGGCCGAAGACGTCCAGGCCCGCCTGATCGGCGGCGATGGCGTAGGACACGATCTCGCGGGTGCGGCGCCCGGCGTCGTGCAGTGCGTTCGTGGTGGGGTCGGTCTGCAGGTCGGACAGAGAGAGGATGCCGAGTTCCACCGACAGCTCCTGGACGCGATAGGGAAGTCGGACTGGCTGGGGAGTGGGCAGGACGCAGGTTCAGGAGGAACGGGGCCGAAAGGGCCCCACCGAAGCTCACGCTCAGCATCTTGATCACCGCGAGGTCGATGGCGGTTCAGCGGTGTGAGCACGACCGTGGTGTCCATGGAGTGCGGGAGGCTCAGACCGAGGGCGGCGGCGAACTCGGTGACGTCGAGCTCGCACCACCGGGGCCGCGACATCGCTCACTCACCCACGGCAGTTGGGGCTGAGACCGGGACTGCTTGCGGGCTTGGTGGTCTTCAGGACGCCGGTGGCCACGAATGCCGCGGCTGGCAGCGTCCTGCGCGATCTACAGGAACACGCTCGCCGGAGCGCATGCCTTCTCCTTGGCCGCGACGCGGTACGGCATGCCGCACCGCGTCGCGGCCAAGGGGCGGAGCGGGAGCCGACGCGGCCTCAGCCCCTGTAGACGATCTCGCTCTGGTCGCGCTTGGTGGTGTGCAGCTCCCAGTAGACGGAGGAAACCGCCTCGGGCGTGGCGGCCTTGAGCGTGGGGTCGATCGAGGCGCCGCCGAGCGCCACGTCGATGGCGATGTGAGCGGCCTGGATTCCGGTGCCGTCCAGCTCCTTGTGCAGGTTGACGACCCAGTTGCGCAGCGCCGCGGCGGCGGCGTTGACGTTGCCGACCATCGGCAGCGGGTCGAGAGAGCCGGCGCCGGTGGTGTAGAGCAGGGTGCCCGCGCCGGCCTCGCGCATCGCGGGCAGTACCGCCTTGGTGGCGGCCATGGCCCCGTACAGCTGGAACTCGATCTCGTGCTGGATGTGGGAGGGGTCGCTCTCGGCCGGAGTGACCAGCACGGTGGATTCCATGGCGAGCGGGGAGTACTCCAGGACGTCGATGCCGCCGAACCTGGCGGCGGCGTCCTTGAGCGCCTGGGTGAGCGCGTCATGGTCGAGGACGCTCGCGGGGAATGCGGCGGCGGTGACGCCCTCGGCGGTGAGCGTGCCGACGAGACCGTCGAGCTTCTCGCGGTTGCGGGAGATCAGGGCGACGTTGAAGCCCTTGGAGCCGAAGGTGCGGGCGATGGCCAGGCCCATTTGGGGGCCGGCTCCGATGATGGCGATGCTGGTCACAGCGATCCTTTCGCAAGTCTTGGCAGGGAAGCGGCAAGATTCGGATAGGGTTATCCGATTAAAGAACCGGACAGCCCTCTCCGGCTCGCTGAAGCCAGACTAGCACCCAAAATGGATAGGTCAATCCGATTGCTAGACTGGCCGGTATGACCCCTGGCTCCCAGCACCCCGACAACACCGCCGCCCAGCCGCTGCGCAGTGATGCCGAGCGCAACCGGGGGCGGATCATCGCAGCCGCACGCAGGGTGTTCGCCCGTGACGGCCTGAACGCCTCCATGGCGTCCGTGGCCCGCGAGGCCGGCGTCGGCATCGCCACCATGTTCCGCCGCTTCCCCACCAAGGAAGAGCTGGTCGCCGCCGTCTTCGCCGACCGCATGGATGCCTACGCCGACGTGGTCGCCACCGCCCTGGACGACCCCGACCCCTGGAACGGTTTCGTCGGCTACGTCGAGACCGCCTGCTCGATGCAGGCCGCCGACTACGGCTTCGCCGACGTGCTGACCACGTCCTTCCCCACTGCCAAGGCCATGGAGGGGCGCCGTAACGAGGCGCTCGAGGGCATGGTGCGGCTCATCGACCGGGCCAAGGCCGCGGGCCGGTTGCGCGAGGACTTCGACTCCTCGGACATCGTGCTGCTCCACATGGCCAACGCCGGTGTCGTCAACGCCACCGGCGGCGCCGCCCCCGACGCCTGGCGGCGTGTCGTCGCGCTGTTCATCCAGTCCTTGGAGGCCCCGGCCCGAGGCCCTCTGCCCGCCTCGCCCCCGCACGACGACCTCCACCAGGCCATGCTCCGTGCCAGGCCGGCCGTCCTCACCACGCCGGAACCGGACGCGACCGGCTGACCTCAGGTGGGTCCCGCCGTGGCTGGGTGAAGCGCGGCGGCAGCATGCCCGGAAAGGGTGACCAAGGCGGCACGTCCCGCAGGATGGGGCGCACGCACATCCGCGGTCCGAAGAGCCTGGCGAGGGCGCGGGACTCGTTGCAGGTGCGCATCGCACGCCAGCAGCGTTGCCCGCTCTCATCGCTTCGAACAGGAGGCTCCGGTGTTCTCAGCCGTCGCCTCGGTGCGTTCGTCCTCGCTGTGGGCGATCCGCCAGAGGAGGACGGCGACCGCGGCGCGTTGACGTCCGCCGGGCTTCGTGACCGCGCAGCATCGAGACGGTCGGTCTCGGAGCTGCCGGGGTCGCAGGCGATCCTCAGCGCGGCGCGGTGGAACGATCGGTCGCGGGCGAGCAGCGCGACGCCGGCCGCGAGTCCGCCGCCGGCACTGGTACCGGCGACGAGGAGACGCTCGGGGCTGATGCCGAGCTCCGCGGCGTTCTTGGCCGTCCACACCAGTCCGGCGTAGCAGTCCTCGACGGGTGCGGGGTCGGGGTGTTCCGGGGCCAGGCGGTACTCGACCGACACCACGACCGCGCTGCCCTCGATCACGAACGGGAGGAGCCCGTCCACGCCCGTGCGACGGTGCCCTGTGACCATCCCGCCGCCGTGTATGTAGAGGATGCCGCCCTTGGGGCCGCGGTCCTCGGCAGGGCGGAGGATCAGCAGCGTGATGTCCGGCGCGCCTTCCGGGCCGGGGACCTGGCGCTCTTCCACCCTTACCCGGCCGCCCGCCGTCAGGTCCACCGGCTCCATACCGGGAACCCCTTCGGCCACGGTCTGTCGGGCTGTCGCGAAGGTCTCATCGGACAAGTGCGGCAGGGCTGCCATCAAGGCCTCCGCGACGGGCGCCAGTTCCGCGTCGAAAGGCGGTCGGGTGGTTGTGGCGCCGAAGATTTCCGCTGCCGTCTGGTCTGCCTTTGTTCTCTCCTCCGGGAAAGGGCTGGGAACGAGTTCCTCCACTTTCGGATCCCGGACAACGCCGAGGAACCCGCAGATGGCGGTAGCTTCTGCTGCCCGCCCCGCCGTATGGCGGGTGGGCAGTCGGGCGAGGAATCTGGAGCGGGCGAGGAATCTGGAGCGGGCGAGGAACTGGAGCGGGTGACGAGAACCGAACCGCGCTCTCGGCTTGGGAAGGTGAGGGCCTCGTGTCGCCACCGGGATAGGCAGAGTCGGGTCGGCAGGGCCGGGGACACGGCGCATACGCGGCTTTCAGATCTTCGGACAGGACGAGCGCTGACAACATCAGGAATCGCTCAGGAACTGTCCAGGGTCCTGGTCTCGGCTGGCGGGCCGGCCGCCGTGCCACGCTGATGCGGAGGTGTCTTGGACCGGGTGGCGCGCATCAGCATGGAGACGATCGACACGAACAGCCCGAAGGCCTACTTCGACGAGGTCGTACCCGTCTCTCCCATCGGCTTCCGCTCGCACATGCTGCTCGGGGCCTCGGGGCCGGGCCTACATCGTTTTCTCTCCCGAGCGGGAGCGGGAAGCGGTCCTGCGCCGCCTCCGCGAGCACGACGCCCCCGGGAACGAGTACGCCCACGACGCTGGATGGCTGCGCCGTCTGCTGGCGACCACTCGGTCACGTGGGTACAGCGTGCGGGCACCGGAGTACGACTTCGACGGCCGCAACTCGATCGCCGTTCCGATCCGTGTGCACGGAGAGGTGCTGGGGTGCGTCATCGTGACCTGGCGCAGGACGGTCATGTCCGCACAGGAAGTGGCGCGTCGTCACCTGGATGACCTGCAGGACGCGGTGCGCCGGATCGAGGAAGAGGTCGCGGCTGAGGCCCCACGACGACTGGGCGGCCCCGGCGCGGGCGCGTGAGACCCGATGGTTCGTCCGTCGCCGCAGGTCAGTCGACCGCTGCCACCCGCAGCGCCTCGCGATGGGTTCGGGCAGTGCTCACCAGCGCGTCGAGAGCGTCCCGAGTGCGTACGAGGTCGGCGATGTGCCGGGTCAACCGGTCGTGCTCCTGCTCCATGCGCTCCAGCGCGGCGTCGGAGTTGCTCTCACTGGGTGCGTCGACGCACGGCAGCAGTTCCGTGATCGTACGGCTGGACAGCCCGGCGGCGAACAACCGTTGGACGAATTCGACCCGCTCCACGTCGATGTCCGTGTAGTGCCGCTGCCCGCTGGCACTACGGGTGCTGGTGAGCAGACCCTGCTCCTCGTAGTAGCGCAGGGAGCGGACGCTGACGCCGGAACGGGATGCCAGCTCGCCGATCCGCATGTCGCCCCCACCTTGTGACCCTCGACACGGGTCTTGCCTCTGACACCAATGTGAGGTTCTAGCGTAACGGTCGTGCCCGAGCCCCGGGCGTCATGGATCAAGAGAAATGGTGAGAGGCGTATGCGAGCGGTTGTCGCCCGGCGCTACGGCGGCCCCGAGGCCCTGGAACTGATGGAGATCGACAAGCCGGAGCCCGGTGCCGGATCGGTGCTGATACGGGTGAAGGCCGCGGGGGTCAACCCGGTCGACCGGCACGTCGTCGCAGGCCACCTCGACTCGATCCTGGAGGTGAGCCTTCCGCTGGTGCCGGGCTTCGACGTCGCGGGCGTGATTGAGGCCGTCGGCCCGGGCGTCACGGAGTTCTCCGCCGGTGACGAGGTTTTCGGCTACGTCCGGACGGAGCAGGTTCAGCACGGCACCTACGCGGAGTTCGTCGCCGCGCCCGTGCACACCATCGCGCGCAAGCCCGCGTCGCTGACCTGGCAGCAGGCGGCCGGCCTCCCGCTCGTCGGGCTCACCGCGTTGCAGTCGCTGTCCCGGGTGGGTGCCCGGTCGGAGGAGACGGTCCTGGTGCACGCGGCAGCTGGCGGTGTCGGTTCCGTGGCCGTGCAGATCGCCTTGGCCAGGGGCGCCCGGGTCATCGGTACGGCCAGCGAACGCAACCACGAGTTCCTGCGCTCCCTGGGCGCCGAACCCGTCGTCTACGGCGATGGCCTGGCCGAGCGCGTGCGGGAGCTGGCTCCCGAGGGTGTGGACGCCGCCGTGGACTGCGTGGGTGGTGACGCCGTGGTTGTCTCCCAGGAACTGCTGAAGGACCCCTCCCGGGTCGCCTCGATCGTCGACCCCGAGGTGACTCAGCGCGGCGGACACCAGGTATGGACGCAGCCCGATCCCTCGGACCTCGCCGCCCTCGCGAGCCTCGCAGATGCCGGCGACCTCACCGTCCACATCGACCGCGTGCTGCCCTTGGCGGAGGCCGCCGACGCCTTCCGCCTCAGCGAGACCGGACGGGTCCGCGGCAAGATCGTGCTTGAGATCGGCTGACCATGGGGGTGGTGCGATGAAAGGGGTGGTTCGTAAGCGCGGTCTCTTCCGTGCGGGAATCCTGGACCGGCTGACCGTCGGCAGTAACCTCACAGAGACCGGAACCGACTCGTACCGCCTTTCTCACACTTGTGCGCAGCAGGCAGCGACCAACACAGGGTGACCTGAGGTTTCACACTGAGACCTCGCCGGTGACTTCGACCATGACCTCGTCATCGATCTGCAGTGAAGGCCAGCCGGAGGTGCCCGGCGCCGTGCCGCCGCTCCTGCCCGTCGGGCAGCACCAGTACGTACGGCAACGGGCTGTCCACCTCGATGCCCGCGGCGTCGAATGCGACCGACAGCAGGCCTGCCGGAGTCGGCGCCGCGCCCTCGACCCGTTCCAGCAGGCCGTAGGCGGGGGCGACACGGGCACGGCCGAAGCCCGGTTCGCCTGGGGTGACGCCGAGGACGTGGGTGACCAGGTCGCGGGTGGGGGTCGAACTCCAGCCGTGGACCGGTGATCCCCAGTCCCAGCACTCACCGAAGGTGTCGTAGCCGTCGCGGAGGAAGGCGCTCCAGTCACGCATCGCACCGATCAGCTCGGCGGTTCTTCCGGCGACGGCCGCCGCGTCGTGGACCAGGTAGCTGAGGAAGGGCTGGGCCCGGACGACCTCTTCCTCGGCGTCCCAGTCGACGCGCCGGACACCGCGCAGTTCGTCCCCGATCTTCCGGTCGTCGTAGGCGCCGTCGCCACCGATCCAGGACCGGGTGACCAGACGCTCGGGGTCCATGACGCGGTCGATGATCCGCTGGTGGCGGTGCGTGGGAGCGAGACCCGAGACGATGGCGGCGGCGCCGGCCGCCTGGGAGGTCGCGGGCTGAGGTGTGCCTTGCACGATGTGGTCCAGGTAGGTTCCGCGCCGCTCGTCCCAGAACATCTCGAAGCCGTCGCGGACCCGCTCCCACAGGCCGTTCGCCCAGGCCGCGTCGCCGTGGTTGCCGAGCAGGACGCTGATGTCGGCGTATTCGCGCAGGCCCCGCGCCCACAGGGCGGTGACGACGGAACTCGCGCCGGTGGCGAACACGCTCGACCAGTCCACCAGGTTCCACTCGGGTACGTCGCTGAGTACGCCGTCGCCGGTGAAGTGGGGCAGGTACCAGGCCAGAATCCGCCGTGCGGTGGGGGCGAGTTCCGCCAGCAGGTCGCGGTCGGCGGTGTAGCGGTAGAGGTTGTGGACGCCGTGCAGCCAGTGCAGGGACCAGTCCGGGATGGTCGTACCACCGCTCTGCTCGATCTCGCCGACCACGCTCATCGGCAGGATGCCGTCCGGGCGCGGTGAGTTGCCCAGTTCCACGTACCGGCGGGCGAGCCGCCAGTCGGTGGAGGTGGTCAGGTGCACCATCTGGTGCACCACGCCATCCCCGACCCAGGCGCGCTGCTCGCGGGTCGGACAGTCGGTGAAGGCGTCGTGGGAGTTGAGCTCCACGGTGCGTACCCCGGCCGTGTAGAGGGCGTCCAGTTCGGGATCGCTGCTGCGGAAATACGCGTTCCCGGCGCGGGGGTAGAGGTGTTCCCGCACCTCGATCCCGTTGACGCGGACCGGGCCGTCGCCGCTGATCAGGGCGTGCAGATAGCGGAAGCCATTGACCTCCAGGGCCTCGAAACGGTCCGAGTGGCCACGGGCGGTGTATCGGGCACCGGTGTTCGGGGACGACATCGGCTCCGGCACACCGGGTCTGTGCGGTGACTCCCGGTACATCAGGTCGACCCGTGTGCCCCGAGGCGCGTCCAGGTCAACCGTCAGGAAGCCGCAGACGATCCGCCCCATGTCGACGACCAGGTGCTGGTCTTTGCCCGGGCCGGGAGCCAGTTCCACCGGGAACACGGCCGTGGTGGGAGCCGGACACGACGGATCGCCGAGGTGGGCGCGGACTCGGGCGACCGGATGAGGATGGACCGCCGCGGTCTCGGCCGACGGGGCCGCCGCGACCATGGCCGGGGTGAGCCGGGCACCGCCGAGCGGTCCGATCGGGCGGGGGAGGAGCGGCCCGTAGGGGTCGGTGGGCGGCCGACTTCGGGCCAGGGCGCCCATGTGGAGGGCGGGGGTGATGTGCGCGGGGCGCCAAGCGGCATCGGGCGCTCCGGTCTTCCAGTCGTGGGGAAGCATGCGCGCGTCGAGGCATTCGACGGGGAGGCCGTCGATTCCTTCGGCGGCGGCGATGTGCCAGGCGCCGGGGTCCAGCACCTGCCAGGTGTCGTCCGTCACCAGCAGCCGGTCACCGAGATCCGCTTCGAGGACGAGCACCGCGTCCCGGCCGAGGGTCGCGTTCGCGACGGCCGGCTGCCAGAAGGAGTTGGCCTGGCCGTAGTAGGTGACCAGGACGACCAGGGTGTTCTCGCCCTGCCGTGCGAGCGGCGCCAGATCCAGATCGTCGTAGTGCAGCCGCCGGGGCTGCGAACGTACGGGGCCGCGCCCGGCCTCCGCTCCGTTGAGGTGGACGACGTAGCGGGCGTCGGCGGTGATCCGGGCCGGTATGGAGTCCGGCACCGCAGTCAGGGTGAACGACGTGCGGAACAGATACCGGCCGAACGGGGCGCGGGAGACCGGGTGGCCGAAGCCCGCCAGTTCGGGTTGTTGCGCCTTCGGCCCGATCCAGTGCCCCTGCCAGGACGGGTCCCGCAGGACCACGGGGGAGGTGCGCGAGGGAGACGGGACGGCAGCGTGCATGGCGCACCTTTCAGGACAGCCTCGTCAGGACAGGTGAAGCAGGCACAGTAGAGCACACCTCCCAACTAGTTGGTAGGGGACGTGGCAGGGCTTTGCAGGGAGGAAGGCCGAACGGAGTCCAGACTTATGAATCGATTCACACCTGCCCGTCGGCCTGACGGAGGGGGTGGAGGTATGCCCAGACCCCCACCCCGTCGACGTGTCGACGATTGCCCTCGTGGCGCGGCTTTTGGGGGCCTGCTGCAGGCTCGTGCGGCTGGAAAACGCCTACTTTGGCGCGCTCCATTCGGTGCCTGAACGGTGGCCGCATTGCGGTCTGAGAGGTTAAAACGTTTCAGGCAGAGGGCTTGCCTGTGTCCGCTGGGGCAGCTACGTTACGGCCACATCTCGCACCGGCAGGATCGGCTGAGCGCGAGCTGTCGGTGGGGTCGACAGGTCCGCGAGCGGCACGTCCGCCCGTCCGGGTCGCCCACGCTTCGCTATCGCGTTTCGCCGCATCAGGGGACCCCTCATGTCCGAACGCCAAGAAGTCTGAACCCGAACCGGCACCCTCCACGGGTTGCTGTGGAGTCCGGCCGGTAGGCCGGAGCGCCGCCCTGTCCTGCCGCCGGTCCCGCCTTTCGCTTCGGGTGTCTCCCGGCACCCGCCGGGTGGGCCGCCGTCGGCGGTTTCGATCCGCACCCGTCCGACCCGACCTCGTCAACCTTCCTCTATACGTTTACCAATGCAAAGGAGCATTTCATGGTGGGCATGGATCGCCGCTCGTTCGGCAAGGGCATGCTGGGACTCGGCTTCGGGGCCCTCGTGGCGGGATCGGCGGTCGGCTGCACCAGCGCGACCGGCGCCGCCGGCAGCGGTACCGGCGGCACCGCCGGATCGAAGACGCTGAGCCTGGCGCTCGACATGGCCTACGGCTCATTCGACCCGGCCAAGCAGCAGAGCGCCTTCTCCCTCGTCCTGCCCTGGCAGGCATGCTTCGACACGCTGCTCAGATACGAGCCCGACGGCACCGTCTCCCCGAACGCGGCCGAGAGCTACACGTTCAACGACGACAAGACGGAACTGACCCTCGTGATCCGCTCCGGGATGAGGTTCACCGACGGCTCGGCGGTCGACGCAGCCGCGGTCAAGGCTTCGCTTGAGCACATGAAGAATGGTGGGGGTTCCGACGCCGGCCGTCTGGCCGACGTCACCGTCACCGTCAAGGACGCCTCGACGGTGGTGCTGACCACACCGAAGCCGAAGGGGCTGCTGCCGACGTTTCTCTGCCTGGCCCCGGGCATCATCTCCAGCCCGAAGTCGCACACCGCCAAGAACCGCGACACCACTCCCGTCGGCTCCGGCCCGTACAAGCTGGACGCGGCGGCCACCACCACGGGCTCCACCTACACCTTCGTGCGCAACGAGGACTACTGGAACAAGGCCGCGTACGCCTACGACAAGATCGTCATGCGGCAGATGACCGACATCACCGCCCGGGTCAACGCCCTCAAGTCCGGTCAGATCAATGCCGCTCCGATCAGCTCGCAGACCACGACCGAGGTCCAGTCGTCCGGCCTGACCCTGCTGAAGAACGAAGTGAACTGGGCGGGGCTCTTCCTCGGCGACCCGGAGGGCAAGGTCATCCCCGCGCTGAAGCACGTCGAGGTGCGCCGGGCCATCAACATGGTCTTCGACCGCCAGGCGATCCTGAAGGCGCTCTTCCAGGGCCAGGGCAAGGTCACCAACCAGATCTTCCACAACGGCAGCCCGGCCTATCTGGCCGGCCTGGTCGACCGCTACGCGTACGACGTGGCGAAGGCCAAGAAGCTGATGAAGAAGGCCAGCTACGCGGACGGCTTCAGCTTCGAGCTCCCCGCCATCCCCGGCCTGGAGTTCGCCACGCCGCTGATCACCCAGCAGCTGGGACTGCTGGGCATCAAGGCCAAGCAGGCGAAGATAGCCGCCAACCAGGTCCTCCCCGCGCTGTTCAGCGGCAAGTACCCGATCTTCTTCACCTTCATGGAGTCGCGCACCCCGCTGTGGGACCTCGTCCAGACCGTGGCGCCCGAGGCGGTCTGGAACGTCACCCACACGGCCGACCCCCGGCTGCAGCGGCTGCTGGACAAGGCCCAGGTGCTCGACGGCGCCGCGGCCGCCGAGAACGCACAGGCGGCCAACGAGTTCCTCGTCGAGCAGGCCTGGTTCTGCCCGTGGGTGCTGCCGACCAACTTCTACGCGACGGACAAGACGACGTCCGCGCGGCCGTACCTGGGCAGCGTCG
The DNA here is from genome assembly GCF_030294945.1 of Streptomyces graminofaciens. Classification (NCBI taxonomy): domain Bacteria; kingdom Bacillati; phylum Actinomycetota; class Actinomycetes; order Kitasatosporales; family Streptomycetaceae; genus Streptomyces; species Streptomyces graminofaciens. The sequence goes on along the minus strand of NZ_AP018448.1, from coordinate 345,027 downwards.
TCCCGTATCTGCGGAGCTTCAAGCCGGCCGCCTGACAGGCGGCCGGCGGAAGAACGAGGAAGTACAGCGAGGAAAGGGAAACCATGCTGAGGTTCGCGGTGCGGCAGCTGCTGTCGGGCATCGTCCTCACGGTCGTTGTCACAGCTGTCACCTACGCGCTGGTCTTCAGTGACGGCACCGGGATCGCCCGGCGCGTGCTGGGCCAGAGCGCCACCCAGGCACAAGTCACCGCCAAGGTCACGGAGCTAGGTCTCGACCAGCCTGTAGCCGCCCAGTACCTCACGTGGCTCGGGGGGCTGGTCCGGGGAGATCTGGGCGCCAGCTACTTCACCGGCGAGCCGGTGACGAACATGCTGGCCACCCGGGTCCCCGTGACGCTGGCGGTCATCGTGCCCGCGCTGCTGTTCACCATGATCCTCAGCGTGCTCGTCGGGGTCACCGCCGCCGTGCGCGGCGGCGGGCTGGACCGCTTCCTTCAGGTGGCAGGCGTCGTCGGGGCCGCGATCCCGAACTTCGTGGTCGCGATCGTGCTGGTTTTCGCCTTCGCGATCGCCCTTCGGGCCTTCCCGGCCACCGGCTACGTCTCGCCGGACATCGATCCGGTCGGCTGGGCCCGTTCGCTGGCCCTGCCGGTGCTGGCCGTACTGATCGGTTCGGTCGCCGGGGCCGCCCAGCAGTTCCGCGGAGCCGTCATCGACGTTCTGGAACAGGACTTCGTCCGCACGCTCCGGTCCCGGGGCATCAGCGAGCGAGCCGTGATCTTCCGCCATGTGCTGCGCAACGCGGCCGGACCGGGCCTGACGATCCTCTCGCTCCAGACGGTCGCCGTGATGGGCGGCGTCGTGATCATCGAGCGGGTTTTCGCCCTGCCGGGCATGGGGCTGCTCGCCAACGATTCCGCGGTTCAGGGCGACATCCCGGCCGTCATGGGATCGGTGCTGTTCAGCATCGTCGTCGTCCTCATCGTCAACATCGCCGTCGACCTGTTGGTCGGCTGGCTCAATCCGAAGGCGCGCGTGTCATGACGGTCAAACGACTATTGCGCAATCCCCTGGGCCTGGTCGGTTCCGTGGCACTCCTGCTGATCGTGCTGTTCGGCCTCTGCTCCTCCTTCCTCGCTCCGCACGACCCGAACGAGGCACGGCTGGAGCTGACCAACGCTCCCCCCATGACCAGCGGCTACCTGCTCGGCGGTGACCAGTCCGGACGGGACGTCCTGTCCCGGCTGATGCACGCCACGCTCGGAACCCTGACCGCCTCCTCGGTCATGTTGCTGGTGGCGCTGGTGCTCGGAGTCACCTCCGGCCTGGCCGCCGGCTACTTCGGCGGCCGTCTCGACACCGTGGCCTCCTGGGTGTCCAACACGGTCATGGCACTTCCGGGCCTGGTGCTGCTGATCGCGCTGTACTCGGTGATCGGGCCGTCGACCCTGACCTCGATGGCGGTGTTCGGTGTGCTGATCGCCCCCTCCTACCACCGGCTGGTCCGCACGCTGGTGCTCGGCGTACGGCGGGAGCTGTACGTGGACGCCGCCAAGGTGGCGGGCCTGACCGACGCACGGATCATCTTCCGGCACGTGCTCCGCGCCGTCCGGGCACCGGTCGTCGTGCAGAGCTCGTTCGTCCTGAGCGCGGGCATCGCCATCCAGGCCGGACTGGAGTTCCTGGGACTCGGCGACCCGACGGCGCCCTCTTGGGGCGGAATGCTCCAAGACGCGTTCAACAACATCTACGTGGCTCGGCTCAACGTGCTCTGGCCCGCGCTCCTGATCACCGCGACCACCCTGTGCCTGGTGCTCGTCGGCAACGCGCTGCGGGACGTCCTGCAGACCGCGCACACCCAGGCCCGGCCGCTGCACCCCAAAGCGGTCGCGCGGCTGCGTGCCGACCACCGTCTCTCCGCCGGGAGTATCGAGTCCGAAGCCGCTGTGAGGTCCATCGCCTCCGACTCGGTGTCGACAGCTGCCTCGGGGTCCGCCGTCTCCGACTCGGTGTCGACGGACGTGCTGCTGAGCGTGCGTGACCTGGTTATCGGATATCCCACCACTGACGCGCGGCTGAAGACTGTCGTCCACGGCGTCAGCCTGGAGCTGCGGCGCGGCGAGGTCCTCGGCCTCGTCGGCGAGTCGGGCTCGGGCAAATCGCAGACGGCCTTCTCCGTCCTCGGCATCCTGCCGCGCCAAGCGGTCGTCCTCGGTGGTGCCGTCACTTTCGACGGCCTCGACCTGCGCGACGGCAAGGTCCTGCGCGAGGTGCGAGGCAAACGCATCGGCTATGTGCCGCAGGAGCCGATGTCGAACCTCGACCCGTCGTTCACCGTCGGCGCGCAGCTCAGCCACGGCCTGCGAGCCGTCAAGGACATCAGCAGGGCCCAGGCACGCCGGGAACTCACGGAACTGCTCGGCCGGGTCGGCATCAAGGACCCGCGACGCACCTTCGACGCCTATCCCCACCAGATCTCCGGCGGTATGGCGCAGCGCGTCCTGATCGCCGGTGCCGTCGCCGCCGAACCGGACCTGATCATCGCGGACGAGCCCACCACCGCCCTGGACGTCACCGTGCAGGCCGAGGTGCTCGACCTGATACGCGCCCTCCAGCAGGAACGTGGGATGGCAGTCCTCCTGGTGACGCACAACTTCGGCGTCGTCGCCGACATCTGTGACCGCGTCAGTGTGATGAGACAGGGAGCCGTAGTGGAGACCAACGACACCGAGAGCCTGTTCCACGCGCCGCGGGAGGCGTACACGCGGACGCTGCTCGATTCGATGCTGGACGGCTCCGTCGTCCGCGAGCCCTGGACGAGGTCGGCATGAACGAGCACGGCGTGAACGAGCACGGCGTGAACGAGCACGGCGTGAACGCGTGCCGGATGGACGAACCCGGCATGAACGACGACGCGCTGCTGAGCGTCTCGGATCTGCGGGTCGCCTATCCGGGGCGGGGGTGGCGGTCCCGGCCCGTTGAGGTGCTGAAGGGCGTCTCTCTGAACATCCGGCCCGGTGAGACGCTCGGTCTGGTGGGCGAGTCCGGCTCCGGTAAGACCACGGTTGGCAGGGCCGTTCTGGGCCTCGCGCCGGTGACCGGCGGATCGATCAGGCTGGGCGGGGTCGAGTTGACCACGCTGAGTACGAAGGAGCGCCGCCGCACCGCTCAGAACGTCCAGGTCGTCTTCCAGGACCCCTACTCCTCGCTCAACCCGTCCATGACCATCGAGGAGATCCTGATCGAACCCCTGCTCCGGCAGGGCCGGGAGACGGGCCGTGACCGGGTGCGCCGACTGCTGGACCGGGTCGGGCTGCCCGCCGACGCCGGGCAGCGGCTCGCGAGGGAGTTCTCCGGCGGCCAGCGGCAGCGCATCGCCATCGCCCGGGCGCTGGCCCTCAGGCCCGGACTGATCGTCTGCGACGAACCCACCAGCGCGCTCGACCTGTCCACCCAGACGACGGTGCTGGACCTGTTCCTCGAGATCCAGCAGGACACGGCGTGCGCCTACCTCTTCATCAGCCACGACCTGGCCGTGGTGCGCCGGATGAGCCATCGGGTCGCGGTGCTGCTGCACGGCGAGATCGTCGAGGAGGGAGACGCCGACCAGGTGTGCGATCGGCCACAACACCCGTACACCCAACGCCTGCAGTTGGCCGCACCCGTGGCCGATCCCGTACGTCAACGTGAGCGCCGACTGGCCCGGCAGCCAGTCCGACAGTGAGCGGCACGGCCGGGGAGCCCGGACCGGCGTGGAACCCTGCACAGCTGTGATTGATCAGGCCCATATCATGGAGCGACATGGACAGAAACGGCCGCTCCGGCGGCGGATCCGGCGCCGGGCGCGAGCGCATCCTGAAGGCGGCGCTGGACGTGTTCTCCGCGCGCGGTTTCCGTGCCGGGAGCCTCAATGACATCGCCGAGGCAGCAGGCCTGACAAGGGCCGGACTGCTCCACTACTACCCGAACAAGCAGGCCGTCCTGCTGGCTCTGCTGGAGCAGCGGGACGCCGAGTTGCACGTCGTGCAGCCTGACCTCGGCCTGACGTTGCTGGAAATCCTGGAGAACCTGGACGCGTTCACCGCTCAGGTGGTCGGCGACCGGGCGCTTGTCCAGCTCGCGCACATCCTCACGGCGGAAGCCTCGGGTGAGGAACACCCGGCCAGGGAGTGGGTGGCCAGGCGGTACGCGACCCTGCGCGGTGTATTGGCGGATGCGGTACGGCGCTCCATCGAGGTCGGCGAGCTGCGTGCGGACGTGGACCCCGAGGTTTTCGCCGCACTCGTCCTGGCTGTCGGCGAGGGAGCGGAGAACCAGTGGCTGGTGAACCCGGAGGCCGTGGATCCGGTGATGGTCACCCGCCAACTGCGGCTGCTGTGCGAAGCAGCCCGACCCTGATCCCGCGCCACCGGCAGCGCGCGCCGGACAAGCCAGGCGAGCCTTGAGGAATGCGCCTGGCTTCAGAAGACGTATCTCAACAATCATGGAACGTGCGGGTCGAACAGGTTTCTCGCTGGGGCGATTTTCCCGTTGTGCGCGCATGAAGGACCTCTCGGTAGCTCGGGGATGCGAATCTGACCGAGCAATGTGTGGAGGCCCTAGTGTCGTTGTTGTACGCGGTCGAGCCCGTCCAGTTCAACTCGGCTGCACCATCGCGTGATTGCCCCACGCATGTGTACGCCAATGCGGCCGATCATCCGGGCCGGGTGCACCGGTAGCTGTCGGACATGACGGACGCGGAGTGGGCAGCCGGAAGGCCATTGTCACCTCCAGATGCTGGACCAATGCCACGAAGTTAAGAGCCCAGCGGCGGTGCCAAGCGTGGAGGGAGGCAGAAGGGGACTCTGCTATCCAGGGGATCGACCAAGATCTTCCTGAGAAAGCGGCGGCCCAGTGGCTCAGTCTGTCACGGGCGGAACCGATGACGTGTTCGCGCCTGGTCATGCCGGTGAGTTAACGCAGGTCATCCCGCCCGAGTTGGTAGATGCGGCACTGGACGAGAGCGGGGCTCGCGAGCGACGACTTCGGAGCCTCCCCTCTCGCGGCGGGGTGTACTTCGTGCTCGCGCTCGGGCTGTTCGAGCATCTGGGCACCGGACTGGTGTGGAGCAAACTCGGGGCCGGCCTGGCCGCCCGGGTGCCGCAGCCTTCGGAGAAGGCACCTTGCGATCTGCGTCGGCGGGTCGGGGTGGCCCCTCTCGAGCGGCTGTTCGACGTGTTGGCCGGCGCGCTGGCCCAGCCATCAACACCCGGAGTGCACTGCCGCACGGTGGCCTTCGACGGCTGCGGGAGCCTGTCCGTCCCCCGCGAGCGGATCACCTCCGGGAATCTCGCCGAGCTGATCGCCAACCGGTACGTCGTCGGTGTCACCACGTCCCCTGCCATCTTCCAGGTGGTGATCCCGGCTGCGGTTGTGAGGACAAGAGGGCCGACCTCGCCATCCGAGGCGAGGAAGCCGTGCGCAAGATGACCACCGCCGACGTCCGTGATGCCGCCGACATCCTGCGCCCGGTCCACGACCGCACCGGAGGTCGCGACGGCTGGGTGTCCATCGAGGTCGACCCGTGCTTCGCCGAGAGCACCGAGGCGCCCCCTCACCAGTCCTGTGACTGGTGAGAACTCAGTCACAGCCCGCGCCTGGGGCCTATGGACCACTGGATACTGTTCAGTGGCATAAACGCGACCGTGTCCGATCTGCCGCGGATGGGCACGGTCGCTGGGGTACGTACGGCATCGGGCCTGCGCCCCAACCGCCCGCAACGAAGCGTGCTGCCACCGCAGACAGGCGTCCTTGGTGCTCCAGGACGATTGCGAGCCGTTGGAAGGCGAGAAGGTCGTGACCATCCGGACATCAGACGTGGGGAAACTGCCCGCGACCCTGACCACGTTCGTGGGCAGGCGCCACGACCTCGCCGAAGTGCGCGACCGGCTGGGGACGACGCGGCTGCTGACGCTCACCGGCGCGGGCGGGGTGGGCAAGACACGCCTGGCGCTGGAAGCGGCCGCCGCGTCGGCGGCGGAATTCGCGGACGGTGTGTGGCTGGTGGATCTGGCGCCGGTACGGGACCCGTCGCTGGCGGCGAACGTCACGGCGACCGCGCTGGGGATGCCGGACCTGGGCACCGGACCGGTCATCGACCAACTCGCTGCCTTTATGACGCACCGCCGGGCGCTGATCGTGCTGGACAACTGCGAACACCTCGTCGACGCCTGCGCCGATCTGGCCCACGCGCTGCTGTCGGCCTGCCCGGCGCTGCGCATACTGGCGACGAGCCGCCGGGCGCTGGGAGTCTACGGCGAGCGGGTCTTCGCTGTTCCTCCGCTGGAGCCCGACGACGCGGTGGAGCTGCTGCGGGACCGGGCCACCGCCGTCCGCCCGGAGTTCCAGATCACCGACGGTAACCGCGCCCAGGTCCGCCGACTGTGCGACGACCTGGACGGGCTGCCGCTGGCCATCGAGCTTGCCGCGTCCCGGCTGCGGACCCTCACCGTCGACGAGGCCGTGAACCGGCTGGAGAACCGCTTCGGACTGCTCACGAGCGGCAGCCGGGTCGCCCGGCCGCATCAGCGGACGCTACGCGCGTTGATCGACTGGAGTCACGAGCTGTGCACCCCCGACGAACGGCTGTTGTGGCACCGGCTGTCGGTCTTCGCCGGCGACTTCGGCCTGGACGCGGCCGAGGCCGTCTGCGCGGGCGACGGCATCGGCCGGGACGAGGTACTCGATCTCCTCGATCGACGGGTCGTTCAGTCGATCGTGGTGCCCACCGAGCGCGAGGGCCTGCCGCGCTACCGGCTGCTGGAGACCATCCGCCAGTACGGGCGGGACCGGCTCGCTGAATCCGGCCAAGAACAGCAGACACTACAACGGCACCACGATTTCTATTTGGCCCTCGCCGAGCGCAACGCCGACGGCTGGTACGGCCCCGGCCAGCAGGAGAGCCTGACCCGGTTGCGTGCGGAGCATGCCAATCTGCGCGCGGCGCTGGTCCAGGGCGGCGACACGCAGGCCACCCTGGCGCTGGCCACCGCGCTGCGCTTCCACTGGTGCGAGGGCGGATTCCTCGGTGAGGGACGCCGCTGGCTCGACCACGCGCTCGCCGCCGCACCCGACCCCACCCGGGCCCGGGCCAGGGCGCTGTGGGTCGCCGCCTGGGTGGCGGTGCTGCAGCGCGATCACGCTTTGGCGTACCGGTGGCTGGACGAGGCCGCAGAGCTGGGCGAACAGCTGGACGACCCGGTGGTGTGCGCCCACGTCCAGAGCCTGCGTGGCGCGTTGGCGTTGTTCGGCGGCCGGCTGGAGGAGGCTGTGTCCTTGTTGGAGGAAGCGGCAGCCGCTCATAGCGGGACAGGCGAGGAGATCGGGATGGCCCACGCGCTGGCTCTGATGGCTATCGCCCAGTACCACCTCGGGGATCCACGCATCACGGAGACCTGCAGGCAGGCGCTCGCCCTTGCCGCGGAGCATGACGGGCGGTTGGTCCGCGCATTTGTGCAGTGGGCGCTCAGCTACGACGCGTGTAGGCGCGGCGACCTGGCGGAGGCTGCGGCACGGCTCCGGGCCGCGCTGGAGAACGAGCAGGGCTTCAACCACTACATCAGGGTCGGCGTGATGCTGGAGCAGCTTGCCTGGGTCACCGCCGCGGGCGGTGACCACAAGCAGGCGGGGCGGTTGCTGGGTGCCACGCGTGTCCTGTGGCGGGACCTCGACGCATCCATCTCGGCGTTCGGCCCGCACACGGCCGAGCAGCACGACCGGTGCGAGGAGGAAGTTGTACGGGCCCTGGGCCCGGCGGCTTACGAGAAGGCCCTCGCGGAGGGCGGCCGCCATCGCGGCCCCGACGAGGCCATCGCCTACGCCCTGCGCCCCTGGCCCGAGCCCGTCGCCACGACTCCCGCCACTCCTGTCCCAAGCCCGCTGACCCCCCGGGAGCGGGAGGTGGCCGCGCTGGTGGCCAAGGGCATGAGCAACCGGCAGATCGCCACAACACTCTTCCTCTCCCCGCGCACGGTGGACCGCCACATCGACAACATTCGAGCCAAGCTCCGGTTCAGCCGCCGTACCCAGATCGCGGCATGGTGGGCGGCGAACCAGCTACCCAATTCCTGAGTATCCGCAAAAACACCCATGGTGCGCCGGCGGTCGCGCACCAATGATTGCTGCAACCCACCAAGGCGGAACCGAGTCACCCCTGAGGCAGCTCCTGGTCCCTCCTTCATGCTGCGGCTCGGCCCCACACAAGGGTCTGCCGTCGGCGGTGGCGGCTGTCACATTGGCTGGACGCGGCAGCGCATAGGTCGAAAGGGTAGGCGTAATTCGCCTGAAGGACAGCACACCCAAAAGGTGTGAGGCGACTTTCGCGCAGGATGGGGGGATTTCACCGGACGAGGAAATTCCGCGCCGGTGCCCTTCTGACGTCAAGCCGTGAGGGTCGTCGGGTCCCCGAATGCGAAGGCCTGATCATTCGACGTCGAGGGATCGCATGCATCTCTGATTTTTCCAGACCAGATCCGAGAATTGCATTGTGAAACGTTTCAATGCACGAGTCACATGGTTCGAATTCTCGATTGACGCTCTAGCGGAAAGAAAGATGAAAGTGAGAGCATCCATGAAATCGAAGAGACTCGCCAGAATGGCGATCGGGGCCGCAGTCGTCGCGGTATCCCTGGCAAGCCCGACCCCCTCATGGGCGGCTGATGAGCCGGCCGCAGCAGCGGCGAAGAAGCCGAGCCAGGCCCAGTGGGAGGAACTGGACAAGGTCGCCAAGAAGCACTCCGCTTTCGGCGTGTTCGGTGTCACGAGTGACTCCGGTCCGGTACTGACGTTGCCCGCGGGCGCGTCTGCCGACGAGAAGGTCAAGGTGGTGGCGGAGGTCCCGGATGGGATCCAGGTCACCGTCAAGACCAGCAAGTTCACCAAGAACGAGGTGGACAAGATCCAGAAGGGGATTGGGGAAGCCAAGTGGCACAAGGATGCGAAGAAGTATGGCCTCGGCGCGTTCTATGACGGCGAGAAGGACACGGTGGTGGTCAACACCGACGCCCCCGAAAGCATCAGGGAAGCACTGAAGAATTCCTATGGCGACAAGATCCAAGTGGTCCAGTCGCGCTTCGAACAACAGGCCACGCGATTCGACGACTATGAGCGGTTCTACGGAGGGGCCTCGATCCACAACAACCATGGGACCTGTACGGCCGGATGGAAAATTCGGGCGGTCAATCCCGACAACGGCCAGTCGGCCGATATGCTGACCACTGCGGGGCACTGCTTCCTGAACAACGAACTCGTCCAGAACAGCGGAAGCAACCGCTGGATGGGGTGGGTCAAGAGGTTCGGGGGGACTTACGGGGGAGGTGACCTCGAAGCATTCGTCGGTTACCAGTACTCCAACCACATCTACACCGGCGGTTACTACAGCAGCACATCGAACATGCAGACCGGGAGCCTTTCGGGCATGTACACCGGCCTGCACGTCTGCGTGAGTGGGCAGACGACGTACAACCACTGTGGCCACCCCATCGCGTCCACCAACTATGGCTTCAGCTGGTATGACCGCAACGGCCATTCCCACTACAACAACAGTGCGGACGGCTTCACTTACAACCGGGGTGGAACCAACAACAACGGCACGCTCACCGCGGCCGGTGACTCGGGTGCTCCCGTCCATGTGCCACACGACCAATACACCACGAGTGCCACCGGCAGCCACTCCGGCCTTGTCTCGTGGTACGAGGGCGCCTGCGGTTGTACGCAGTACCGGATGTACGGGGTCAAGGCGCAGTTCGTCCATGACAAGTGGGGTGGCAGCGTATCCACCTCCTAATCGCCGCGGCCAGCGGGGCGTAAGCAGCCAGGTGCGGCCCTTACCGACGGGCGTGGCACCGAGGGTCGGGCCGCCAGGCACTGCCGCCCCTCTCCGGTCCGGCGGACCGGGGAATGTCTGAGCGCCACCCGGCAGGTCATCGTGGGCGACAGACCGGGCAGTGGGTTCGGCGTGGCCCCAGCAGACGGGTGTCGGCTGCTCTTCACGGAGCGACCGGCACCCGCCCCCAGACCCACTCCGTGTGCCACCGCCCCCACGTCCGCTGCAATGCCCTCCTCCCCGCGCTCCGTCAGGTCCCCAAACATCCCAGTTCTTCTCGACACACCCACCCGTAACACCCCGAGCCGTCCTGCTGGGCGGTACCGCACAACCCTGGAGCTTGATCTTGTCCCCCACCTCGTCCGTCTCCCCGGCACCGATGGACCAGTACGCCGCACCCGGCCGCCGTGCGGTCACCAGGCTCGGCCTGTGGCTTGCTGCCGGTACCGGCCATCTGGCCACCCTGACCGCCCTCGGCGGCCTGCTGGTCGCCCTCGCCTACGCGATCGGGGGCTGGGGGATCACCGCGTTGTCGGTCAACGTCACGGGCCAGGGATTCTCCTGGCTGCGATCTGACAGCTGGGCCGTGGCACTGCTGCAGACCGGCAACATCACCCTGGATCTCCTGGGCCTCGCCATCGCCCTGTACACCGCCTACGGCATCGCCGGCCGGCCGGCCGTGATCCCCGCCTTCGCCAGTGGCCTGGCTGCGATGACCATGGAGACCGGCTATCTGGGCGGTCTGGCCGCCGGCGTGATCGCCGGCGTCACCACCCGGGCACTCCAGCGGATCAACGTCCCGGCCAGATGGCGACCTCTCATGGTTGACGCGGCCATCCCGATGGTCGCCACCCTGTTCACCGCGGTCGTGTTCTTCCGTGCGCTCGTCGCCCCCCAAATCGCCCAACTCGACGCGTGGCTCTACGACAAGCTGGTCACACTCGAAGTCACCGACCACCACGTCGTGCTCGGTCTGGTGCTCGGCCTGATCGTGTGCTGCGACTTCGGCGGGACCGTCCAAAAGGCCGCCTTCGCCTACGCCCTCGGGGGCATCGGTTCGTACGTCCCTACCCCGGCCCACATGACGTTCATGGCCGTGGTGGTGGCGGCCGGCATGGTTCCGGCACTGGGCATGTCGCTGGCCACCGGGGTACGCCGCAAGCTGTTCACCGAGGCCGAGCGGAACTACGGCAAGGTGGCCTGGCTGCTCGGTGTGGTCTCCGCCCCCGTAGGCGCGGTCCCCTTCGCGCTGCGCGACCCGCTGCGGGTGATCCCGGCCTCCATGGCCGGAGGCGCCGTCACCGGCGTGCTGATCATGACCTTCGGCTCGACCATGGCCGTCCCCTACGGCGGCTTCTTCGCCGCCGGTCAACTCGGCAAGCCGCTGCTGTTCACCGCCGCCGTCGCCGCCGGCGCCCTGGTCACGGCAGGCGTCGCGGGCGCGCTGAAGAGCCTGCGCCGCACCGCACCGGCCACCGCGACCACAGGCGCTCGCCCAAAGATGTCCGTTGCTGTCTGAGCCCCTTCCGGGCATAGTCCATGCGGCAAGTGCCTGGGTGAAGCCAGGCCCTTCCGCCCACTGCCGTCATTTCTCCGCGACCCACAGCGCCCCGCCCTTTCTGACGGAACGGCGGCACCTGACCTGACAGGAACGCCTGTCGCCGGCTTTCCGGCGCGCTGCGAAAACCGTCAGACCTTATTAAGCGGCCAGGGCTGGAAATCGCCGCACTGCCCGAATTCCCCGCAGGATGGGGAGCCGCGTTTCCCAGCACCGGCCCTGGACGTGCCGCGCCCCGCGCGACCAAGCGCGGCTGCACCGGATACCGCCATCAGCGGAACTCGACCGAGCGCCTGAACGACCGATGCCGGGCCCGTTCGCCCCATAGGGAGGCGCCGCGAGCGGAAATATGGGTTCAGAAAAAGCAGAATTGATGCGAGCCAAGAAAGTCTTGTGCATCGATGGGCTGGGCCCAACAATAGAAAGCAAGCCAGCTTTCCTGGAATATCGAGAAATCGGCTCGGCGGCCACCAATCACCAATGTGCCCCGGATGAAATAATCTGCGGCCTGAAAGAACACGGCGAGGTTGAATAACATGAAGCGAAAGATGTTCAGGGCGCTCCTGGTGGGCGGCCTCGTGTCTGCGTCAGTCGCGGTGGGCATCGCCCCGTCGTACGCAATCATTGAAGACCCGACGAACGCGGGGATCAGTGACGAGGACTGGGCCAAGTTCGTACAGCTCGGCGACTACAACGGCGCCCTCGCCGAGTTCGTGGACGACGACGGCGTGCCAGAGATGTTGTTCCCCGCTGGATCGACCGCCCCTGCCAATCTGCAGTATCCCGCCGACTGGACGCCGTGGACCACCTTCGGCCTCTACGCTGCATGGGACAGCCAGTTCACCGGCATGACCGAGATCTCGGCGATCGAGGACAACGCCGTCACGACGATACTGAACGCCGGTTTCGACGCCGGAGCATCCTTCAACCCGGAAGAGGACACCGTGGTGGTGGTCACCTCGGCACCGTCATCGGTCACAGCTCCCCTTGTCACCACCTACGGCGGCAAGATCCGCATCATTGCGGGGAGCGGCGCCGCGCAGTCGGCCGCCGGTGGCACGTCAGACGATTCCCCGAAGAAGCACTCCGGCAAGAAGCACGCCAAGAAGTACTTCACCAAGAAGGAGGCGTCCGCCAAGCCCGTCAGGAAGGCACCCGCACCCACCGGAAAGTGATCCTTTCGGTAGCCGATCTCAGGTGACGCGTTCACTACGGTACTTGCCGGCATGACGGCAGCGGCCCCTCGTGATGCACGTCCCGCCGAGTGGATGACCACTACAGCGTGGCCCGCGATTGCAGGAGTCACACCGACACACCGTAAGTCCTACGAGAGCCAGCCTCGATCGTTCACGAGTCCCCGTCAGCCTGCTGCTTGCTGACGGGGACTTTGTGGCTGCGTGGTGGCGTCTTTTCGGGGCTGGGGCAGGCTGAGGGCCCGGCTCTCGCGTCGGGTGGGCGCCGGGTTCCACTCGCCGGTGCGGTGGTGCGGGTTGGTGAGATGGTCGAAGTGGCTGGTCAGCCGGGGTTCGGCAAGGTGTGGAGCCGGTCGATCGCGTGGGTGATGACGTCGGTCCAGGGCCATCGGGCGGTGAAGCGGAGCCAACGACGGCGTCCGGTATGCACGAGCTGGGCGGCGGAGAACAGGCGCAGGCGGAAGCCGTTTGGGTTTCCCAGCGGCGGCTTTGGCCGGTCAGGGCGAGCATCGCCATCCAGGCGAGGAGGTCGAGTGCGAGGGAGACGATCTCCAGCCAGATCCGGTTCTTTGCGATCTCGTGCAGGGGAAGGTTCCGCAGGCCGGTGTCGCGGGCGTTTCGGACGCGGTCCTGACAGCGGGCCCTTCGGCGCTGGCGTAGTTCGAGGTCCGCGAGCTGGCCGCCTTGGCCAGTGGCCTGGCCGCGATGACCATGGAGACCGGCTACCTGGGAGGTCTGGCCGCCGGCGTGATCGCCGACGTCACCCCCCCCGGCAGTCGTCGCCCGCACTTATGCACATGGATCTCGGCGGCCCTGATCATTCGCACAGTTGCCGTGTACAAGAAGGTCCCCTCTGCCCCATTGACGATGGCTCCCGGCACACGGCACTCTGTATTCCGTCATACAAAGTTCATCCCTGGGAAGCAGAGGTGTGACGTGGCCGGGTCTGGACTCGATCTTCGGGTGACGCAGGACAAGCTCGTACGGGACAAGGTGGTCGACGCGCTGCGCCGGGCCATCCTGGACGGGGCCCTGCAGCCTGGTCGCAGACTCACCGAGCGCGAGTTGACCGAGCTCACCGGAGTGAGCCGCACGTCCGTGCGGGAGGCGCTGAGGCGTCTCCAGGCCGAAGGGCTGGTCGAGGAGTCGCCCAGCCGAGGACTGCGGGTGACCACTCCGACCGCGGAGGAGATCGAACAGATCTATGAGATCCGCGCCGAACTCGAACCGCTCGCGGTGCGCTTGTTCGTCGAGCGTGCGACCCAGGAAGAGGTCGACGAACTCGCCTCCGTCACCCAAGAGTTGAACCCGGGGGGCGACGCCAACAAGGACGTGCTGGACCGCTTCGACGGGATCTTGCTCGCCGGCTGCCGCAACCCCATGCTGGCGGAACTGCTCGGCGGCCTTTACGGCCGGATCCACGCCCTGCGCCGCATCTCGGCCGCCACCCCCGGCCGTATGGCCGTCACCAAGCAGGAGTACGCCGATCTCATCGACGCCGTCCGGCGCCGTTCCGCTGCCGACGCGGCGGAGGTGGCTCGTCGGCACGTCTCCGCGGCCAGAGCGTCCGCCAAGGTCGCGATGGGCCTGCTCAAGCTGGAAGCCGACTGACGGATTCGAGGACGGCTGCCCCTGAGCGGCTCATGGACCAGAAACCCGAAGACACCGAAGAAGCCGAGGAAGTCGGCAAGAACACCAAGAGCACAAGGAAGTGCGGAAATGAGTACGGACACCATCGCCCCGGCGATACCTGACCTGTCGGACCCGGCGACCTTCGCCTCCGGCGTACCCCATCAGACCTTCGACGCGGTCAGGCAACTGCCGGGGCTGTACTGGCAGCCGGCCAAGGCGGGCACGCTCAACGGCGGCTTCTGGTGCGTCACCCGGCACGCCGACATCGTCGAGATCGAGCGGAACCCTGAGGTCTTCAGTTCCCAGTGGGGGCCGTTCTTCCCGACCCTGCCCGCGCCGCATCCCGAGTTCAGCCACAACATCATGTACAACGACCCGCCGGAGCACAGCCGGCTGCGCCGGGCCGCCGCCCGTTCCTTCGGACCGCGGGTCATCGCCAACTTCGACACCTGGGTCCGCGAGATCGTCGTGGAGGTGCTGGAGGACATCACCGTCCACGGCGAGGTCAACTGGGTGGGCGACGTAGCGGCCATCGTCCCGTCCCGCGTCATCGCACGGGTGATCGGCGTGCCGCACCGGGACCGCCAGCGCATCGTGGACTGGACCCTCACGATCTTCGACGCCGCGGAGCAGCCCAACGGCGGCGAGTCCATACTGGCGCTGCTCCCGGACGTCCACGCGTACCTGGAACAGTTGCGCATGGACAAGTTGCGAGACCCCCAGGACGACTTCGCCACCGTGCTCGCCCAGTGCGCCGAGCGCGGTGAGATCAGTCAGCCGGAGTACCTGCACTATCTCACCCTGCTCCTCATCGCCGGATTCGAGACGACGCACACGGTCATAGCCCAGTCGATGCGACTGGTCCTGGACGACCCGCAGATCGCCGATGCCGCCGACCGGGCCGTCGCCGCCGACAACCTGGGTGGGCTGGTCGACGAGTTTCTGCGTTACGTCACCCCGGCCATGAACATGGCTCGCACGGTGACCCGTGACGTCGACTTCCACGGCACGCGGATGCGCAAGGGCGACCTGGTGCAGATGTTCTTCACCGCCGCCAACCGCGACCCGGCCGTCTTCGCCGACCCGCACCGCTTCGACCCGCTGCGGACCTCGAACGAGCACATGGCGTTCGGTAACGGTCCGCACCACTGCATCGGCAAGAACCTCGCCAAGCTCGAACTCAAGATCCTCTTCGAGGAGATGCACCGCCGCGGTATCGCCATCGCCCTGAACGGTGAGCCCAGGCGCGGTTGGAGCACCTTCATCAACAAGCTCCTGTCCCTGCCCGTCACCGTCACCACGACCGGCCGCCAGGAGGCCCGCCCATGACCACTCTGACGGATGCTGTCGTCGTCGTGACCGGAGGGGCAACCGGTGTCGGACTGGCCCTCGCCCGCGAAGCCGCAGCACGCGGCGCCCGAGTGATGATCGCCGATGTGGAGGACGCGGGCGCGGCGGTGGAGAGCCTGCGGGCCGACGGTGCCACAGCGGACTGGCTGCGGACCGACACCTCGGACTACTCGCAGGTCAAAAGGTTGACTGAGGCCACCGTCGAGCGGTTCGGCACCGTCAACGTGGTGTGCAACAACGCCGGCATCGGTGTGGCCGGTGCACTCCAGGACGTGGACCCGGGCGAGGGGAAACGTCTCTTCGACGTCAACGTGCTGGGCATGTTCCACGTCGTCCACGCGTTCGCCCCGCTGCTGAAGGACACCGCCGCGCGAGGCGGACCGGCGTACGTACTGAACACCGGTTCCGAGCACTCTCTCGGCGTTCCGCCTCATGTGATGCCCATGAGTACGTACACCGCGTCGAAGTACGCCGCGCTCGGCCTCACCGACACGGCACGCCGTGACCTGAAGGACTTCGGCGTCGGAGTCTCCCTCCTCGCCCCCGGCTGGGTCCGCACCGAGAGGGTCAGCGCACTCGTCGCCGCCGATCCGCATGCGGCCGCCGCTATCGAACCGTTCGCCCAGGAGCCCGCTGTGGTGGCCGGTATGGCGTTCGACGGCCTGCTGAAGGGCACGGCGATCATCGCGACCAACCCGCACAGCCGTGCCTTCGCCATGGAGCACGCCCGCGATCTCATGGCCGACATCCAGGCGCTTCCCCTCCTGGACGGTCCGGACGACCACGCTCACAGCGGCACGGGCGACGCGTCCAAGTGCCCCTTCTCCCAGGGCTGAGCAGAACCCTTCACCGTCCGCGCCACCCCACGCGTGGCAGTCGGCTCCAGGGTCACCCGCCCCCTCAGATTCTCCGTTTCACCCCTCACCTTTCCGCGATCGGCGGCCGCGCAGCGGAAACCGCGCCATGACGGCCCATCGCGTCACTCCGTCATTCCTGGAATGACCAGAACTCAGGACTGAACCATGCCTGAACGAAGGCAAGTGGCGATCGTCGGCGTCGGCCAGACCGACTTCGGCGCCCTCTACGCCAACAAGGACGCGCACCGCGACGCCTACGCCCTCGGCGCGCAGGCCCTGCGCCTCGCGCTCGACGACGCCGGCCTGCGCAAGGACGAGGTCGACGGCCTCCTCACCGCCCGCATCCACTACGAGCACGGCGCACATGTGCTCGGCATCCCCAGCCCCCGTGTCATCAACGCCCTCGAGGGATCGGGCCGCATGAGCGGCGTCGCCGTCCAGCACGCCGTCTCCCTGATCGAGACCGGACAGGCCGATGTCGTGGCCTGCGTCTACGGCAACAACGGCCGTTCGGTGAAGATGACCTACGGCGGCGCCTACACCGACAGCCCCACCACGCGCTACGACGCGATGTACGGCATGACGTCGCCAGGCGCGTACGTCGGCATGATGTACCGCCGCTACGCGCACGACTACGGGGTGCCCGACGGCGCCCTCGCGCCGATCGCGATCAACAACCGCCGCAACGCCGCCCTGAACCCCGTGGCCGTGATGCGCGAGGAGATCACCGAGGAGCAGTACCTCGGCGCCCGCTACATCGCCGACCCATTGCGCCTGTACGACTACTGCATCATCAACGACGGCGGCGTCGCGCTGATCCTCACCACCCTGGAGAAGGCCCGCGACCTGGCCAAGCGGCCGGTACGAGTGGCGGCCACCGCCGCACGTGCCAGCGTCAGCAACTACTACACCAGCACGGACTTCTTCCACTCCGCCTCCCAGGACGTGGCTCGGCGCGTGTACACCGCCTCGGGCTACGGCCCGCAGGACATGGACTGCCTGCAGATCTACGACAACTTCACCCCCACCGTCCTGTTCAGCCTGGAGGGCTTCGACCACGCGCCGCGTGGCGAGGCATGGAAGTGGGTGACCGGCGACCGCATCGCGCGCGACGGCGAGATGCCGGTGAACACCGCAGGCGGACACACCGGCGAGAGCTACATGCAGGGCTGGGGACACCACGTCGAGGCCGTGCGCCAGATCCGCGGCGAGGCCGGCCCCCGACAGGTGACGGACTGCAACGTCGCCCAGTACATCTGCGCCTCACCCATCACCACATCGCACATCCTGGTCGGGGAGTGAGCACACCCATGGACAATCAGAAACTCGTCGAGATGCTCCCGCCCGTCACGGACGCCAACCGCGACTTCTGGGAGGGCACCCTCGCCGGTGAACTCCGACTCCAGTACGGCGACTCCGGCACCCCCCGCTACCCCGAGTCGCCGGTAGACCCGGTGACCCTCGGCGAGGACTTCGCATGGCGCCCGGCGAGCGGCAGGGCCACGTTGTGGTCCTGGATCGTCATGCACCAGAAGTACTTCCCCGCCTTCGCCGACGAGGTCCCCTACCTGGTGGCCTTCGTCCAGTTGGAGGAGGGGCCGTACCTGATGACCACTCTCGTCGACCCGCCGGAGCATCTGGAGTGCGGCATGCCGCTGGAGGTCGTCTTCGAGAAGATCTCCGAGGACCGGGCCATCCCGAAGTTCAAGGTGGTGTCCGGATGAGCGCCACCACAACCTCCCCGGCCGAGACTGACCAGGTCGTCCTCGTCGAGCACGTGGACAACGGCATCTCCCGCATCACTTTCAACCGCCCCCACAAGCGCAACGCCATGAACCGGGCGGCCCGCGTCGGCGTCGTGCGCGCCCTCGACGAGTGCCGGGGCCGCTCCAAGGTGATCATCCTGACCGGCAACGGCCCCGCCTTCTGCGCCGGCGTCGATCTCAAGGAGGGCGACGTCAGCACCGGGGACGCGGAACTCGACCGGCGCAGCGAGTGGGCGGCCGTACAGGAGGAGATCCGCAACCACCCCGCCATCGTCATCGCCGCCGTCAACGGCGCCGCCCTCGGCGGCGGTTCCACCCTGATCAACGTCGCCGACCTGGCCGTAGCGGCCGACGAGGCCCAGATAGGCATGCCGGAGATCGGCTTCGGCCTTTACCCGACTCTTGCGGGTCCGGCCGCCCAACTGCGGCTCAAGCCCAAGCACGCGGCCTGGCTGGTCCTCACCGCCGAGCGCATCGACGGCACCACCGCGGCCGAGTGGGGGCTGGTCAACCGCGCTGTTCCTCTGGAGAACCTCGACGCTGCGGCCACCGCCCTCGCCGAACGCGTCGCCTCCTTCGACGCGACCGCGCTGGAGTGGTCGAAGAAGGCACTGTGGAAGATCCCCGGCGAGATCTCCGAGTGGACCGAGGCCATCGCCTACGGCCATGAGATCGCCGATGAACTCCGCGGCCGCAGCACCGCTCTGGCCGAGGGCCTCGACCGGTTCCGGTCGGGCGAGCGAAACCCGGGGCAGGGCTGATGTCCGGGCAGCGCACCTTCCGGGTCGTCGAGGTCACCGAGTCGGTCGCGGGAGCGGCGTGCGGACGCCTGTTCGTCGCCCTCGGCCACGACGTGCTGCTGTGCGAACCGCCCACCGGTACGCCGCTGCGGGCCAGGGAGTTCACCTTCGCGGCCCTGGGCGCCGGCAAGCGCAGCGCCGTCCTCCACCCCGAGCAACTGGCCGCCGACGAGACGAGCCCGCTCGCCACGGCCGACGTCCTGATCACCGATCTCACGCCGGCCGCGGCCGCCGCCGAAGGCCTGGACCTCGAAGAGCTCCGGCAACGCTTCCCCCGTCTGGTCATGGTCTCGCTCACCGCATTCGGGCTGACCGGAGAGTACGCCGAGAGTGTCGGCGACAGTCTCCTGGCGGAGGCGTACGGCGGACTGGCCACCATGGTCGGTGAGCCGGACCGTCGCCCGCTGAGCCTGGGCGGTGAACAGAGTGCGCACTCGGCTGCCTTCGTCGGCCTGTACGGCGCCATGCTCGCCCTCCGCAACCGCGACCGCACCGGGTGCGGCGACGTGGTCGAGGTCGCCCTGAGCGACGTCGCCGCCTATATGGACTGGAAGAGCGACGTCCTTCACGACCTCGGCGGTGGGGTCCCGAAGCGTGCGGGCTCCTCGCAGGGAGGTTGGCGTGTGGTGCGGGCCAAGGACGGCTGGGTCGGAGTGATCTTCTCCGCACACCAGTGGCCTGCTGTTGTCGAGCTGTTCGGCGACCCGCGCCTGAGTGCGCCCGGCCTCGACGACGTCGAGCAGCGTGCCCGGCGCTCGGAGGAGTGGTGGGCCGTGATCGCGGAGGCGGCGGCAAGCCGTGAGGCCGTGGAGTTGTACACCGAGGCGCAGCGCCTCGGACTGCCCTTCGGCCATGCTGCCGACGCAGAGAGGCTGATGACCGACGAACAGCTACGCACCCGGGGCTTCGTCCTTCCGCCCGGTATGCGCCGCAGGGACACCCCCGTGGTCGGCCCTCCGTGGACCGTGCCTGGAGCGCCGTCATCCACGGTAGCGGCACCCCGGTCGGGCGACGACGATGGCAGTTTCACGGCCGGGCCACGGCCGGCGGCGGCCCGCACGCCGCGCGCGAGCGCGGCCGGGCAGCACAGGGACGCGGCACCTCTGGACGGTCTGGTGGTTCTCGACTTCGGCACCATCACAGCCGGGGCGGCCACGAGCCGCCTGCTCGCCGACTACGGCGCGACCGTGATCAAGATCGAGTCGCAGGGCCGCCCGGACCCGTTCCGGGCGTGGGTGATGCCGGGCAGCGCCGACAAGGCGGCCGGGGCACAGGCACCGGCCTCCCCGATGTTCGCCTCCAACAACGCCGGCAAGCGCGGTCTGAGCCTCGACCTGAAAACCGAACACGGCCGGGCCGTCGCTCACCGGCTCATCCGCAGGGCGGATGTTCTGGTCGAGAACTTCCGCGTGGGCGTCACCGCCCGCATGGGCATCGACTACGCCACCGCCCACCGGCTCAACCCCGATCTGGTCTACCTGTCCCTGTCGAGTCAGGGCGTCTTCGGACCCGAGGCCTCGTACGGCTCCTTCGGTTCGACTCTGGACCTGCTCTCCGGCCTCGCGGCCGTCACGGGTTACCCGGGGGAGCGGCCCATGTGGTCGGGCGGCGACGTCAACTATCCGGATCAGGTGGTGTCGTTCGTCGGTGCCGCGCTGGTCGCGGACGCCGTCACCAGCGGCCGGCGCGGCATCCACCTGGACGTCTCGCAGCGGGAGGCCGTCGCCTGGACCCTGGCCGATCAGCTCGGCGAGTACGTCTGGACGGGGCGCATGCCCGCACCGGACGGCAACCGCCGCCCCGGCGCCACCCCCCACGACACCTACCCCACCGCGGAGCCCGACAGCTGGCTGGCGATCGCCTGCACCAGCGCCGGACACCGGCGGGCGCTGGCCGAGGTGATCACCGCACTGCCCGGCCATGAGCCGGAGGACTGGTGGCTGAACCACCAGGACACCGTCGACTCGACCATCTCGGAGTGGACGGCCCGGCACTCCCGTGACAAGGCCGTGGCGAAACTGCGCCGCGCGGGCGTTCCCGCCGTACCCGTGAACACCGCGGCGGACCGTGCCCGCGACCCCCGTTACCGCGAGCGCCGTGCGGCACTGCGCGTCCCGGAGTGGCTGAAGGGATTCCCCATGATCCTGCACGGCCACACGCCGCCCGACCCCGCTCCCGCGCCTGCCCTCGGAGACAACGCCGAGCACCTGGACGACCACGCCCTCGACGCGCTCCTCGGCGGCGTTGACCGGCCGTCGTCCCTCCACTGACCTCCTCCCGCACCCCGCACCCGCACACCTCGATCAGGAGACCGCCATGCCCCGTGTCGTATTCGTCCGTCCGGACGGGACCAAGCAGGAGGCCGACGCCTCCGACGGAGCCTCTGTCATGCAGGCCGCCACCGCCAATCTGGTGCCCGGAATCGTCGCCGAGTGCGGTGGCGAGCTGTCCTGCGCCACTTGCCACGTCTTCGTGGACGAGCAGTGGCTCGGGGCGCTGCCCGCGCGGTCGGAGGACGAGGAGGAGATGCTGGAGGCGACCTCCGAGGAACCGACCGACGCCAGTCGGCTGTGTTGCCAGATCACGCTGGACGCCTCGCTGGACGGCATCGTCGTGCACATCCCGAAGACCCAGAAGTAGGACGGGCGGGAGACACCATGCACATCGAACCCACTGCGACCGACCGTATCGTCGTGGTCGGCGGCGGTCAGGCCGGCGCGGACTTCGTCGCCGCCCTGCGCATGGCCGGCCACCAAGGGCCCGTGACGCTCGTCGGCGCGGAGCCCGGTTACCCCTACGCCCGCCCGCCACTGTCCAAGGCGTACCTGTCCGGCAAGGCCACGGCCGAGGACCTGTACATCCGGCCGCCTGCCATGTACGAGCAGCAGGGCATCGACCTGCGCACCGGCACCCGAGTGACCGCGATCGACCGGACCGCCCGCCACGTGGTCCTCGCGGACGGTGAGCGGCTGTCGTACGCGCACCTGGTGCTCGCCACCGGCGGTCGGGCGCGCAGACTGCCTGCCCCGGGACTGGACGCCGCACCCAACGTCCACTACCTCCGGACCCTCGCTGACGTGGCCGCCATGCGGCACCGTTTCGTGCCGGGCGCCCGGCTGGCCGTCGTCGGCGGCGGTTATGTCGGACTGGAGGTGGCCGCGGTCGCCCGGCAGGTCGGGCTGGACGTGACGGTCCTCGAGGCGCTGCCCCGTGTCCTGGCCCGGGTGACCGCGCCGCAGGTCTCCGCTTTCTACCAGCGGGTGCACACCGAGGAAGGCGTGGACATCCGCGTCGACACCGCGGTGACCGGCTTCGCCTTCGCCTCCGACGGCTCGGTGGCCGCCGTGGAGCTCAAGAGCGGCGAGCGGATCGACGCCGACCTTGTCCTCGTCGGTATCGGCCTGGTCCCCGACACCGAACTCGCTGAACAGGCCGGGCTCGCCGTCGACAACGGCATCGTCGTCGACGAGTACTGCCGTACCGAGGACCCCGCCGTCCTCGCCATCGGCGACTGCACCAGCCACCCCTGCGGTGAGCACGGCGGACGCCGCCGACTGGAGTCGGTGCCCAACGCCTCCGAGCAGGCGCGGGTCGCCGCCGCCACCGTGACCGGGAGCCTTCAGCCGTACACCGCCATCCCGTGGTTCTGGTCCGACCAGTACGACGTGAAGCTCCAGACCACAGGGCTGTCCACCGGCTATGACGAGGTCGTGATCCGTGGCACCACCGAGACCGGGCGGTCGTTCGCGGCCTTCTACCTCAAGGACGGCCTGGTCCGCGCCGCGGACGTGGTCTGCAGCCCCCGGGACTTCACCGCCGCCAGAAAGCTGGTCGCGGCACGGGCCAGGGTCGCCCCCGAAGCGCTCCGCGACCTGTCGGTCCCCCTCAAGCAACTGCTCTGAGCCATGCAAGGCACCACTCAGATGGGAAAACGAGAAATGACGGACCACACGGCGGCCCCGGCGGCCTCCTCGCGCTCGGAGCGCTTTCCGGCCGGTACGGACCGCGACTACCGGATGCTCATCGACGGAGAGTGGGTCCCCGCCTCCGACGGCGAGACCTTTTCCTGCCTCGACCCGTACGAGAACCGTTCCTGGGGCCGCGTCCCCGCCGCCACCGCAGACGACGTCGACCGGGCCGTGCGTGCCGCCCGGCGGGCCTTCGACGAGGACGGCTGGTCCCGCACCCCCGCCTCGCTGCGCGCCGGCCTGCTGCGCAAGCTCGCCGACCTCATCGAGGAGCACGCCGAGGAACTGGCCTTCATCCAGATCCACGAGAACGGCAAACTCGTCAGCGAGATGCTGCCCGGAGCGCGGGCGATGGCGGCGCACGCCCGCTACGTGGCAGGGCTCGCGGAGAACCACCACGGCTCCACCCTCCCCGCCCACCCCGGCTTCACCGCCTACACCGTGCCCGAGCCGGTCGGCGTCGTCGCGGCGATCACCCCGTGGAACTCCCCGCTGACCCTGCTGTCGTGGAAGCTGTTCCCCGCGCTCGCGGCCGGCTGCACCCTCGTCATCAAGCCGTCCGAGGTGACCCCCACCTCCACCCTCCGCCTGGCCGAACTCTGCGAGCAGGCCGGCTATCCCAAGGGCGTCGTCAACGTCGTCACCGGCTTCGGACAGCCCACCGGCACCGCGCTGACGGGCCACCCCGGCGTCGACAAGATCGCGTTCACCGGCTCCACCGCTGCGGGCAAGGCCATGCTCAACGCCGCCGCACCCCGCATCGGGCGGGTCACCCTGGAACTCGGCGGAAAGTCACCCAACATCGTCTTCGCCGACGCCGATCTCGACAACGCCGTGCACGGCGTCATGGGCGGCATCTTCGCGGCGACGGGGCAAACCTGCATGGCAGGCTCCCGGGTCCTGGTCGAGGACAGCGTGTACGACGAGTTCGTCGACGCCCTGTCGGCGGCCGCGGACAAGCTGGTCCTGGGCGACCCGCTCGACCCGGCGACCGACGTGGGCCCGCTCGCCTGCCGCAACCAGTTCGACAAGGTCCTCGACTACATCGACATCGGGCAGTCCGAAGGGGCGCGCCTGGCCGCGGGCGGTGTCCGGGACGCCTCTACCACGGAGCTGGCCCGCGGCCTCTTCGTCCGGCCCACCGTCTTCTCCGGCGTCGACAACTCCTCGCGGCTCGCACAGGAGGAGATCTTCGGGCCCGTGGCCAGTGTCGTGCGGTTCAGCGGCGAGGAGGACGCGGCCCGGCTCGCCAACGACATCGATTTCGGTCTCGCCGCTGCCGTGTGGACGCCGGACATCGGCCGCGCCCACCGCATGGTCAAGCGGCTGCGCGCCGGCACGGTCTGGGTCAACGCCTACCGCGTCGTCCACTACGCCGTGCCGTTCGGCGGGTTCAAGCAGAGCGGCATCGGCCGCGAACTGGGCCCCGACGCGCTCGACGACTACACCGAGACCAAGTCCGTCTGGATCGACGAGGGCAACCCGCAGATGTTCGGCCGCCACTGACATGCGCCACCACGAAGAGGGAGTTCCGGACATCGTGCTCGAACACAAGAACTTCTACATCGACGGCGCCTGGTGTCAGGCCTCCGGCGACGAGACGACCGAGGTGGTCAACCCGGCCACCGAGCAGGTCATCGCCACCGTGCCGGCCGCCTCCGCGAAGGACGTCGACGCGGCCGTCGCCGCCGCCCGCGCGGCGCTGCCCGGCTGGTCCCGCACCACCCCCGCCGAACGCAAGGCCTTCCTGGACCGGCTCCACCAGGGCCTGGTGGAGCGCGCCGACGAGATCGCCGCGACCGTCACCGCGGAGATGGGCGCGCCGCGGCAGCTCTCGGCGAGGGTTCAGGCAGGGCTGCCGATCGCGGTCGCCGAGTCGTATGCCCGGCTGCTGGAGACGTACGAGTTCGAGGAGCGCATCGCCACCTATCTCGTCGTCAAGGAGCCGGTCGGCGTGGTCGCCGCCATCACCCCGTGGAACTACCCGCTGCACCAGGTCGTCGCCAAGGTGGCGGCCGCCCTGGCCGCGGGATGCACCGTCGTGCTGAAGCCGTCCGAGGTGACCCCGCTCAACGCCTACCTTCTCGCCGAGATCGTCGACGCCATCGAACTCCCCGCCGGCGTCTTCAACCTCGTGCCGGGCATCGGGTCCGTCGCCGGTGAGGCGCTGGTCGTCCATCCGGACGTCGACATGGTCTCCTTCACCGGATCGACCCGAGCCGGAAAGCGCATCGGCGAACTCGCGGCGGCCACCGTCAAGAAGGTCGCACTCGAACTCGGCGCCAAGTCCGCCAACATCATCCTCCCCGACGCCGACCTGGACTCCGCGGTCCGCGACGGGGTGGCCAACGTCCTGAGCAACTCGGGCCAGACCTGCACGGCGTGGACCCGGATGCTCGTGCACCGGGATTCCTACGAGCGTGCGGTGGAACTGGCCAAAGAGGCGGCCGAGAGCACGGTGGTGGGTGATCCCGCCGACGAGCGGACCCAGGTCGGCCCGGTCGCCTCGGCGGCCCATCGGAACCGGGTGCGCGCGTACATCGTCGACGGCGTCGGCCAGGGTGCCCGGCTGGTGACCGGCGGTGTCGAGCCCCCGGCCGGCCTGCTCACCGGCTACTACGTGCGCCCCACGGTCTTCGCCGATGTCACCGAGGACATGACCATCGCCCAGGAGGAGATCTTCGGCCCGGTCATCGTCCTCATGCCGTACGCGGACGAGGAGGACGCCCTGCGGATCGCGAACAACTCCCTGTACGGGCTGTCCGGCGCGGTGTTCTCGGCCAGCGAGGAACGCGCCGTCGCGTTCGCCCGCCGCCTGGACACCGGCATGGTCCACATCAACGGCGCACGGTTGAACCTGCTCGCGCCCTTCGGCGGGTACAAGCAGTCCGGCAACGGCCGTGAACTGGGCGTCCACGGGCTGGAGGAGTTCCTCCAGCCGAAGGCACTGCAGCTCCCCGCACCGGCGGCCACGGGAAGGACGGCGCCATGAACGACTCCGATCACCCCGCCGCGCGGGGTTTCCTCTCCGAGATCTGGGACTCCCTGGGAGGGGAGAAGGAAGCACTGGACCGAGTGCGGTTCGAAGGACACGGGGCATTGCGGTCGCCGTTCGCGGTGACCGACCTGGCCGCGGCGTCGTTCGCCGCAGCAGGGCTGGCCCTCAGCGACCTCCTCGCCACGGTCGGCGGCGAGGGACCGCGGGTACGGGTGGACCGGATTCTTGCCAGCGGATGGTTCGATCTGCCGGTCGGCCCTTCTCAGCCCCTCGACCCCTCGGTGCGGCAGCCCGTCTCCCACACCTGGATGTGCGAGTTCCAGACGGCCGACGACCGGTGGCTTCGCATGCAGGCGACGTTTCCGACGCTGCGTTCCCGCATCGCGCGCGCACTCGGAACGAGGGAGGACCGGGGCGAGTTCGAGTCCGAGATCCGCAAGCATCCCGCGGAGGACGTCGAGCGGCTCCTGGTGGACGCGGGCGCGGCCGTCGCCGTCAGTCGCTCGGTCGAGGAATGGCGACGACACCCTCAGGGCCGGGCCGTGGCCACGGAACCCATCGTGCACATCGAAACCGGTGAAGCGGGCGGCGACGCCTGGAAGCCGACACCGGGACGTCCGCTGGCCGGCATTCGCGTACTCGACCTCACCCGGGTCATCTCCGGACCGATGGCGACCCGGTTCCTGGCGGCCTGCGGTGCCGAGGTGCTGCGCATCGACCGACCTGGCTCCGACGAGAGCAGCGTTTTCGGGCGGGGCAGCGACATCATGCTGGGCAAGCGGTGGGCGTTCCTCGATCTGCGGACCGAGGACGGCCGCGACCGGTTCCTCAAGTTGCTGTCCGAGGCGGACGTGCTCGTCCACGGATACCGCCCCGGGGGCCTGGACAGCCTCGTCGCCCCGGAGGCCCGGGCCGCCGTACGGCCCGGCCTGGTGGAAGTGGCGCTCAACGCGTACGGCTGGACGGGCCCGTGGAAGGACCGCAGAGGCTTCGACACCCTCGTCCAGTTCAGCAGCGGCCTCGCCGACGCGACGACGGCCTGGGCCCTCGCCGACCCGGAGAACAGGACACCGATCAACGCGCTCGGCAGACTGGTCGGGGCCGACCGGCCCCGGCACCTGCCCGTCGAGGCACTCGATTTCGCGACCGGGTACCAGATCGCCGCCGCCGTGATCCGGGGGCTGACGCACCGAGTGAGAACAGGCGAAGGCTCGGTTTCCCGTCTTTCGCTCGCCCGGACCGCCGCGATGCTGATCAGCACGGGCCACGTCGCCGAGGAACCGGAGATCCGCCTGCCCCTCGACGGGCCGTACGAGGACCGCGTCTTCGTCAGCGGTGACGGCCGTCCGGTGAAGCGGCTCCGGTTTCCCGTCGCGATCGAGGAGACCCCGCTGTTCTGGGAGCGGCCCTTCGAGGCGGCAGGTTCCTCTGCCCCGATGTGGTCCGCCTCGGGCTGACGGCGACCGGACTGGCCCCGGCCGTAGAACAAGTGCCGCGGTCAGGGCACTGCCGTCCCCGGGCGTCGTGGCGGTGAGTGCACAGCGTCGAGTAGCCGATCCCCGAAACGGTCAGCCGGGTTGTGACCGCTTCACGCGTGGGAAGAGACGTTCGACCGCGGCCACCACTGCGGCACGGCGAGCGGCGACGGACGGGTCCGCGGCCTGTTCGGCGGCGGCGCCGATCTCGGTCTGAGCCGCCCACGTCGTGGCGATCTGGTTGACCAGGGCGAGGACATCGACCGGGTCCCATGCGGGGTCGAGATGTCCGGCCTGCTGTGCCTGCCGGAGCTGGTCGAGCTTGCGGGCGATGGCCGCCCTTGTGGGATCGGCGTCGGTGTCGACGACAGCCGAGTCGGCCAGTTCGAGGCGTCCCCAGGTGATCAGGCGGTGGTGATCGGGGCGGGCCGTGAAGTGGTCGAAGAGACGGCCCGCGTAGCCGGGCAGGTCGCCCGGATCCATTTTGGTGGCCTCCGCGAGCTCGGTCAGTTCCTTGGCTGCGATGTGGCCGTAGAGCGCCTCCTTCCCGCGGAAGTACGCGTAGACGCGTTCCTTGCTGGTCCTGGCCTGCTTGGCGATGCGGTCCACCCGGGCACCGGCGATTCCGTGACGGGCGAACTCATCCGTGGCGGCGGTGACGATGCGTTCACGGGTTGAGTCGGCGCTTTCCGGGGCAGCGGGCTCGGCGGTCGGGTCGGTGGTTGGGCGAGGCATACGACCAGGATAAGTGGCCGAACTGTTTGGTTTGGCATTGTGGACGGCTGACGTCTAAACTCAAACCAAACAGTCTGGTTTGACGACGCCTGGCTGACAGCTACGTATGGAGCAAACTCATGCACCACCGCAACCTGGGCTCCCAAGGTCTTCGTGTCTCCGCGCTCGGACTCGGCACCATGGGGATGACCCTCGCCTACGGCTCCTCGAACGAGGAGGAGAGCATCGCCACCATCCGTCGTGCGCACGAACTCGGGATCGACTTCTTCGACACCGCCGAGCTGTACGGCGTCGGCACGGGCAGCAACGAGATCCTGCTCGGCAAGGCTGTGAAGGACTTCCGTGACGAGGTGGTCCTGGCCACCAAGTTCGGTTACGACATGACCGCGCAACAGATCGGTGCGGGGTTCGACAGCCGACCGGAGAACATCCGCAAGGTCGCCGAGAACAGCCTGCGCTACCTGCAGACCGACTACATCGACCTCTTCTACCAGCACGTCTCCGACCCCGAGGTGCCGGTCGAGGAGGTCGCGGGTGTCGTCGGCGAACTGATCGCCGAGGGCAAGGTGAAGTACTTCGGCCTGAGCAACGTCGGCCCGCAGTACATCCGCCGCGCCCACGCCGTCACCCCGGTCACGGCTCTGCAATTCGAGTACTCGATCTTCGAACGTGAGGTGGAGGAAAAGACCCTGCCGGTACTCCGGGAGCTGGGTATCGGCCTGGTCCCGTACTCCCCGCTGGGCCGCGGTTTTCTCACCGGCGTGGTCAAGCCCGCCGCCGAGTACCCGGCGGACGACATGCGCAGCTGGGACGAGCGCTGGCAGGGCGAGAACTATACGTACAACCTGCACGCGACCGAGCAGCTGAAGAAGCTCGCCGCCGCCAAGGGCATCACCACCGCCCAGCTCGCACTGGCCTGGCTGCTCGCACAGGGTGACGACGTGGTTCCGATTCCCGGTACCCGCAATGCCGCGCGCCTGGAGGAGAACGCCGGTGCCGTCGACGTCGAACTCACCGACGCCGACCTCGAGCACATCACGACGATCCTGCCCCAGGGTTCCGCCGGCAGCCGCTACCCGGCCGCCATGCTGTCCGCCATGTCAACGGACTGATGCTGAGACACTCCCGCAGATCGTTGGCCCCGTACCCGCCCTGGCGTGTACGGGGCCGGCGTGAGTGTCTGGTCGGGAAGCCCGTGGATGGACGCCCGACCCGAGATCTGTTCGCCTCGGCTCGGTCTCGACAGGCGGCGCATGGCTCGCCCCACCCGGATACCTCAGATGCCGCCCCGCGCGACTGCCACGGGAACAGCCGCTGACCCGGACACTGGTCCCGCTGGTGTCTCCCCCCGGAAGCACGCCACGTGGTGGCCGCTGGCCCCCGGCGCCGACGGTACGGAGAGTCGGCAGAGACGCTACTGAGGCCAGGCCCGGTCCTCGCTGGCTGTAAGCCGGGTCGTCCTGAAGGCAGGGCCGTGGCCTCGGGTTCATCTGCCGCAGCCGGTCTTCCCGGACAGGGCGAGGTCGTCTTTCCGGGGAGGCCGGGGCGGCGGGGGGTTGGTTGCGGGCTGCTCCCCGCCGTGCGGGGCGGTGCGCATGTGGGGAGTCCAGGACGGCCAGCTCTCCGACCAACCGCCCGCTGCGGCAACGGCCGCAGCTTCGTCGGGGCCGATGGTGTGATGACGCTGGGTGATGCGGTCACCTACCTGGCGGGACCAATGCGGCCGGCCATGGACATGCGCCTCGACCCGCAACAGGCCATTGCCATGGTGTCGCCCTGGTGGCAGGAGTGCCTCCACTCGTCAGACAGGCGAGGCGCACATGCCTCGCTGAAATCTGGCGTGCCGGTACGTAGGCTGATGCAACAGCTCACGTCTGTGCACTGAATCCCGTTCATACGGGGGAGGGCACGAGACGCTGCTCGGCCCAGATGATCTTGCCGTCGTGGGTGTGGCGAGTGCCCCAGCGTTCGGTGCACTCGGCGACAAGGAAAAGGCCCCGGCCGCCCTCGTCGGACAGGCGTGCCCGGCGCAGATGCGGGCTCGTACTGCTGCCGTCGGAGACTTCGCAGATCAGCGACTGGTCCTTGATCAGCCGGAGCCGTATCGGGTCGGCGGCGTGACGGATGGCGTTGGTGACCAGTTCGCTGACCACCAGCTCGGTCACGAAGGCGGACTCCTGCAGCCCCCATGCCGTGAGGCAGTCGGAGGCACGCTTGCGAGCCTCGGCTACGGCAGCCGGATCACCGGGGATCTCCCAGGAGGCGACATGGTCCTGGTGGAGGGCCCGGGTGCGAGCGATGAGCAGTGCTATGTCATCGGCCCGGGACTCGGTCCGCAGTGTCTCCAGGACCGTGTCGCAAAGAGCTTCCAGCGTGGGAACGCGACGGGCCAGGACACGGCAGAGCGTATCGAGCCGTTCATCAAACGAGCCGATCGAATGTGACACCCATGGTGATCATCCTGACCGTTTTGTCGTAAGTGTCATAGCCCACGATGGCTCCGAACGCGTCTGCCGACAAGGCGGGCTCCGGCTATGGCCCGTGCGCTGTCGGTGCAGGCGGGCCGGTGCCCGCCGGGGAGTGGCGCGCCAGGGTCTTACCTCCGAACTGTGGGGCGGTTGCTGCGGCGCTGGCTGTCGCGGCCCGCACGCGCGTCGGTCGTGGGTCCGGAAGGCCCGTCGACGGCCGCCCGCATCGACCGTTCTTGCAACCTCGAGCCGCCCGCTGTCATCCGCCGGCTGATCGACCAATCGGCGGCGCGCACCACGGCATCGAGTGGGGCGCCGTCCGTGCGTGCGACTCCGGTCCTCCGATCCGATCCGTCTTGTTCAGCGCGGGGCGAGTGCGGCGAAGGCTTCGTCGAGCAGGTCGTCGAGGTCGCAGCGGCCGTCGGAGGCGGTCCAGTGGTTGACCGCGATGTTCAGACAATCCACCGCGGCGGCGGCGCGCACCAGAGGGCCCAGGGTGGGAGGCCGCGCCGGGTCGTCGCGTTCGGCGAGCGCCTGTGCGATGGCGGGGCGCCAGCCGTTCTGCTTCTCCTGGCTGCGGGCACACAGTGCGGGCGTCTGCATGATCAGCTGGGACATTGCGAGTGCGCCGTCCGTGTCCTGGCGGTGGGGCCTGATGACGATGTCCAGTGCGCGCCGCAATGCCGTCCAGTCGTCCTCGTCGGCTGGCCGGGCCCGTACGGCATCGGCGATCTGCTCGCCCTGAGCGTCAACGGCGCCGAGGACGGCATCCTCCTTGCTGCCGAAGTAGCGCAGGAAAGTGCTGCGGGACACTCCGGCGGCCGCGGCCAGGTCGTTGACGGTGACCTTCTCGAAGCCCTCACGGCGGAACAGGTCGAAGGCCACGTGGGCCAGCTCCGACCGGATGGCGGCCCGCGCGATGTCTCTCGTGCTCGTACGTGCTGCTCCAGTCACCCCGCGATCCTACCTCACCCTTGAACTCAACCCGCAATAATGAGCTACAGTTCTCAATGTGACACCAAGTTTCATCAAGAAGCCAATGGTTCAAAAATGGCGCTTCAGTGCAGCGAGGGGGAGAACCATGGGGCGTCTGCAGGCCGAGAGGAGCGTCATTGCTGACGGCGTGCCTGGTATCGGCCGACCACGGCCGAGCGGCTCGCCGAGGAGGGGGCCGCGGTCGTTGTCACGACACCAACGTCGCGCCAGCGGCGACCGTCAGCGGGGCCGACAGGAGACTGTCGTCCGCGATCGCCGTCGAGTTCGACATCAGTGACGAGGCTCGGTCCAGGCGCCGGCCGAGCAGCAGTGACGCCGGAGTCGATCTCTGCGCATCACCCCTCGGCCGCGACAGCGACCTGCGGGCGCTGGACCTGGCGGGGCGGCAGCGGTCCTCACGACGCGAACCCTGCCGCGCCGGTTGGGGCAGGACAGTGGTGTCATCGTCAACACGTCCGACCGCAAGCAGACCTGACCGTGGCCGAGACCCAGCCACAGCACGACCGTCGGCAGTTGCAGGCCATGGCACCGCAGTACGCCCGCAGACACACCAGGGGAAAACCCGCCGATCTCGCCGTCGCCGTCCTCTTCCCCGACGGCGCCGCCTGGATCAGTTGTCAGCCGTGGCCCACGGCAGAGGCGTGAGCCCGCGCAGCCGAAATCTCACATCGCGATTCCCACTTCTACCCACCGAAATGGAGACATGAGCCATGGCCAAGACCCTCGGACTCATCGGCGCCGGCAACATCGGCAGCGCACTGGCCCGTCTAGCCGTCGCCGCCGGCCTGAATGTCGTACTGAGCAACTCCCGCGGCCCCGAGACCCTCACCGACCTTGTCGCCGAACTCGGCGAGCACGCACGCGCGGCCACACCCACGGAGGCTGCAGAGGCCGGCGACCTGGTCGTGGCGACCGTTCCGCTGAACACCTACCAGCAGCTCCCCGCCGCAGCCCTGGCCGGCAAGACCGTCATCGACACCATGAACTACTACCCCGAGCGCGACGACCGGATCGCCGAGCTCGACGCCGGCGAGCAGACCTCCAGCGCCCTGGTCCAGCGGCACCTGGCCGACTCCCAGGTGGTCAAAGCCATCAACAACATCGACTTCGTCCGCCTGTTCAGGTCCGCCCGGCCCGTCGGCGCCGACGACCGCAGTGCGCTGCCCGTCGCAGGCGACGACGCGACCGCCAAGGCGCAGGTGGCTGAGCTTCTGGACGCGCTGGGTTACGACGCCGTGGACACCGGAAGCCTCGCCGACAGCTGGCGCAGCGAGCCGGGCACCCCCGTCTACGTTCAGCCGTACCTGCCCGCACAGCCCGCGGGGCTGACCGACGCGGAGAAGTGGCGCTGGTTCTCCGAGACCCCGGGCCTCCCGGTACCCGCAGACAGGGTCAAGAAACTGACCGACACCGCAGTACGGCGCTCCGCGGGCGATGCCCGCGCGACTCTTGCTCAGGACTGAACCAGAAGGCGGGGATCAGGCATCGGGTGGAAGCGGGGCCTATTGCTGCCGCAGGCCTGACTCCTGGCTTCAGTAAGCACATCCTCATAAAGGCTGATTCCTGGTGTGTTACGTCACTCCAGCGCGGTCAGCGGTACGGC